>VSMX01000127.1 GCA_009773975.1 Desulfovibrio sp. | reverse complement strand
TGCTTGGTAGTTCCATGCCATGCAGTGTAGCAGCTTTGCTAAATATTGTTTAGTAAAAATTTGGAAGATCAGTAATTTACCCATCTTCCTTGCGGAAGAACAAAATTCACTATGTGAAGACTGCTTCTGAATGAGGTTGTTTAAAAAAATCAAACAGTATGTTGTTTTTTTCTGTTTGACCAAACAGCGTCCTGGCTAGATAAATTTTTCCCAAGCGTCCATTGGAGCATTGCCGCAATGAAACAGGGCAATTTGGGCTGGACGCGGACAAACCAAGGGGGAAAACCATGTCAGGGAACGCAGCGGCCAAGGCCGCACCTGCAGGCGGCTCTTCGCCAATGTACTGGGTGCATACCTGTATCTGTCTTCTGATCATGTTCGGCTTTGGACAAATGGCTCCTTTCGGGCCTCTCACGCCGCTGGGCATGAATCTTATAGGCATCTTTCTGGGCATTTTGTATGGCTGGATATTCATTGAAATCGTCTGGCCAAGCCTTGCCGGCCTTCTGGCCCTCATGCTGATAGGCGGCATGAAGCCGGTTCAGCTCTTCAACAAAAGCTTTGGCGATCCGATTGTGCAGATGATGTTCTTCATCTTTGTTTTCTGCGCCACAATCAACTATTACGGCCTTTCAAAATTCATCTCGCTCTGGTTTATTACCCGCAAATTTGTGCGTGGCAAGCCCTGGCTCTTCACCTTTGTCTTTATGGGCTCGATTTTCATTCTCGGCGGCCTGACCTCGGCCTCTCCCGCGGCCATCATCGGCTGGTCGATTTTGTACGGCGTGTGCGATGCCTGCGGCTACAAAAAAGGCGAGGGCTACCCCACAATGATGGTCTTTGCCATAGTTTTTGCCGCCCAGGTGGGCATGTGCATGATACCTTTCAAGCAGGTGCCGCTAACAGTGCTGGGCGCGTATGCCAATATGAGCGGCGTCCATATTGACTATGCCAAATACATGCTTTTGGCCCTGCTTATCTGCATTGGCTGCGCGCTGGCCTTCATTGCGCTGGGCAAGTATATTTTCCGGCCGGACATGAGCAAGCTGCTGCATCTTGAAACCGAAAAGCTGGATACCGAAGGCGCCCTGTGTCTGAGCCGCGTGCAGAAGACAGTTCTGGTCTTCCTTTTCCTGCTGGTCATTCTGCTGCTTGCGCCCAATTTTTTGCCAAAAGATTTCTTTGTAACCCGCTTTTTGCGCTCGATTGGCAACACAGGCATAGTGGTCTTGCTGGTAACCATCATGGCGGCCATCAAGGTTGACGGCAAAAAGCTGCTCAATTTCAAGGTAATGGTCGATTCCGGCGTTACCTGGGGCATTGTGCTGCTGCTTGCCGTGGTTCAGCCGCTAAGTTTTGCCATGGCCTCGAAGGATGCTGGCATCACCGCCTTTTTGATGCAGATAATGCAGCCTGTCTTCGAATCAAGCACGCCGCTGACCTTTGCCCTGATAATAGGCGCGGTGGCGGTTGTCGTTACCCAGTTCATGAATAACGGCGCCACAGGCGTAGCCCTGATGCCGATAATTTTGAGCTATTGCCAGGCATCCGGCGCCGACCCGAGTCTTGCCCTGATAATGGTTGTAATGAGCGTGCACATTGCCTTTCTTACGCCTGCGGCCAGCGCCAGCGCGGCCCTTTTGCACGGCAACGAATGGTCGGACGCGGCCGCAATCTGGAAAACCGCGCCAGCGGTCATCCTGATGGCCTGGCTGGTGATTGCGGCGCTTACAATGACAGTTGGCGCCATGATATTCTAGCCATCAATTTCACAAACAATGAAAAGGGCTGTCTGGATTTTCCTGGCAGCCTTTTCTGTTTGAAGCTTGTGAAAACAGTTTTTTTATTGTTGCCTGGCCCTTTGCCACGCATCTTCCGGATTTACGGACGGCAGGCTGGTGAAATAATCGCGCAAGGCGCCGATAAGCGCGGCCGCCTGGGGGCTGATGTGTTTGTTGCGGCGGGTGAGGATGCCGTAAAGGCGGTTGGGGAGCAGATGATCGAGCGCAACGGCCGTGATTGACGACCATTCCGCCCCGAAATTTGTCGCCTGGTAGCAAAGCTCGTCCATGATGGCAACGCCAAGCTTGCGCCAGATAAAGCGCATGCCCAGATGAAAATTGTTCACCGTAATCACCGCGTTTTTATGGCTGAAATCGCCATAGAGCGCCACCTTGGTATCCAGGTCGTCGGGACATTCGTGCATTGAGCAGTCCACATATGGCAAACGGCGCAAATCATCCACATCGGGAACTTTGGGAATGTTCCAGGGATTGTCGGAGTGGAAAAGCAGGAGCGGTCTTGCCTTGAGCACTATGTCCAGCTTTTCCTTTTCCTGTTTCTCCGTTACCGGCAAAAGACCGAAATCCACCTCGCTTTCGGCTACCTGGCGCCGAACTTCATGGGCCAGTCCACGCTCGATGCTCAGGGAAACCCTGGGGTGTTTCCTGGTAAAGTCGGTGATGGCTTCAACCGCAAGGGTTATTATGGGCAATGTTCCCGACATGCGAATGTCGCCCTGCAGTTCTCCGCGGGCATTGCCCACAGACGAGCGCAGGCTTTTCAGGGTTTCGAATGTCGAAATCGCCCAGCCAAGCAGTTCCTTGCCTTCCTGTGTTATGCGCAAGGTTTTTTTGTGCCGGTCAAAAAGCACGGTCTGAAGCTGTTCTTCCAGGCAGCGCAGCTGGTAGCTGACCGTGGACGGATTGCGGTGCATAAGCTCAGCCGCCTTGCGCACGCTGCCTGTTCTGGCGATAAAATAGAATCCGCGCAGCCATTGCAAAAAATCGCCGTTCAGTTCCTCGATCATGGGCGTCGGCTCCCTGTGTTTGATGAAATGCAACAGTAAATGATTTTAATTGATTTGACAATGAACACCCAATGAATGATTTTTTATTCACAAATCCGCAAGGCGCGTTCGCGCATAAATCTTTTATCAGGGTGGGGGCATGAAAAGCGCAAAGCATTCTTTGGGCACATGTTATGAAACTGACGTTCTGGTTATCGGTTCGGGCGCTTCCGGCTGCGGAGCGGCCCTTGGAGCGAAGGAGCAGGGCCAGGATGTGCTTATTATCGACAAGGGCAAGCTGGAAAGCTCGGGCTGCATAGGCGGCGGCAACGATCATTACATGGCTGTTCTGGACGAGGCAGGGGAACCCTTTGACACGGCCGACGATCTTGTGAAATTTTATTCCAAACCCCTCAATGGCTGGTCTAAAAACATGCTGGTCAACGGCTGGTACAGCCACATGCGCCATTTCCTGGATATTCTGGGGCCGGCGGGCGTAAGTTTTGGCCGCGACAAGAGCGGCCGCCATTTGCGCACCCAGGGCTTTGGCCAGCCTGGCCGCTGGTGGTGCCATATCGACAACGGCATGACCATAAAGCGCGTCATGGCCAAAATTGTGCGCCAGGCCGGCGTCAATGTGCTGGACCGCATCATGGCCATGCGCATCCTGACGGACGGCGGCAAGGCCTGCGGCGTGCTTGGCTGGGATGTAAGAAGCGGCGAATATGTGATTATCCGCGCCAAGACAGTGGTTTCCGCCCAGGGCCGTTCGGCCACCAGGGGCACGGACAATTCCACCCACAACGCCTTCAATGTCTGGATGTATCCCTACAACACCAGCGCGGGCGTGGTTCTGGGCTACGAGGCGGGGGCCGCAGTTACAGAACTCGATACCTACCAGCGCGCGACAATGCTGCCCAAGGGCTTCGGCTGTCCGGGCATGAACGGCATCAACAGCTCCGGCGCGCACGAAATCAACGCCCTCGGCGAACGTTTCATGTTCAAGTACGATCCGATGGGTGAAAACGGCGTGCGCAACAACCAGATCCAGGGCACCTTCCAGGAACAGATGGAAGGTTCGGGGCCGCCGTTTTATATGGACATGCGCCATGTGGATCCCGAAGTCGTGCATGAGCTTCAGTACTTTCTCATGCCCGGCGACAAGGCAACATTCAATGACTGGGCCGACTGTACGGGCACTGATTTCCAGCACAAATTGCTTGAGGTGGAAATCGGCGAGCTTATTTTCGGCGGCGCGATCGCTGTCAACGACAATTTTGAATCGACCGTGCCCAATCTCTTTAACGGCAGCGTCTTTCTTTATTGCTCCGGCGCCATGTGCGGCGGTTACGAAGCGGGGCGCCAGGCCGCGATCAGGGCCGCGGGCATGACGGAAACAGGCAAGCTGGATGAAGACCTGGCCAAAAATGTGAAGGACGAAATCTTCTCGCCCATGAAAGAGCCGGAAGACGAGCCCTGCGGCTATCAGGAAATGGAACAGGCCACGCGCAATGTCATGGACTATTACATGGGCTTCAGGCGTTCCATGGCCGGCATGGAAAGGGCGCTCGAAAAAATTCGCTATCTGCAGACCCAGACGCCCAGGCTTTATGCGACATCGCTGCGCGAACTCATGCGCTGCCATGAATCCCGCGAGATTCTCAATATTTGTGAATTGGCAATTCTGGCGACAATGGAGCGCAAGGAATCCGGACGCTGCGTTTATCGCGTGCGCGAATTCCCCAATCTCAATCCCGAAATGGCCAAACCCCTGCTGCTCAGCCGCTCGGCCAGCGGCCCGGTATTCACCTGGGGAAAAGAGGCCTCTTTATGGAATTAGCGCTATCTGGAATTGTCATGACCAATAATTCAGGAAATTTCAAAGGAGAGAGCAATGCCTCCCAAATATAGCCGTGAATTGAGTGAACCAGTCGCCCATGGTCCGCGCCTCAGGGACCAGTTCCGCACTTCTCCCTGCGAACACGCCTGTCCGGCCGGAAATTCCATCCAGAAAATGCAGGCGCTTGCCGAAAAGGGCGAATTTTCCGAAGCCTTGCGCTACCTGCGCGCCAAAAATCCCTTTCCCGGCGTTACAGGCCGCGTTTGCCCGCATTTCTGCATGGATAACTGCAACAGGTCGAACATGGAAGGCTGCGTCAACACGCGCGCCCTGGAAAGGGCCTGCGCCGATTTCGCTGCCTGCGGTTCCGGCCGTTTCTGCAACCGTCCCGCTACAGGCAAAAAAATCGCCATTGCCGGAGGCGGCCCGGCTGGTCTTACATCCGCGTACTTTCTTGCCCTGCTTGGGCACGAGGCAACCGTTTATGAGGCCAGGTCCGTGCTTGGCGGCCTGCCGCGCTACGGCGTGCCCAATTTCCGCCTGCCCAGATACATTGTTGATCGTGAAGTCGGGCAAATCCTGGAGCATGGCGTAAGGGCCCTGGTCAATACCAGGGTTGGAGAAGACATCTCCCTGGCCGAAATCAGGGCGCGCCATGACGCCGTGATCATTGCGACAGGGCTGATCAGGGAAAATTCCCTGCCCATCCCGGGCGCGGATGCCGCAGTCAGGGCTTGCGAATTTCTGCATGATTCGGCCATGGGCTTCAATCATCACCAGATTGGCGAAACCGTGGTCGTGATGGGCGGCGGCGGCGTGGGTTTTGACTGCGCCTTTACCGCAAGGCGCCTGGGCGCGAAAAACGTCCATGTCATCTGCCTGGAAAAGGAAGGCGAAATGCGCGCTCCAGCCGAGGATATCGAACAGGCCGCGAGAGAGGGCATTCAGATTCATCCTTCCTGTACCATGAGCGGCATCCGCGTGGAAAACGGCAAGGTTACGGCCGCGGATTATTTCAGGGTGCGCGAATGCAGTTTTGACGAGAAAGGCAAGCTCAGCCTTGTGCCCGAACCCGACGGAGAAAGTACCCTGCCCTGCGATACGGTCATCTTTGCCGTGGGCATGAAGCCCGATCTTGATTTTCTGCTTTCCGAATGTCCCGATATTGCCCTCACCCCGCGCAAGTGGATACAGGTTGATGAAAAGCAGGCCACAAGCCAGGCCGGAATTTTCGCGGCCGGCGACATTTCCGCCGGGCCGGCCTCGATTGCGCGGGCCATTGGCGACGGCCGGCGCGCCGCCTTTGCAGCCCATGCCTGGCTTACGGGGGAAGACCCGGGCGTCTTTGTGTTCAACGACGAGGGCATCCTTGAGGGGCGCCCGCAAATGGCTGGCCTGCATGATCCATACGTTGTGCCGCTTTCCGAAATTTACGGCATTGACCAGTATGAGCGCGCAAATCCGCAAAAGGAAAAGCTCAATGACTGCGAAAAGTCGTTCGCGGAGCTCAATCTGGGTTTCACTGCCGACCAGGCCATGGCAGAGGCTGCCCGCTGTTTCCATTGCGGCCATTGCAAGGGCTGCGGTACCTGCGTCGATGACTGCCCGGGCTATGTGCTTGAAATGAAAATAATCGGCGAGCTGGAAAAACCTTTTGTCGAATTTGGGGACGAGTGCTGGCATTGCGGCAACTGCCGCACCAGCTGCCCAACGGGCGCCATAGCATTTTCATTCCCGCTCAGGATGCGGGTCTAGTGGCATGTCAAGTTTTTACTGTCGTAAAAACTTGAAGATCGCGAAGCAAAAAACGTGGTTTTTGCTTCGCTTACGCCGCCTCTGGCGGCGCGCAATCCCTTTCGGGATTGCGACTATTGTCGCTTGACGCGACACTAGTGGGGTGTCAGGCATTTACTGTCGTGAAAGCCTGCAGAACGCAAGGCAAAAAACGCGGTTTTGCCTTGCTTACGCCGCCTTTGGCGGCGCGCAATCCCTTTCGGGATTGCGGCTATTGTCGCTTGACGCGACACCAGGGAGT
>VSMX01000126.1:441-6741 GCA_009773975.1 Desulfovibrio sp. | reverse complement strand
GATAATGGCCGGTCGCCTGCAAATGCAATGCGGCCGGCCATTATCAGACGTTTCGCTTCTTCCCTGCTTTGAGTCAGACCTTGCGCAAAGGCGGCTTCGTCAGCTCTGGTTCTTGAAGCCATTTAATAAACAACGCTATAGGACATGACCTCGGGACGATGAAAGAAAAATTCGACACGGCGATTGACAGCGCGGCTTTCTTCCGAAAGGCCGGGCTTGAGCGGCCTGGTATCCCCGTAAGCCACGCCGCGCATTCTTGTTGGCTTGATTCCGTGTTCGGCCAGATAGCGCAAAACTGCGGCGCTTCTGGCACCGGAAAGCTCCCAGGCGGAATCAAATGGCGTTCTGGCTTCTCCACTGTCGGCATGGCCGCGCACAACAAGATACAAATTATATTCTTTCATGATGTCCAGAACTTCGTTCAGAACTTTCATGCCTTCCGGCTGCAGGGTGACCTGGCCCGGGCGGAACATGACGTCGGAATTGACTCTCAATTGCACACCCACATCATCCGCGCTAATGCCGGACGAACTCTGCGGCACGGCGTCCGCCATCAGCATCTGTTTGATTTTCTGGGCAATCGCGTAATGCGATTTTTCGACTTCGCTGATTTTCAGATCGCGGGTGTCGATTTTGTCCGTGTTCTGGATAAAGGGATTGTTGGAAACAGGAGAAGTGGCGCTGGAATCAAAATTTCTTTCGCCACTGAAGTAGGCCGCAAGGCCGGCCCTTGTTTCCGGTGGAACCATGTTGAGAACCCACAATAAAAGAAAAAAGGCCATCATGGCCGTAACAAAGTCCGCGTAGGCAACTTTCCATGCGCTGCTCATGTTTTTTCTCCCGTGGCGCGGGGCCGAAGCCCCGCGCAATCATCTATTTTCTAACCGCTTCTGAGCTTTTCTTCCATTTCGGGGAAGGTTGGACGATAAGGATAGGGTATTGCCCTGCGTCCGTATTCAACGGCTATAAGGGGCGTGGAACCTCGGATAGCTGCTGCCACAGCTTCCTTGATGGCGTTGAAATAAAAATGTTCTTCCGAAACAAAGTTTTCCAGCTTGGCGCCCATGGGGCCAAAGAGGCCGTAGCAGCACAGAATACCGAAAAATGTGCCGACAAGGGCGGCGCCAATGTAATGGCCCAGCACGTCAGGCGGCTCGGTGATCTTGCCCATTGCCAGAACAACGCCCAGAACGCAGGCAACGATACCCATGCCAGGCATTGATTCTGCCATGTGGGAAACGGAGTGGGCCGGCAGCATCCCCTCCTCGCGCATGGTTTCCATGTCAACATCCATCAGGCTGTCGATATCGGCCGGGTCGCCCGTCGTGAGATAGACCCTGAGCGTGTCGCCGATGAAACTCACGAGCTTGGTGTTTTTGGAAATGTTGGGATACTTGCTGAAAATCGCGCTCGATTCCGGCTTTTCCACATCGCCTTCGATGCTGATTACGCCTTCCCTGTGCATTTTGGAAAACAGGGCATAAAGCAAGGCCAGTGTCTCCAGATAGCGGGACTTGCTCGAACCCGGATCCGCAAAGAGATTTTTGAGGCTTTTGACAATCAGGCTGAACGTGTACTTCGTCTGCGAGCCAAAGAAAGCGCCAAGTCCGCAACCCAGAATGATTATGAATTCCGCTGGCTGGAAAAGAACGCCCCATTGGCCGTGCGACATGGTGTAGCCGGTTACAACAGATGCGCCTACAATTAATAGGCCGATTAAAAGATACATGCCTTACCGTCCGGGTATGCTTTCGAATGCATGACAGATGCCCATAAAGGTTTTGTCGTTCAGGATTGAACGGGCCGACTATACAACATTGTTTCAAATTGCTCAATGACAAATACCGCATCCATGCCATATATGGAGAGCGAATTCGTTCTCCATATAAAATCCGTCAGGATTTTGCGCCGCCAGGCTGCGTAAGCCAGTCAAAAAAAACGCCTTTTGACTGGCGACCTTCGGCATTGAAATGCTTGCGTGTCAATGCCGGCATCTTTTGTAAAGCCTTGCCAGACTGCTTGTTACTGAATAGCCGGATTATACACCATCGGCCAGAAAAAATCCAGTCCTGTATTGCCATTTTGCCCATGCACAACCATTTTGCCATCCAGGGTAAAAGGCTCAAGCGTAAATGTAATGGTTCCGTCAACATTCATGGCCTCGTTTTGAGCTCTTGTAATGTCAATCTGGCCCTGATTCCCGTCCTTCATGCTCAATTTGCCCGACAATTTGTCAATGCCAAATGTTGTGGCAAAAATCCTTCCGGCCGGTCCGTCAAGAATTTTCAGAAAACTGTTTGCCGGCCTGCATTGAAAATTGTCGAATTCCAGATTGAACACGCTTTCCAGGACTGGATTGGGCAGTTTGTTTCCATTGGCCTTCAGCTGAAAATTGGCCTTTCCCCTGGCTTCCCTGCAAAACGGCAGCCTCGCGATCGAGATTTTTTTGCCATTTGCCAGGACGCGCCATGAATTATCGGAAAAATCCAGATGGACCATGCCCTCTATCCGGCCGTTTAAGGCCCTGAACGACAAATTTTTCAAATCATATTTGCCGGCGCCTCCCACAAGGTCAAATCTGGGCTTCTGTGCGGCAAGGCCATTCCCCGTTATGGCCTCACAGGCTACGCGCACATTTGTGCGCGGCCACGCCGCGGTTTTTGCGATCCTGCCAAAGGCTCCGAATAAAATTGGCACATCCCCCAGGAATATTTTTCCAAAATTTATCCTGCCGCCAATTGTGGGCCTTTCTCCGTCATGTTCAAGCACAATCTCGCCAGAACCTGAAATATTCCCGATCTGGATGGCCATTTCCTCAAGACGCATGTCTTCCGACTGCCTTTCAAGAAAACCTTGTAAACGCATGGGCTGCGTTTCTGATTTCCTTTCCGCGTCTGTCGGTAGATTTTCAAGCGCAAGTTCAGCGGAAATCGAACCATTGTCCATAATTGCCGCGCCTTTTAACGTCACGCTTGTCCCGGGCCAGTCGATATTGCAATCCGCGATGCGCAACAGGGATGTCGCGGTATTCAGGGCCCCGCCAAATCCAAGGCGCAAGGGGCCGGAAGGAATTGGCAGGGGCCATTTGAGAGGGGTGAAGCTTATGGTTGTATGCCTGAATGTCAAATTGGGGGAATAATAGTGAATTTTGCTTCTGAAGGCCAGGTTGCCGGAGATTTTGGAGCCGGCCTTGAGCAAAAAATCGCCCTTGAGCTCGGCTTCCTGCTGGCCGGCCAGGGCTGCGGAAAGATTTATTTGCTCAAGCCCGAGGGAGCTTGCCCCTTTTTCCCAGAAAATGTCGCCTTTCTGAATCAGCAAACGCTGAACATTGGCCTTTGTGGAAGTATTATCTGACGCAATCCTGATGTCCCATGGCTCGGGGATGCCATCCGGATCAACTGGCTTGAGGGTGGGGCTGTCCAGACGGACTTCCCGGACGCTGAAATTGCCCATGAAAAGTTCAAGGAGGCCAATATCGGCATAACCCCTGGGGATAGGGACCAGGAACGCCTGTTTTGGACCGATACCGCAAAATTTGCAAGAAGAAATTTCAATTCCGCCGCTGTTTAATCAAATGTCCGGACCTTGCAGCATCAGGATGGAGGAATTGGCATAATTTGCCAAAGCCTGGGTGAAAACCCTGCCCAGTTCGCCGGCGCGCGTCTTTTCCAGCCACCATGCGCCGCATGCCAGACAAAATAATATGGCGACCGACAGAATACAGGCCAGTTTCCGGCTTTTATACTTCATAGCCAATGCCCGAGCAAGCAATGAGCCTATTTCAAACAGGAGCGGCGGCATGAAAACCATGCCGCAGTTTTGGTCAGATTTTCCGCAATAATCGCAACATCAGTGTAAACAGCAAAAAAGCCTTGTGAACAACCCCTCAAGCACTCTTGCGGGATTTACCGTATATTGAAGCATTTCCTGCGCTTCCGAGAACCAGCGAATAATATTGGCCGCAATTTTGGGATCCGACGCCCTGGAAAAAACTTTTTCCATTTGCCCCTCCGTATTTCCGGCAAGTACCCGCAGCAGGGATTTTTGGCAGCCAAGAATAATCTGTTCCGCAATTGCGTTATCAATTGAACCCCTTAATGAAATGTGATCCAGAAATTTTTGACCGGTAGCAAAAAATTCTGTCAGTTCGTCTTCATAAGGCATCCGTCTTGCCTGATGGGGATCGGGCCAGGGGAGTGTAAGGACAAAGGAGCGCGAAACCAGCGTGGGCAAAAGCTGTTGGCGCTGGGGAGCAAGCAGAACAAAAAGAGTATCCCTGTTCGGCTCTTCCAATGCTTTCAGCAGGGCATTTGCCGCATTGTCGCGGTTCACGGGCAAGCCCATAAGGATGACAACCCTTTTGCCTTCCCCGTGAGGAGGCTGGGATATCAGGCTTTTCAATTCCCGAACCCGGTTCATGTTCAAGGCTTTTATTGGGCCGGGATTTTCTTCATCCTCCGTATTGCTGATGCGGCCATCGTGAATTGACAAATCCAGAAATTCATTGGCTCCGATCTGGAGGCAGGCATTGCAGGCCAGGCAGGGCGCCACACGCGCGCCGTTCGCAATAATCCCTTCGCAATTTGCGAGCGCGGCCCAGTACCTGGCCAGATCCATGCGTTGCGCGGCCGTCCCCCCCTCAAGCAAAAGGGTTTGGGGCGGACGGCACGAAAGACGGGCCAGCGCGTCCAGAAGCGGTTTCAGATCGTCATCATGAAGATGTGTATATGCTTCCTCTTCCTGAACGGGCGGCCCGGTTTTTTCCTTGCGGGGGGCAGCCATTTCAATTCTGGCGGAAAATGGTCTGATCCCTGTCCGGGCCCACGGAAATCATCGTGATCGGCGTACCGGCAAGTTCCTCGAGCGCGTGGACATAATTTTGGGCCTCTTTGGGCAACTCCCCGAATTTGCGGCACTTTTCAATGCTGTCTTCAAATCCGGCAAATTCCTCATAAACAGGGGTTACTTTGGCCAGCGCGCCTTCTTCCTGCGGAGGGTATTCCAGCTTTTTGCCGCCAAGCATATAGGCGACACAGACCTTGAGAACGGGCAAATTCTGGAGAACATCAAGCTTGGTCAGGGCAATGCCGGTAAGACCGTTCAGGCGGCAGCTTTCACGCAGGATCACGGCGTCGAACCAGCCGCAGCGCCTGGGCCTGCCCGTGGTCGCTCCAAATTCATGGCCGCTTGCGCGCAAATATGTGCCTGCGTCATCCAGCAATTCTGTCGGGAAGGGCCCGGAACCCACACGCGTGGAATAGGCTTTGACCACGCCAATGATCCTGTCTATGTCGCTGGGCGCTATGCCGCAACCTGCGCATGCCCCGCCGGCAACCGTATTTGACGAGGTCACAAAGGGATATGTGCCGTGATCTATATCAAGATGGATGCCCTGGGCGCCTTCAAAAAGAATATTTTTGTCCGCGTCAATTGCCGAGTGCACCATTTCGTCCGTATCCTGGATATAGGGCAGAAGCCTGGGCGCGATGGACAGAAGGCTTCTGACAATCTCATCGGCATTAATTGGATCGTAATGATAAAGCCCTTGCAGCAGGGCGTTTTTTTCAATCAGGGCATGTTTTATCTTGGACTCCAGCAGCTTGGGATCAGCAAGATCACAGGCCCTTATCCCCGTTCTGGCGGCCTTGTCTTCATAGGCGGGGCCAATGCCGCGCCCTGTGGTGCCGATTTTGTTAAGGGCCCTTCTGGCCTCCCTGGCCTTGTCCAGAGCCTTGTGATAGGGGAGCACGAGATGGGTTTTTTTGCTGATGCAGAGACGTTTGGGTGAAATATCAATGCCTTTGGGGGCAAGATCGTCAATTTCCTGCAGAAATACATCGGCATCCAGCACAACTCCGTTGCCGATAATACACAATGTGTCCGGAAAAAGAATGCCGGAAGGCACAAGATGCAAAATTGTTTCGCCCTGGGCGGTCTTAATCGTGTGGCCGGCATTGGCCCCGCCCTGAAAGCGGACAATCACCTGGCTTTGCGCGCTCAACAGGTCAACAATTTTTCCCTTGCCTTCGTCGCCCCATTGCGCGCCAATAACCACAGTATTTGACATATCATCATCCTTGCAATTGGCTGAATTCGCGTTTTTTACGCGTACCGGAAAAATTGTATCTTTATTGTAATCAACATTGCAAGCAAAATTGCTGTCGCGGACGCATTTACCGGCAAGGAAAAAGAGCGTAACATGAAAGGCATGGTATTTCTGGATGCCCTTGGCGGCGTGACAAGCCTTCTGGTTGTGGTGGCCCTCGGTTTTGCGCTGGCGCGGATGGGCTGGTTTTCCGC
>VSMX01000126.1:0-431 GCA_009773975.1 Desulfovibrio sp. | reverse complement strand
GTTTTCCGCCTCGTCCCGCAAGCTGATTCCGGCGCTGGTCACCAATGTTTCCCTGCCGCCCTTTCTTTTCAGCATCATTGTCGGTTCCATGAGCCGCGACAGGCTTTTCGAAATGCTTTATGGCATTTCCCTGCCAGCGCTCACCATGGCGCTCATGTTTGGCCTGGCCTGGATTGTCGGCAAAATGCTGCATGTGGACAAGAGGCACTTTGGCCTTTTCTGTGCCTGCATTTCAAATCCCAACACGATATTTATCGGCATTCCCGTCAATATGGCTCTTTTTGGGCCGGAATCGCTGCCCTATGTACTGCTGTATTATTTTGCCAGCACCTGTTTTTTCTGGACCGTGGGCAATTACGCCGTCAGCCGCGACTGGCATGGAAACGAGGGTGGCCCTGTCGCTTCGCCCGGCATCTGGCACAGGACTCAAA
>VSMX01000125.1 GCA_009773975.1 Desulfovibrio sp. | reverse complement strand
CTGCTTGGTAGTTCCATGCCATGCAGTGTAGCAGCTTTGCTAAATATTGTTTAGTAAAAATTTGGAAGATCAGTAACAGAAGGAAACGGAGTTCCGCAAGAGGAAAATGACGGTTTTTTTGGCCGCAAGCGCCATTTTTGACCAATATCTGTAAATTTGATGCCTGTAATTCAAAAAAAGGGATGCCTGTAATCGTATTTGACATCCCCAATTTAAGGAAGGGCTCCGAAAAGAGCCCTGCGTATTTCTGCTAGGCCAGTCCGCATTCCTTAATGATTCTGGCGCAAAGCTCGCTTTTGTTGAGCGTATAAAGATGGATTCCCGGCGCGCCGATTTCCAGCAGGCGCCTGATCTGCTTTACAGCAAAGGCAAAGCCTGCTTCGCGAACCGCTTCCGCCCCCCCCCGCCTGTTTGCTTCTTCGAGGCTGAGGTAAAGATTGCCGGGAATGCTGGCGCCGCACAGCGAAAGCACGCGGCGCAGGGAATCGAGGCTCTGGATGGGCAAAATGCCCGGCTCTATCGGCACATGGATGCCGCGATGGCGCAAATCGATGCACAGGGCCTCGTATTCCCGGGCATCAAAAAAAAGCTGGGTTATGGCAAAATCCGCGCCGGAGGCCAGTTTATGGGCCGTGTAAAGCCTGTCCCTGAAAAAGGACATCGATTCCGGATGGGGATTGGGGTAGGCGGCAACGCCGATGCCCATTTCCGGTTCTGTCCTTTTGATAAAACGCACAAGATCCACGGCATGGCGGAACATCCCGTCATTCCAGCCGGCAGACCTGTTTTTGGGAGGATCACCGCGCAGGGCAAGCACATTGTTGACACCGTTCTTGCGCAGCTGGCGCAGAAAAAGCTCTATCGCTTCCGACTCGGCCCCCACGCAGGTAAGATGGGCCATGGTATGAAAGCCCATCCGGGCCAGGCGTCTTGTTATTCCCAGCGTGTTATCCTGTTTCGCCCCGCCCGCCCCGTATGTGACGGATACATATAGCGGATTAAGCTCGCCGAGCTTTTCGGCCGTGCGGAAAAAATCCGGCCAGTCATCCTCGTTGCCCGGGGGAAAAAACTCCAGGGAAAAAAACGGCTTTCCGCTTTCCGTTATCAATGTGCCTATGCGCATACAAATCTCCCGAAACGATATTCAGCGCAACTACTGGCATTTTCGCATGAAATTGCCGCTTGACAGCGCAGTAAACCAGCCTTGCGGCAATTTCCCCGCCTTGGCGGGACAAGCGCGCCTTTGCAGGCAAAAGGCGATATACAGTGAGCAGGTAATTTTATTACCTGCTCACTGTATATCGGGAAATGGCGATACGTCAATCGCCTTTTCCCGGCCGCTCAGGGCAATTGCGATTGCCCTGTCCCTCGCTGTAACCTGAATTACGCAGCCGCCTTTTTCCTGATTACAAGCTCACAACCAAGGGTGGGAGCAACTTTCCACAAGATATTGAAGCAGGGATTGCCCTTTTCTGAAAGTGATGGATTGTGTTCATGCGCTTCTTGCAAGATAGATATTACAATCTGTCAATCAGGGTTGGGGCTTCGAATTTTCTTTGTGCCACATGGATCAAGCCTCCGCAGAGGCGGGAAATCCCGAATGATTTTGTTAGCTGGCCCGGAAGAAAGGCAGGCGCAGAGCCAGATTTTTGATACGCCGGCCCTGTCGGGCCGCTTGCCAATTGCGGCGTCCGGGGCTATAAAAAGCCATGTGCGCGGCCAGTTTTTCCATTTCTTTCGCAGCTCTTTGGCGCATGATAATCTCGTCCCTGGCGTGGGGATTTTTTTTGCTCCTGCTTTTGCCATGTCCCGCGCTCGCTGCCGAGGGCAAAAACGAAGTTCAGGCAGCGGGCGAATCCGTTCGCAACGATATGCGGGTTGCGGAAAAAACCCGGGGGGAGGACTCCCTGGGCCTGGATGAAAAAGGGCGCGCCCAATGGCTTGAGCTGGAGCCTGGGCTTGATTTTGGCGAATTTCGCCTTGATCCCGAGGAGGCCAAGATAACCGCGCTGCGCATTGACCCGGACCGCTTCGATTTTCTGCTTGGCTCAAGCTCGCGCATGGACGGCAAGACCAGGACTCTCGGTCAATGGGCCAGGGATATTGACCTTGCGGCCGCGATCAACGCCAGCATGTACCTGCCGGACGGCAGCACCAGCACCGGCTACATGCGTCATGGCGAGCATGTCAACAATCCGCGCATTGCCGGCCGTTTCGGCGCGTTTTTTGTGGCCGGGCCAAAACGGGTGGGCCTGCCGCGGGCAGCCATAATTGACCGGGACATGCCCGACTGGCGCAAAATTCTCGAAGATTACGACCTTGTCGTCCAGAATTACAGGATGATCAATTCAAAAAGGCGCATTCTCTGGTCGCCCGGCGGCCCGCTCTATTCCATTTCGGCCGTGGCCCAGGACGGCAAGGGCAGAATACTTTTTCTGCACAGCAGAAGCCCTGTGGAAGCCTATTCATTTGCCCAGCAGCTTCTGCACCTTCCGCTGGACGTGCGGACAGTAATGTATGTAGAGGGGGGGGCCCAGGCGGGGCTTCTGGTGCGCACGGACAAACTGAGCCGCGAAATTTCCGGCGCGCACGCGCCTTCCCTCCTGATTACCGGCAATCTCAAGGCGCCCCTGCCAAATATTCTTGGCGCCCGCCGCCAGGCATCGAAAAAAACTTTACAAATTCCGGCATCTGAAGCAAAATCCGATTCGCGTGAATGACGATTCGCGCGGGTAAAATGGCTGGTTTCGCGCCGCGACAGGCAAACGCTGTGGCAGGCAGTCCGGAAAATCCGCGCCCCCCCTGATTTTTCGGGCCCAGGGATAGCGGCCCCCCATTTGCAATAAAAAAAACGAGGTTCAAATGACAAAAATCGCGCAAAACTATAAATGCAATGTCTGTGGAAATATTGTCGAAGTTGTTCATGCCGGCGATGGCGAGCTTGTATGCTGCGGCCAGCCGATGAAACTCATGGAAGCAGGCGTGAGCGACGGCGCTCTTGAAAAGCATGTGCCGGTTATCGAACCCTGGAAGAAGGGCTACCACATCAAGGTTGGCTCGGTGAGGCATCCCATGGAAGCCAAACACCATATCGAATGGATTGAAATCCTTTCGGGCAACAAGAGCTTCAAGCGTTTCCTGACGCCCGACGACGAGCCGGAAGCATTTTTTGACGAAATCGAATGGCCGGACGTTACAGCCAGGGCCTACTGCGATTTGCACGGCCTGTTCCAGGCCCAGCTCAGGAAATAGCTTTTGCCAGACAGGATAAAAAAGAAACCCAAAATAACAAAGGAGCACAGCAATGGCCAAGAAAGACACCTATGTTTGCGAAGTTTGCGGTTATGAATATATTCCGGCCGAGCATGACAACGTGGCCTTTGAGGATCTGCCAGATGACTGGACCTGCCCCGTCTGCGGCGCGAGCAAGGAAGCCTTCAACAAAATTTAACCCGCTTTCCAATGGGATCGGGCTGAAAAGAGGCGCGTGAACATCCGCGGGGTTCAACGCGAATTTTTTCATGCCCCGATCCATCCTGATATAAACATAATCCGGCCCCGTCCAGCAAAGGCGGGGCCTTTTTGGAGCAAATTGAAATGCAGCCGATAGAAATAAAAAAAGATATTTTCTGGGTGGGCATAGTCGATTTTGACCATCGGGATTTTCATGGCTATTCCCGCTGCCCCGATGGCACTACCTGCAATGCCTATCTGATAAGGGACAAGAAAAACGTCCTCGTGGACACGGTCCAGCCTGGCTGGGCAAACGCCATGCTTTGCCGCATCGGGAACGTGATCGATCCGGAAAAAATCGATTACATTATCTGCAACCACATGGAACTTGACCATCAGGGCGTGCTAGAGGAAATCATCGAGCGCGTCAAGCCCGAAAAGATTTTCGTCTCGCAAATGGGCCTGAAGTCGATGGCCGGCTATTACGCTGGCAAAAACTGGCCAGTGCAGGCTGTAAAATCCGGCGATTCCCTCGATATAGGCTCACGCAGGATCATTTTCCAGGAAACCCGCATGCTGCACTGGCCGGACAGCATGGTCAGCTATATTCCGGAAGACAAATTGCTCATCAGCAACGATATCTTCGGCCAGAACATCGCAAGCAGCATGCGCTTTACCGACGAGTACGACGATCAGTGGGAATTCGAGCACAGAATCAAGGAATATTTCTACAACATAGTGCTGCCATATTCCGCTATCGCCCTCAAGGCCTTGCCTGTTGTGGAATCGCTCGATATCGACATGATCGCGCCCGACCACGGTCTCATCCACCGCGGCCACAAGGCCTGCAAATTCATCATCGACATGTACCGCAAGATGGCCGAGCAGAAACCGCAGAAAAGGGCCCTGATTTTCTATGACAGCATGTGGAAATCAACTGAAAAAATGGCCTATTCGGTTTGCCGCGGCCTTGAGGAAAACGGCGTGCCCTGCAGGATCATGAGCGTGAAAAGCAATCACCATTCGGCCGTCATGACCGAGCTTGCCGATTGCGGCGCCGTGCTGGCCGGTTCCCCCACGCACAATAACGGCATTATGCCCCTGGTGGCGGCCCAGCTTTGCTATATGGCCGGCCTCAAGCCGCAAAACCGCGTTGGCGGCGCGTTCGGATCCTGCGGCTGGAGCGGCGAATCGCCGAAAATTCTCCAGGACAGGCTGGCGGAAATGAATATGGAAATGCCGGCAGCCCCTGTCAAATGCCTATGGGCGCCAACGCACGAAGTTTACAAGGCCTGCCGCGGTCTTGGCGAAGCTGTGGCGATTGCGCTGAAGAAAAAATGCGGCGAATAGGGATACCAGAAGGAACTTGCGAATGAAAAACGGGGCCCGGGCCCCGTTTTTCATATTACTCCGTCTCATATCCCCTGATCCGGACCGCCGGCGCGCCCAGGCCAAGTTTTTTGGCCAGGGCTGAAACCGCGTCGGCTTCAGGCCGCAAATATTCCACACCTTCCAGCAGATAGGCTTTTGCTGGCAAATTTTTGCCTTGCGGCATGACATTTTTTCTGGGCAGCACAAAACGATCCATTTTTTGCCGCCTGATGCCAAGGCTATGGGTATGCCTGAACATGGCCTCAAGAGCGGAGGTTTCATTTTCGGGCCTGCAAATTACACGCAAAAGTCCTGCCGGGCGGTTTTTCTTGCCAATTCCGGAAAACCAGGTCGCGTCCAGCACTTCCGGCAAATCGTTGAGGGCATCGAGAGCCTGGCCGAGTTCCTCGCCTGTCAGGTGGTCAATATTGGTTTCGAGAAGAGTTATCGCTTCCAGGGCGAGCTTTTGGGCTTTTTCATCCATTGATATTATCCTGCCGGAATTTGAAATTTGTGTGACGTCTTGTGCATTTGGCGTCAAAAGTGTATAATAATGGCTGTTGAAATCAGAAGATACCATGCCCGCGCGGCAGGTTGCAACAATTTCCCCAGCTGGAGAATTTATGCTTGTACGCAACTGGATGACTCCCGATGTCCTGACCGTTTCGCCGGACACATCCCTTCTCAAAATCGGCAAGATGATGCGCGACAATAATGTGCGGCGCCTGCCGGTTGTGGATGCCAAAGGCCAGGTTGTGGGCATTATTTCCGACCGCGATGTGCGCGATGCCTCCCCGTCCAAGGCCACGACCCTTGACATGTACGAAATGCATTACCTCCTTGCCGAAATCAAGGCCAGGGACATCATGACGCCAAGGCCTTTGACCGTAAAGCCGACCGACACCGTGGAAATTGCGGCCATGATCATGCTGGACAAAAAGGTCGGCGGCCTGCCCGTTGTCGAGCCAGACGGCAAATTGTGTGGCATAATAGCGGAGCAGGATGTATTCAAGGCCCTCGTCAACATCACGGGAGTACGAGAAGGCGGCATCCAGATTGGATTTTCCATTGCCAACCAGCAGGGGGCAATGCGGCCTGTGTTTGATTTTCTCAGGCAAAAAGGCGCCAGGATACTTTCTGTGCTTTCCTCGAACAACAATGCCGGCGAAAGAAATATCTTTCTCAGGATACGCAGCATGGAAAGCCGTGAAGCGGAGGATCAACTTGTGGAAGAGATAAAGGGCATCTGCAATCTTCTTTACTGGGCCAGGACTGACGTGCATCTGGCCGGCCTATGAAATCAAAAAATTTCTTGGCTTGCACGGAAAAATTATATATGTAATAAACATCGTGGTTATGGTTGCAAAGGCAACCGCGATCCACATGGTAATAACCGGCCGGAAAAAGAGAAGCCGGCTGACGCCGCCGGGGGAAATGCCCGTCGTGGCGAGCAAAATCTGTCCAAGGAGGACATGCGATGGCTGAGATCACCTTTAAGGGTAAAAGCTTTGAAGTTGACGAGGATGGCTTCCTGCTCCGTTTTGACGACTGGTGCCCCGAGTGGATGGAATATGTCAAGGAATCCGAAGGCATTTCCGAAATTACTCCCGACCACCAGAAAATCCTGGACTTCCTGCAGGACTACTACAAGAAAAACGGCATCGCGCCCATGGTGCGTATTCTTTCCAAGAACACCGGCTACAAGCTGAAGGAAGTTTACGAACTCTTCCCGTCCGGCCCCGGGAAAGGCGCCTGTAAGATGGCCGGCCTTCCCAAGCCTACTGGCTGCGTATAGTCAAAAAATATCTTTTCCCGGAAAAGCGGAGGGGGAACCTTCCGCTTTTTTGCTGAAAAAGGCCAAAAAACCATTCCTGCAAGACGCCTATGACCACAGAAAACAATCATCAGCCCAAGAAAAAGAAAAAACGCGTCACCATAAAACAG
>VSMX01000124.1:3721-6835 GCA_009773975.1 Desulfovibrio sp. | reverse complement strand
TTGTATGGCATATTTTTCATAAAATTCCATGAATTTATTTCCCAGGCCACATCTTTTGATAGCTGGATCTATCGTAAGGGTATGAATAACCATTACTTCATCGGAATTTGCAAAATATTTCCACGGCGCATTTTTATATATTTCAAGCTGAACTTTATTTATTATAGCTGAGCCAACGATTCTGCCTTCCATCTCTTCAACAAAAAGCTCTCCTCTTGTATGAGCTTCCATAGCCTCAAGTCGAGTTGGATAAATATCCCTGATCCATCCGGTATGAAGAATTCCCTTTTCTGTATAGTCATGAATACGGTTATATATTTCAGCAATTGAATCGATGTCGTTAACAGTAGATTTTTGAATATTAATCTTCATGGTATAGTCTGCGGATTATAACTGATGCAAAAATTTATCCTGCCGATTAACCCAAATATGAAAGTGAAAATCATCTGAAAACAATACTTGACCCCAATTCGCGCGTTTATATTTGCTTAAATTATTATGGCGAACAAAATTTTTGGAATATTGCTCTCAAATGGGCAAATGGTTACACACATTCCCCAAATTGAGGCGTACAAGATATAATACCTATACGGTTTATTCAACCCCGCAATGATTGAAGATTCGGCAAATCTGCGAACCGGCATCTGCTTGTTATGAATTTGTCCCAGACGCGCCTTTATATATGGGCGCAGAACCTGGCGTTTCAAGCCCCCGGCTTTGCCGGGGCGCATGACATATGAGGATTTATTTATGGCAAGCACTTACATTTG
Organism: Desulfovibrio sp.; assembly: GCA_009773975.1. GTDB lineage: Bacteria > Desulfobacterota > Desulfovibrionia > Desulfovibrionales > Desulfovibrionaceae > Desulfovibrio. Next base: position 6,065 of record VSMX01000124.1, on the reverse strand, counting down.
AGATTACAAAACTTATTATTGTTGTAATGAACAAGAACAATTTAATTCGCAAATCCTTTACAGTTTCCGGCCAGGTTCAGGGAGTTGGTTTCAGGCCATTTGTATGGAGGCTGGCTTTCACTCACAATCTTGCAGGCTTTGTACGCAATACTTCTCATGGCGTTTCCATCGAAGTGCAGGGCTTGCCAGACAAGATAGCAGATTTTAAAGCCAGTCTCACGGAAGAGTTGCCTCCGCTGGCCAAAATTATTTCCATTACAGAAAAAGATCATGAGATCCTGGAAGCAGCGGATGGATTCAATATCCTGCCAAGCATTGGTCTTGCAGGCCAGAATGTTCTGGCAAGCCCTGATGTGGCTCCATGCCCCGATTGCTTGCGGGAAATGCGCGATCCAGCAGACCCGCGATACAATTATCCCTTTATAAGCTGTACCAATTGTGGGCCCCGTTTCAGCATAATTCAAACCTTGCCCTACGACCGCGCTTCAACAACCATGAGCTGTTTCAGTCTATGCCCCTTGTGTAGTTCGCAATATCTCAATCCCGGGAACAGGCGTTTTCATGCCCAGCCTCTTGCCTGTCCAGAATGTGGACCGCAAATCTGGTTTGTGGAAAAGGGCGAACAGTCAAAACCAAAATTCGTTGGCACGGAAAAGGCACTGCAGCAAGCCTTTGATTTTCTTACGACTGGCAAAATTTTGGCCATTAAGGGCCTGGGCGGATTTCAGCTGGTCTGCGATGCAACAAATCAAGAAGCGGTAAAAGAATTGCGCAGAAGAAAAAATAGACCGCACAAGGCTCTGGCCATAATGGCCAGAGATCTGGACACTGTTTCTGAATTTTGCTTTTTGAGTCCCGAACATTCCGCAGTTCTGGATAGTCCTGAGAAACCAATAGTACTATGTCCGTTCAAGGCTGGATCTGCCATTCTTGCGCCACAAATTGCACCTGACAATGCCGATATTGGGGTAATGCTGCCCTCGACCCCGCTCCATGCGCTCCTGTTCGACAAACTTAAGCAAAATATCCCCCTGGTGATGACGTCCGCAAATCCGCCAGGTGAGCCTATTTGCCTGGGCAACAGGGAAGCTCTTGAGCGTCTTGATCATTTGGCTGATGCATGGTTGTTCCATGACAGGGATATCCAGGCCAGAGTTGACGACAGTGTTGTTGGTATTCGTCCCCACACGGAGGATCTGCCTGGCCCAATTCCGTCCCAGCTGTTTTTGCGCAGGGCGCGCGGCTATGTGCCAAGACCAATATGGCTTGCCCAGTCTGGTCCGGCTGTTTTGGGCGTGGGTGGCGAGCTGAAGACGACTTTTTGCCTTACCCGTAAAAACGAAGCCTTTGTAAGCCAGCATATTGGAGACATGGAAAATCTTGCTGTCATGGATTTTTACCAGTCATCGTTTGAACATTTCGAACGTTTGCTTGAAACAAGACCACAGGCTATAGTGTGTGATTTGCATCCCGATTTCATGACAAGCCATTTTGCAAGGGAACTTTCCCAAAAAAGAAGTATTCCCGCCCATGCCCTGCAGCATCATGCGGCCCATGCGGCAGCGGTCATGGCCGAGTACGGAATGTTTGATCCGGCCCTTGTTTTGTGTCTGGATGGCACAGGTCTAGGAGGCGATGGAAGCATTTGGGGCGGGGAGCTTGTTTTGATTGATGCTGGTTCCGCATCGTGGCAAAGGGTTGGCAGACTTTCTCCATTTCTTTTGCCGGGAGGGGACGAGGCCACTCGCCATCCCTGGCGTATTGCCAGGGCTTTGCAAAAGCAGTGCAATCATGCGGAAGATTTATCAATAGCCTCCATTGAGCTTGCCGCAATTGATGAAATGATTGAAAATAATCTGAATTGTCAGCAAACATCCAGCTGTGGCCGGCTGTTCGATGCAGTAGCCGCCCAGCTTGGGCTTTGCTCGAATATCACTTATGAAGGACAGGCGGCTATACGGCTTGAGACTTGTGCACAAAAATGGTTGAAACACAACAGACATCGCGATCCCTGGCAAATTGGAATCAGAACGAATTCAGGCCTGCTTGAAATAGAAAGCGGAGCTTTGTTTCTTCAGGTTTGCAAGGCTATGGATTCTGGCAAGCCTGCCGGCGATGTGGCAGCAAGTTTTCATGTAAGCGTTGCGAATGCTTTTGGCACGCTTGCTGTTGAGGCCTCACGAAAATACAATATCAATAAAATTGGCCTTGCGGGAGGTGTTTTGCAAAATTCCCTGATGGCGAGATTGTTGGCTGCAAATCTGGCTGCGCATGGTTGCGGAATTATGTTGTCATCGGAAATGCCGGCTGGAGACGGCGGAATTTCCCTTGGCCAGGCTTTTTG
>VSMX01000124.1:0-3711 GCA_009773975.1 Desulfovibrio sp. | reverse complement strand
GCTTTTTGGGGGCAAAGGCTCATGGCAACTGGCAAGTTGTAGTCTTGCGCACAAATGGAGCAACAGTTATTCTGGCCGCAGAGGGGAAAGTTATGAATATCGAAGAAATAAGAGCAAAACTTGATAATGGCCAGGCAACGATAGGATCCTGGCTCCAGCTACCAAGCCCAGATGTGGCTGAACTTATGGCTGCGGCCGGGTATGATTGGATTGCCTGCGATATGGAACATGGTTCATTCGGCCCGGAATGTCTGCCGGATATTTTCAGGGCAATAAATTGCGTGGGGGCTTGCCCATTTGCGCGTTTACCGGAAGCCAGCAAGGTCTATATCAAGATGGCTCTCGAAGCAGGGGCGCACGGTCTTATTTTTCCGATGATTGAAAGCGCGGAACAGCTTGAAAAAGCCATTGATCTTTCCACATACCCGGGCCAGGACAAATGGCGGAAGAATGGAAGCATCGCCGATGATTATCGTGGTGTCGGCTATTGCAGGGCAAATCTTTTCGGCAAGAAATTTGATGCCTATCGTGAAAATGTGGCTCCGGAAATATTTATTGTCGCCCAGATTGAACACATCAGGGCTGTTGAGAATCTGGATGCCATTCTGGCTGTTCCAAGACTTGATGCGATCATGGTCGGGCCTTATGACCTTTCTGGCTCAATGGGGCTTACAGGTCAGTTCGGAAATCCTGAATTCGTGAAAGTCATGCAGCACATTTCGGCAACATGCAAAAAGCATGGCGCCATCATGGGGCTGCATATTGTGCAGCCAGATCCTGACGCCCTCATGCTTGAAATAGCCAAAGGCTGCCGTTTCATAGCTTATGGCATCGATGCGGTTTTCCTGTGGCATTCCGCGCAATTGCCGGATTTGGGAGAATAAGTCATGCGCATGACGGTCTTTGGCGGATCAGGTTTTCTTGGTTCGCATATATGCGACAAACTGACAGAAGCCGGCCATATTGTCACAATTGTAGATCTCACGCCTTCTCCCTGGCTCAAGGATGACCAGCGGATGATAGTGGGAAGCATTCTGGATGAAAAGGTTGTGGATGAAGCCGTTCGGGATGCGGACATGGTTTTCAACTATGCCGGCATTGCGGATATAGGCGAGGCAAATTCGCGCCCTGTAGATACAGTCAGGATTAATGTGATGGGTAATGCGCAGGTTCTGGAGGCCTGCCGCAAAGCCAGGGTCGAACGTTATATTTTTGCATCTTCCCTGTATGTTTATGGAAAATCGGGCGGCTTCTATCGCTGCAGCAAGCAGGCTTGTGAAATTTATATTGAAAATTATCAGGCCATGTACAATTTGCCTTATACCATTTTGCGCTACGGTTCTCTTTACGGGCCGCGGGCCGACAGGCGTAATGCCATAGAACGCTTTGTTTACGAAGCGCTGACCACGGGAGTGATTACCTATTATGGTTCGCCAACTGCTTTGCGTGAATATGTTCATGTAGACGATGCTTCAACTGCCACCCTGGAAATAATAGCCCCGGAATTTGCCAATCAGAATATAATAATTTCCGGCAACCAGCCCATGCGTGTCGGCGATCTTTTCAAAATGATCGGGGAAATGCTGGGCAAGGAACTGGTTGTGGAATATCAGAACGATCCGAACAGCGGCCATTACCAGATAACCCCCTATGCCTTTATGCCAAAAATCGGCCGTAAACTTGCGCCGCCCCTGACAGTCGATCTTGGCCAGGGCATTTTGCGGGTAATGGAAGAAGAACACCGCAAGCTTCACCCGGAAATGCTGGAAGAAGACGGCTACCTTGTCGAAACCGAGGATTAGGGCGTTTGCGTAATGAAATTAGGCAAACGCTCTGGTGGCTGCGGCAGCAGCCCCCCGTGCCGGCCAGCCGAAGGCCGTTCCGCAGGGACGTTTGCGTTGCCAGCTTTGCTGGCTTACGCAAATGGACAGCAGTGCTAATGAAACCGCTGCTTGTCTGCGGCTGAAATGACGGCAGCGCAAAAGAATGAAAATATCCATTAAAAATGGATATTTTCATTCAGGAAATGCTATAGGGAGTTGCCCAATGACTTTGGGTAATGCCTTGATGTTACTTTGCCTGTAAAGACGCGCCAGAATACCTCGAGGTGAACTTGATTCACTATATTAAGAGATGTTCCCATGCGTAATATGTTATAAGAGGATATCAATGAATATTATTGCCATTATTCCCGCCCGTATGGGCTCAAGCCGTTATCCCGGCAAACCACTTGCCCTGATTCACAATGTGCCAATGGTTGGTCATGTGGCTTTTCGCACCGCCATGTCGCCCATTCTTTCGGAAACCTATGTTGCCACCTGCGACCCGATTATCGAAGATTATTGTAAAAAAGTTGGCATAAAATGCGTGATGACCAGCGATAGCCATGTGCGTTGCTCAACTCGCACAGCGGAAGCCTTGCTCAAGATAGAGCGGGAAACAGGCAAAAAAGCTGATATCGTGGTAATGGTACAGGGTGATGAGCCAATGGTTCGGCCAGAAATGATTGACGCATCTGTAAAACCGCTTCTTGAAGATCAGTCTGTCAATGTTGTCAACCTTATGGCCGAAATGGATACCCTGGAAGAATTTGAAGATCCCAATGAAGTCAAGGTCGTTGTGGATTGCAATAGCGATGCTCTTTATTTTTCGCGCGAGCCAATCCCATCCCGCAAAAAGGGCAGCGACAGGGTGCCGATGCGCAAACAGGTTTGTGTAATTCCTTTCAGGCGTGATTACTTGCTGCATTTTAATGAAATGTCCGAAAGCCCGCTTGAAATTTATGAAAGCGTGGATATGCTCAGGATTCTGGAACACGGTGGAAAAGTGCGCATGGCTCCAACCGGTTGTCGCACATGGAGCGTTGATACACCAGATGATCTGGCCCGGGTTGAGCGTTTGATGGATGATGACGATCTGATGAGGCAGTATGGCGCAAAATGAAAAGTGATGCCAGGGAAAAGCCGGTTCCGCCAGGTTTTGGTCAAAGAATTAAGGCGGCGCTGGAGGAGTTATGGATATCCGCTTTTGGCTGGATCCCTACTCCCGCAGGGTCTGCCATACGTTTGCTTTGCTGGCGTCCCTTGTTCAAAAAGTGCGGATCCGCCCGTTTTGCTACCGGCCTGACTTTTTTGGCTTGCGGCAATATAAGCCTTGGCAATAATGTAAGGCTTGGAAAAGGCAGTTTCATCACTGCCGGGCATGGCTTTCTTGAAATAAACGATGATGTGGCTGTTTCTCCTGCTTGCCACATCGGCGCTGATGATGGAAAAATAGTTCTCGGCCGTCATGTCGCCATTGGACCAGGAACAGTAATCAGGGCAGCAAACCATCGGTTTTCGCGTCAGGATTTGCCGATAATGAGCCAGGGGCATCAACCGGGAACCGTCATCATAGAGGACGATGTCTGGATTGGCGCAAATTGCGTCATCACGCCCGATGTGCGCATAGGACGTGGAGCCGTTATCGGGGCCGGCGCGGTAGTTACCCGCAATGTTGCGCCATATACCATTGCAGGTGGAGTTCCGGCCCGGGAAATAGGCAGGCGTGGGTAAAATGTCGCGTAAAAAAACATAGAAGAAGTGACTATGGCTATAAAATGTCTGGTTTTTGACTGTGATGGAGTATTGCTGGATAGCGTGCCGGTAAAGACCAGGGCTTTCGGGCGCCTTGCAGATCGTTATGGGGATGAGGCCAGGGATGGTTTTGTAA
>VSMX01000123.1 GCA_009773975.1 Desulfovibrio sp. | reverse complement strand
TCTTGATATAGCATGGCGATAATGTTAAATTTTTTTAGATATGCACGTTAACAACAAAGTATTCTATTTCAAGCTTCTTGTCATTTCCATGGCAATAATCTGGTTCCTTATTCTTGGATATACGCTGAAATTGCATAGTGTTATAGAAAAGAACATTCTTGGTTCCATTGACGAGCTTGCCCTGCATGATCGAAAGGCTTTCAATGCCAATCTGGATTTTATTCTGGAAGAATTGAATGGCATAGCCAAACGCATGCAACTGGGGAAAGAAATAAACCTCCACCAAATGTATTCAAACCTGAATATTGAAAGCTCAACAACATTATTTGCCAATCTTTATCTTGTGGCCACCAATGGCATGGTTTATTCGGACAAATTTGTTGCCTACCAAAGCCCTCCCAAAATTCTTTCCGGCCTGATGCAACAGCACAATTCAATCGCATCAGGTGGAAGGGAGAGATTTGTTCTGGACTATACGGAACATTCGGAATTTTCCGCAATTTCATCCCGCAACGTGATAATTTACGGCATTAAATTAACAAATACCGAAATCGCCGGCATACAGATGTCCATGCTTGTAGGAACTACGGATAAAAGTTTTATCCAGCATAACATGATTATTGAAAGCTTTGTGGACAACGGGGTTGTGCAAGGCATAAATTTCATTATTGATTCTTCTGGCAGATATATATTCGGCAACAAAAAAACAATATATCCAGGCAAGGAGAAGAACTTTTTTGCATTTCTTGAAAAAAATGCAACTCCAAGTATTGACAAAAATGAAGCTCTGGAAAAAATACGAAACCATGAAACTTTCAGTTTCTATGCGGAAGAAGCCTCGACAAAAAAGCTGTTCTACCTTGTGCCTTTTTCTGCCTCCAACATCGTTGCCCCGGACTGGTATTTCGTCCTTGCAATCAACAATGACGTACTTGAAGAACAGCAATCAACTTATTCCCTTATGGGTCTTTCACTTTTGGGCCTTGCTATTCTTTTACTGGCCGGAATTATGTTTTATGCCCTGCGAACCAACCACAAACTTTACAAGGCAAATGAGGCAATAAAGGTAAGAAGCGAATTCCTTTCCAATATGAGCCATGAAATAAGAACGCCACTGAATGGAATGATTGGCTTGAATTATCTGATAAACACTCATCTTTCAGACAAAAACAGGATGCCACAAATCAGGGAATGGCTAAAAAAATCAAAAAGCCTTGCAGATTACCTGTTGTCCCTTCTAAACGACATTCTTGATATGAGCAAGCTTCAATCAGGTAAAATTGATATCCAGTCAGAGCCATATTCAATAGAAGCCATGCTTGACGATATATGGTATATGCAAAGCGCGAATATGGAAAAGAAAGGTATTAATTTTTCCATTAGCAAAGATATTAACTGGCTCTGGATAATTGGCGACGAGACAAGAACAAAACAAATTTTGACCAATATTCTGGGCAATGCGGCAAAATTCACGCCCAGGGGTGGCACAGTAACCCTGCAGGTATCGCAAAAAATGCTTGATGGCCTGCATATTTTTACAGTTTATCGTTGTGAAGACAGTGGCATCGGCATGAGTCCCGGCTTTCTGAAAACCATCTTTGATCCTTTCTCACAGGAACAAAACGCAAATTCGGATAATACAATCAAGGGCACAGGGCTTGGCATGCCCATCTGCAAGGAGCTTGTGGAAGCCATGGAAGGCACGATTGTTGTTGACAGCGTGCTTGGAAAAGGATCAATTTTCACAATCAGCATTCCTTCCAAAATTGGTGAACCCATAAGTCGCAATGAGCCAAATACGTCGTCATGTGGTATGCAGCCAGAATGGAATGGTATTGAATTGCCCTCCTCCAGCCCAAGGTCGGATACAGATGTTCATGGTAAAAACAAGATAAAAATCTTGTTGGCTGAGGATGCAGATTTCAATGTGGAATTTCTGGTTGAATTGCTTGAGGGAGAAGGATTTGAAGTTATTCCGGCACTGAATGGCAAGATGGCCCTGGAAATTTTTGAAAATTCGGGCATTGATGAATTCGACATTATTCTCATGGATATGCAGATGCCGGTCATGGATGGGTGCACGGCTGCTGCTGCCATTCGCAAGCTGGACAGACCTGATGCTGAAACAGTAACTATTTATGCTTGCACGGCCAATACATTCAAAGAAGATGTGGACAAGGCTTTGGCCAGCGGCATGAATGATTTTTTAACAAAACCCATCAATATCAAAATTTTTCTTGAAAAACTTAAAAAAGTAAAATCATCTCCTCAATTACCGTCAATACTCTCCTTGGACAATGATACTCGGAACTGAAGGAAATTATGTAATGCCATTCAAAAATGAATAATTGCATCCTCATTGCCTTTAGAGCGTTTGCGTAATGAAATTAGGCAAACGCTCTGGTGTCTGCGGCAGCAGACACCCTCGCCGGACAGCCGAAGGCCGTCCCGCAGGGACGTTTGCGTTGCCAGCTTTGCTGGCTTGCGCAAAATGACGACAGCGCAAATGAATGAAAATATCCATTGAAAATGGATGTTTTATCCAAGAAATGCTATAGCAGGCAATACAGGATTAGTTTTAAATAATTAAATAACTTGTTCATACCATCATGTAATTCCAACCGGAGGAAGGAAATGCAAATTTCCAGACGCATGGAGAAAATATCTCCCAGCTTGACTCTTGCCTTCAATACCAGAGCCCAGGAAATGCGGGCCCAGGGTATTGATGTACTCAATCTTGCAGCGGGAGAACCTGATTTTCCCACACCCGAATTCATCAAGGATGCGGCAAAAGAGGCAATGGATCAAAATTTTACCCGTTATACGTCAGTTGCGGGCATACCGGAATTACGCAAAGCGGCCGGAGATTATTTTTTGAGACATTATGCAACAGAAGTGCCGCCGGAATCCATAATAATCGGCGCTGGCGGCAAACAATGCCTCTATTCCTTTATTCAGGCGACGATTAATCCCGGTGATGAAGTCCTGATTCCCTCCCCCTGCTGGGTCAGTTATCCGGACATGGTGCTTCTTGCCGAAGGTGTGCCTGTTAAAGTTGCCGCAGATGCCACTCAAAATTTCAAGGTTACTCCAATGATGCTTGAGAATGCGACAACGGATAAAACCCGCATGTTAATTCTCAATTCTCCATGCAATCCAACAGGTGCGGTATATACAGACAGGGAATTCATGCAAATATTGCGCTGGGCCCTTGCCAGAAACATATTTGTGCTTTCGGATGAAATTTACGATCAAATTGTATTTCCTCCCGCCGTTGCAACCAGTGCCATAACCTGGTTTGCGCATTGCCCGGAACTTGTCGCCGTGGTAAACGGGCTTTCAAAAAGTTATGCGATGACAGGCTGGCGTGTCGGTTTTACCGCAGCTCATCCTGACTTGATAAAAAAAATAGCCATCCTTCAGGGTCATTCCCTGTCAAATGTATGTTCAATTGCCCAAAAAGCGGCCCTTGCCGCACTGACTGGGCCTCAGGAATGTGTCGCAAAGATGAAAGTTGCCTTTGAACGCCGCAGGGATCTGGCAATGAAAAATATAGCCACATGGTCAAAAGCAATTTGCCCCAAACCTGATGGCGCATTTTATCTTTTTGTGGATCTATCCGGTTATTACAATGCGGAAATAAATACATCCATGCAAATGTGCATACATATTCTTGAAAATGCGCATGTGGCTGGCGTGCCAGGCATTGCTTTTGGCGATGATAACTGTGTGCGTTTTTCCTATGCCACAAGCGATGAAATTCTTGAAAAAGCCCTGCTTGCAGTGGGGAAATCACTTAAGGTTTTTGCCTGAAACAAAGAAGCCGGCTCAAATAGGCCGGCTTCTTTGTTTTTCTGGCATCTGTACGTCAAATCCGGCAAGGAAGATTTATGCCTTTGCATACAAAATTGTATCAGTAAAGCCACAGGACGAATGTGCCAAATGCATTTTGTACTCCGGCACAAGACTTTTTAAATAGATTGGAATTTCAAAAAGATCCTCTGGCTTATGGTAGAGGCAAATAACAAGCTTCGGCCTGAATTTTTTGATGGTTTCTATTCCTCCTTTCAATGCGGCAAGCTCTGATCCTTCCACATCAAGTTTTATGCAATCTACTTTGGCAAGGTTTTGTGCAATTTCATCAATAGTCGTCAACCGGCAGATTTCTGTATTCTGATCATCCGATGAATTTGCACAAATATGTGAGGAATCTCTTAATGATGCGAAACGAACTTCCCCGGATGTTTCACCTAGTCCGGCACAGTGCAGATGGTATTGGGCGAATGGCGCAAGCTGCGTACGTGCTTTTTCTGCCATCCAGCCAATTGGTTCAAAACCGTGTACCATTCCGGTCGGACCTACTGCTTTCGCAAATTGTACCTGTGCGCCGACCATATCTGAAATACCGCCATCAATCATGATATCGCCTGTTTCCGGTCCTATGCGAGGGTGATGGTATTCAGGAAATGGCGCAATAGGAAGCCATCCGGCATTACCTGTGAGGATGGCTTTTATACGCGCGGCAAAAGTCGTCCTGTCCTGATCTGTTTCCATAAAACCGTATGCGGTATGCAGAAGTCTGGCATTTTTTTGATAGAAATCGGGTTGTGGAGGACGTTTTCCAAATGGCGCGGGCCAATAACCATCCAGCCAGATGATATTTATTCCCAGAGACGCAAATTTTTGGCAAAGCATGGCAAGAATCCATTCTGGCGGAAAGACAAAAACCTTTTCGGTTTCAGGATGATTTGAAATTTGATCCAGATTGGTGGTTACCAGAGAAAAGTCTTTGCCATCTTTTGATAAACTTACTGTTTCTGGTTTATCGAAATCTGGAAGCATGACATGTTCAATGGTTATAGCGGGATTGGCATTTTGAAAGGCTTGAAGATAGGACAAATGTTCCTTCATTATCAGCACACTGACATGTCCAAGACTGCGGGGAAGTCCCCATGGACGTAAAAGTGGCAAGCTGTTCAGATGCCTGGAAAGACTCATTTTGGAATTCATTCTACCCCTCTATCTCCAGCCATGTTTTCAATCTGGCCGGGCTGGCAAGGATCATGCGGCCATTCTCCATTTTGACGAGGTCTTCTGAAGTTTCATCAAGCATGTATACTGACCAGTCCCCTTTATGCGCTGTTCCAGATTTAACCATTTTATCCAGAGCGTTACCGGCTTTATCAGGACTGCAATAAAGAACGAAATCATGCCATCCAGGATCCATAATGACATTGGAATCAGCCGCTAGTTCAATAATGTAATTCGCTGGCGCAAGGACATAAAGATTGGGACAATTTTTGGAAACAACCGGATTGGACAAATTCCGGCTTTCCATTTCCGGCTTATGCGCTGCGCAAGCACAGCATATTATTGTGATAAGGCAAACAGGGAAAAATTTAAGCATCAATAATTTCCGCTAGCCGCCATCTGGCGCAGACGTTCAATACGTTCTTCAATAGGCGGGTGTGTACTGAACAGTTTTGCAATGCTCGAATCCCTGCTGAAAAGAGGAGTTACAATAAACATTTCCGCCGTGCTGGGGTTACCGGAATTGAGAGGAACCCTGCCGCTGGCCGCGCCAAGTTTGTACAGCGCTCCGGCAAGAGCGAGAGGCTGGTTGCACAGGCGCGCACCGGTTTCATCAGCCAGGTATTCCCGTGAACGCGATATGGCCATCTGAATAAGTCCGGCTGCCAGGGGAGCGAGAAGGGCAAGGATAATGGCTCCAAAACCGCTACCACCATTTTCACTGTCCCTGTTACCAAAAATTGCGGAAAATTGAAAAATATTTGCAAGGGTAACGATTGCGGAAGCCATTACTCCCGCTATCGTCTGAATCAGTATATCACGATTGACTATGTGGCCGATTTCATGGGCCACAACACCCTCAAGTTCCTGAGGCGAAAGAAGATGCATTATGCCGTCGGTTACAGCCACAACAGCATGCTGTGGATCGCGGCCGGTTGCAAAAGCATTGGGAGCTTCTTCGGGAATAACGCATATTCTGGGCATGGGTATTCCGGCATTGGTTGACAGGCGTCGCACAATATCAAATAAAAAAGGAGATTCGTCTGGAGCCAATTCCCTTGCATGGTACATTGATAAAACAATTTTGTCTGAATACCAGTAACTTCCCACATTCATGACCAGAGCAAGGGCAAAGGCCATGATCACCCCTGTCCTTCCTCCAATCATTCCACCCAGCACAATTATAATGCCGCTAAGCAGGGCCAGCAACAGCATGGTCTTTATCTGACTTGTCATTTATTACTCCGTTTTGATAACCATTTTAAACGCCCGATACCAGATAAAATATAATTATTTTACAAGATCTGGCAATGCCGGAACAAATTTATTCAAAAGGCTATATTCCTTCTGTAACAAAAAATTAATAAGAAGAGCCAGAAGCTTCCAGCCACAACTCAAGAACAAGCAATGTCCAAAGCTGCTTTCTGTGATCGGCCTCACCGGATATATGCTCATCCATAAGATTTCGTACAAATGCAGGATTGAAAATACCCTGCATTTTAAGTTTTCCTTCGGAAAGCATATCTTCCATAAGTGGTTTCAGGCGCCCTCTTAACCACCCGGCGACAGGAATTTGAAAACCACGTTTATTACGGTGCAAAATTTGGGGAGGTAGAAGGCCAGCAAAAGCTTTTTTCAGCAAATATTTACGCTTGAAGCCATGAAGCTTGAAATTCACTGGCAAGGCAGCCGCAAATTCCGCCACATGCCTATCAAGAAACGGCGCCCTGACTTCAAGAGAATGAAGCATTGAACAACGGTCAATCTTTACAAGAATATCATCAAGCATGAACTGACGCACATAT
>VSMX01000122.1 GCA_009773975.1 Desulfovibrio sp. | reverse complement strand
GCGCTCTACCGAATGAGATACAAAGGCAACACGCAGATGAATATTTATAGAAATGGCGTGTATTTGTCAATAAATATTATCTGCCAAAAATTGGGCATGAAAAAGCCGCCTTGCGGCGGCCTTGAAATTCGGATTATTCGGCGATGACGCGGAAATCGTCGCGGCGGTTCTTGCTCCAGACTGCTTCGCCTGTGCCCAGGACAGCGGGATTTTCCTTGCCGTAGCTGATCATTTCCAGCTGGTTCGGATTCACGCCATTGGCCACAAAGTAGTCATAAACGGCACGCGCGCGGCGTTCGCCAAGCGCAAGGTTGTATTCCTGGGTGCCGCGTTCGTCGCAGTTGCCTTCGATGCGCACACGGATGCTGGGATACTGGCGCATAAGGTCGGCATCCTGCTTCAACACTGCGTCATACTGGCTTTCAATATTATATTTGTTGAAGGCAAAATATACGCGGGAATCGGTGATCGTCTGGACTGCGGACTGCAGGGCCGGGTTTACGCCGGTGTTCTGTTCATAGGCCGGTTCGGTGGTTGTTTTCTTGGCGCAGCCGATTGAAGCAGCCAATGCCATTACCAGAGCAACAATAAGTGCATAACGTTTCATTTGTCCTCCTCTTACTCGGACAGATTTAAAAATTTGCCTTTCCTTGCGACACAATACACCGCGCGTTTGACCGGCGCGGCGTAAGGTGGATGGTATCTTGACTTCCAATTTTGTCAAGACATGCAAATGGGTTTGGGAAAAATTTTTTTACCGCATGACGGATTCTATTGAAACAAGCCTCATTTGCCACACATCATTCGGGCATACGGCAGCGCAAATTCCGCAGCCTATACATTTTGCGGCCACAACGGAATAATCCATATTTTCCCCAACCTCGCGCCTTTTCACGGCCGTACGCGGACAATACTCAAGGCATTGCCTGCAATCGACGCAATTCATTTTTCCATTATTCCAGAGCGGCTCCCGCAAGCGTTGGTTACCGGCCGCGCACAAAGGCTCCGTTCTTCCGTCATCCGCAAGAATGTCGCCAAACACTCCATTGGGCAGCCAGGATTTTTCATGAAATACGCGCATTGTCGTCCGTTTCGCGGCCCGATCGCGTTTTGCGGGAACAAGCTTGCGCCAGTGCCGCCAGATGGAAAGCTCCTTGCGCAGTCCGGTTTTGCCTATGGCAGTTAAAAAATTTTCCAGGCCCTTGTCCAGCCAGGAAATGTCGTCTTCCTCCAGGGGCAGCAATGAGACATCCGGTGGTAACTCGCCGCAGGGCCCGCGAAAATAGACAGTGCCGCCAACCATGCCCACGCATGGCCTCTGTCCAAGCACAGAAGGCAGGGTCTGGCTGTCATGGCCGCAAACCACGGCGCACCCGCCGCCCATGAACTCGAAAGAAAAACTGCCCACGCTTTCCAAAACCCACAATTCTGGCGGTTCGCAAAGCGGATCGCGCTTCATCAATGAACCGCTTCTTGTTCCGGCGCGGCCTCCTATATAGATTATACCGCCAGCGGCGCAATGACCGGCCGTATCGCCAGCATCGCCCTTCACAATTACCTGCCCCCCGGAATTTAGCCAACCGACGTCGGCCGGCGCTGGTCCTTCGACTATGACTTCTGTGCCTGGCAGGCACATTGAGCCCACTCTCTGGCCAGGATTGCTGACCACAAAACGCAGGGGCTTGCCTGTTCCGTTCCAGCAGGGGCCGCCTATATCATGTTGCCCGGATGCGGAAATATGAAAATCCGTCTCCCCATCCTCCAGGGAACGGGAAATTTTCTGCAGCAATTCCTGGGTGGACATGCGTTTATGGCCATCAATGGTTGCAATACGCAGCATTTTCTTCCAGTCCTTGATAAAGATTATCAACATGCATACTGAATGCCCAAAGCTTCCGCGACAGCCCTGTCCGTTGCCACCAGGGCATCGGCGCGCCCAACGGGCAACGCGCTGTTACCGACAGGAGCCATGAGCTTGCGCATTTCCGCATCGAAAGCCAACATATAATCGACAATGGATTGGGCCGCCGAATCCACATCCAGCCTGCGAACCAGGCGAGGATCCTGAGTGCAGATGCCAGTCGGGCACCTGCCGCTCTGGCAGGCATTGCAGCGGCCATGCTCATTGCCGACGCAGCCCATGATCTGCAGAAGCAGTCGTCCAAGAATTACGCCATCGGCGCCAAGGCAAATCAGCTTGAAGGCATCCGCCGCGGCATCGCCGGTCATGCCAATTCCGCCGCCTGCCCAAAGCGGTATGCGCCCCTGCAGGCCCTGGCCGGCTGCAGTCCTGTAGCAATCCCGCAGCTTGGAAACAATGGGATGGCCGGTATGGTTGAGAGAAACCTCGTTGGCCGCGCCCGTGCCGCCGTCAATGCCGTCGATGAAATATCCGCCGCAAATCTTGTAGGGGTCGCGCAAAAGATTATTATAAACAGGCACGGAAGTCGCGGAGGCCGCGCATTTTACGGCCACTGGCACCCTGAAGCCAAAGGCGGCATTGAGGGACAAGTGCATTTTCTGCACAGCTTCCTCAATGGAATAAAGACCCTGATGATTTGGAGGGGAATGCAGCGTTACGCCCGGCACGCCGCGAATCGCCTGGATATGGGGCGCGACCTTGGCAGCGGGCAAAAGTCCCCCGTCGCCGGGTTTTGCGCCCTGCCCCATCTTGATCAACACGGCGCAGGGATCGGCCTTCATTTTCGGCAATGCGGAAATGATGCGGTTCCAGCCAAAATGGCCGGAAGCTATCTGCAAAATCATGTAACGAATACGCTCGCTCTGCAAAAGCGCGCCTGGCACACCGCCTTCTCCGCTGCACATGCGCACCGGCATGCCACATTCTTCATTAAGATAGGCTGTGGCCAGCGCAATCGCTTCCCAGGCCCTGGCCGAAAGCGCGCCAATGCTCATATCGCTGAAAATCAACGGATATATCCAGCGCACAGACGGGATAGGCCCCTGAATCAACAAATTTTCACCAACGGCTTTCAAGGGCAGGTCGACCGGTTTCAAGACCCTTCCCAATGGAGAACGGAGGTCGAAGGTGTGGCGTTCGGAATCCAGGGCCGGATCGGTCATTTGGCTTATGCGGCCTATAACAATGCTGTCCAGCGTCCTTTTATGAGCCGCCTTTCTGCCGCCGCGTTTGATAGTATCTGGCCCCCTTGCAATGACCTGCCAGCGGCTTTCGGGATTTCGCACTGGCCTGATAGCGTCCGCGGGACAGACCTTCTCGCACATTCCGCAGCCAACACAGGCTTCCGGGATACTTTGCGACTGCCGAATTACAAGCCGCTCACCATCTTTCTGCCGCCTTGCCGCAATGCTTGTGCCTTTTGAGGCCACAGCCGCGGATATGGCGCCAAAAGTGCACGTCGCAACGCAGGCACCGCAGCCGATGCAGGAAGCGGAATCGTATTCTATTTTCCAGGGCAGATCATTTACCGTGATGTCCTGGGCGTGAATCCTGTTTACTGCAGCCATCGGGATGCCGCCAGATCATTATCAACCATAAGCATTTCCCTCTCATTGAGGTAAATATCATTTGCCGGATTTCTTTCCGGCAAGATGGCGTTCAGACCGCAAACTTCGGAAGCCATGGCCAGCATATTGCCATGCTGCCCTGCCACGATGGGGCGCAGTTTTTTGGAATCGCACATGGCCATCATTTTGCCGTCAGGCAAAAGCGCGATTGCGGCATTCGGGCCATTTATCTGCAATTGCGAAAGGGATTCCCGAATCATTTCCAGGGCTTCTCCATCGGGGCGCTCCCGCACTTCGGCCGCCGAGAGAGGCGTGAGCACATGTTTGACATAACGGGCCGGCCAGCCCAATTCCCTGTGCACATAATGCAGTGTATAAAGCAAATTCTGGGAATCGGATTCAAAACCTACATAGCCGCGATGCAAATTTTTCTGAAATTCCGTATTCCTTGTAAAGAACGTATTTTCGCCATTGGCGCAAAGTGTATAGCCCTGCAGAAAAAATGGATGGGCCGCATAGCGCACTATGCCGTAATTTGTATTTTGCCTGCACTGGGCCACAATATTGCGGGCGCAAAGCCGGCCGTCCTCTTTCCAGAGATCGAAATATTCCGCAATGTCGCCGGGATCGCCAATTTCCTTCAGGGTCAGCACATCAGGCCAAAAGGAATAGACATACCCGCCATTATGTTCCTCCAGCAACTTGCGAAGTTCAAGGCGCGTGTCCAGCAAAAACTCCTCGCGCTCTTTTTGCGTGCGGTAGCGGTAAATTTCCGGATAATCATAGTTGCGAAAAACATAACGCTGCATGACCTCAATCTTCAGCCCATCGCGCGGATTTGTATCCGGAACCCACTGGGCCACCTGGACAAAGCCCTTTTCCTCCATATAGTCGTCCACAAGTCCAAGGCCCTTGGCCGTGCAGGCCAGGGAAAGCAATGGCTTGTCCTTGTAATGGCCAAAGACGCCCTCAAGATCCTGCATGACCAGCGCGAAACCGGAATTATCGTGCCCTTCCTGCTGGGGCAGCATCAGCCGCAGGGCCATGGCCGGCTGCACCGGCTCAAGGCATTTTATTGAACCTATCCTGCACATTGCGATTTATCCTTACAAAACAAGCTCTATTTCCACAATGGATGCTGGGCATCGCGGAAAGAAGGGAAACTTCTACAAAAAATTCCCTTCCCTCCTCCATAAAAGATATCCTCAATAATATCTTTTATAATTATCAATGCGCCCAGAGCAATTCCGAATATTTTGGCAATTGCCAGAGGGAGTCGTCAATCAGGCGTTCTAGCGCATCACAATGCGCGCGGCAGGTCTCCATTGCTGGCAAAATATTGTCGCGCGCTATGCGGGCCTGTTCCAGGGCGTCCTCTGTGCCCGCTGTCAGGGCCAGGGCGTCTTCCAGCTTTTTCACGCCATTCTGGAGTTCCCTGATATTGCTGTTCAGATCGTTGAAGTATTCCTTTTCCGCGCTGTCATCGCCGCCAGCGGACTTTACGGCGATGAGAACAGAAGCCGCTTTTGTCTCCTCTTCCCTTGCAGGCGGAAGAACCAGGCTTCGAACCATGTCGGCCATGACGTGTCCTTCAATCATCAGGGTGCGGGCATAATTTTCGAGCAGGATTTCCTGCCGGGCCACCATTTCGCGTTCGCTCAAAATGCCCTGGCGCAGAAAGACATCCATGACTTCAGGATCGGTATAATGCTCAAGAGCCGAAACCGTGTCATGGTAATTGGGCAGATTGCTGGCGGCCGCTTCTTCTGGCCAGGCCGAGGAATAGCCATTGCCATTGAAGACAACGGGCATGTGCTCCCTGAAAAGCCTTGGCAGCAAATCCTGCAGGGCCTGATTGAGCGTCGAGCCGCCAGCCAGGGCTGCTTCAAGTTCGGTTGCGATTTCATCCAGGGCATTTGCGACTGCCGCATTAAGGGCAATGTTTACCGGCGCAATGGACTGGGAGGAACCCACGGCGCGGAATTCAAACTTGTTGCCTGTAAAGGCAAAGGGACTGGTGCGGTTGCGGTCGGAGAGATCGACAGGAAGCGGAGGCAATGTTGAAACGCCAACTTCCATCACCGGGTTTTCCCTGTTTTTCGCATGGCCGCCATTGATGATATTTTCCAGCACATCCGCTAGCTGTTCGCCAAGATAGACGGAAAGAATGGCCGGTGGCGCCTCGTTTGCGCCAAGGCGGTGGTGATTGCCCGCACCTCCCGTGCCGCGCGGGAGGGCGGTCGGATGGATGGGCACGCCCAGCAAGGCGGCGGCCAGAGAGACCAGGAACTGGGCATTATCCTGTGGGGTTGAACCGGGATTGAGAAGATTTTGGCCGTCGGAGGAACAGAGGGACCAGTTATTGTGCTTGCCGCTGCCGTTCACGCCTGCAAAGGGCTTTTCATGCAGCAGGCAGACAAAACCGTGCCGGGGAGCCAAATGCCGCATGATATTCATGGTCAGCATATTGTGATCGCAGGCATTATTGGCATCTTCATAAACCGGGGCGATCTCGAACTGCCCCGGCGCCACCTCATTGTGGCGTGTCTTGGCGGGAATGCCCAGGGCCACAAGCTCATTTTCCACATCCTGCATGAAACTCATTACCCGGGAGGGAATGGCGCCAAAATAGTGGTCTTCCATTTCCTGCCCCTTGGGCGAGGGCGCGCCAATCAGCGTGCGTCCCGCAAGAAGAATATCGGGCCTCAAGGCGGCAAGATTGCTGTCCACCAAAAAATATTCCTGTTCAGGGCCAACCATTGCGCGCACATTTGTAACCTTGTCATTGCCAAAAATGCGCAAGATGCGTTGCGACTGGCGGGAAAGCGCCGACAGGGAGCGCATTAGCGGAATCTTGCGGTCAAGCGCCTCGCCCGAATAAGAATAGAAATATGTGGGAATATGCAGGGTAGCGCCGCATGGCCCGTCAATCAGGAATGCTGGCGCGGTGGGATCCCAGGCTGTATAGCCGCGCGCCTCAAAAGTAGAGCGGATGCCGCCAGAGGGGAATGACGACGCATCGGGCTCGCCGGAAATCAGCATCTTTCCCGAAAATTCGCTTATCACCTGCCCATCGGCGGCCGGCGAAAGAAAAGCATCATGCTTTTCGGCTGTAAGGCCTGTCATTGGCTGAAACCAGTGGGTGTAGTGGGTGGCGCCATTTTCAATGGCCCAGTCTTTCATGGCATTTGCCACGACATCAGCTATTTCAGGATCAAGCCGCTTGCCTTCGCGAATTGTATCGGCAAGTTTTTTGTAGGCGTCCTTTGGCAAACGCTTGCGCATGGCCTTGAGGCCAAAAACCTTGCGGCCAAATGCCTCGCCTGCTTCCATGGGTGGTTCGGGCATTTGCACCGGCTTTGTCTGTCTGGCCTTCAAATGGGCCCTGCTGCGTATTGATGCCATTTTCCTTTCTCCGTTTAATTTTATGAATCACAAGATGCACACTCAATGGCATATTATGTGCCAAGTGGGTAAAAATGCTCTCTGCTTTCTGTAACTATCTGAATATGTATGATTAATTTCTTTTTGCTTGGGTTATCAGGATAATTGATACGATATTGAAT
>VSMX01000121.1 GCA_009773975.1 Desulfovibrio sp. | reverse complement strand
GCTTTCCCCCGAGAGAGCGAAGAATATAGAAAAAACGGCGGCAGGTACCTGCCGCCGTTTTTTATCGGTTATATCAATCAATATTGCCTAATCGTCCCCGTGTCCCAGGCCATAGTATTCGGCCAGCATGGGGCCGAAGAATTCGGCATCGTCGCCGAGTTCTTCCTCGATGCGCAGAAGCTGGTTATACTTGGCCAGGCGGTCGGAGCGGCTGAGCGAGCCGGTGTTGAGCAGGCCGGCGGCTACGCCCACGGCGAGGTCGGCGATGAAGCTGTCTTCTGTTTCGCCGGAACGGTGGGAAACGACGGTGGTGTAGCCGGCTTCCTTGGCCATTTCGATGGTGTCCAGGGTTTCGGTAACGGTGCCTATCTGGTTGAGCTTGATCAGGATGGAGTTGGCCACCCCTTCGGCAATGCCTTCCGCCAGGATAGAGGGATTGGTAACAAAGAGGTCGTCGCCCACAAGCTGCACATGGTCGCCCAGGGTGGTCGTCAGCATTGCCCAGCCTTCCCAGTCGTTTTCAGCCATGCCGTCCTCGATGGAAATCAGGGGATAGCGGCGGGTGAATTCGGCCAGCCATTCGGTCATTTCGGCATTGGTGAAGGTCTTGTTTTCACCCTTGAGCACATATTTGCCGTCCTGGTAGAATTCGCTGGAGGCAACGTCGATGGCCAGGGCGACTTCTGTGCCGGGATTGTAGCCGGCCTGTTCGATGGCCTTCATCATGTAGCTGAAAGCCTCGTCATGATTCTTGAGATTCGGGGCGAAGCCGCCTTCATCGCCAACGCTGGTAACGTGGCCGTCGGCCTTGAGGATGGCGGCCAGGGTGTGGAAGATTTCCGCGCCCATGCGCAGGGAATCCTTGAAGGACATGGCGCCAAGGGGCATGATCATGAATTCCTGGATGTCCAGGTTGTTCGGGGCATGCGCGCCGCCATTGATGATGTTCATCATCGGGGCTGGCAGAACCTTGGAATTGATGCCGCCTATGTACTTGTAAAGCGGCTGGCCCAGGTATTCCGCAGCCGCGCGGCAGCAGGCCATCGATGCGCCAAGCATGGCATTCGCGCCGAGGCGGGACTTGTTGTCGGTGCCGTCAAGGTCGATAAGGGCGTTGTCTATGCGGACCTGCTGCAGGCAGTCCATGCCTTCAAGGGTCTGGGCAATCTCGTTGTTGACATTGGCAACAGCCTTGGTGACGCCCTTGCCGCCATAGCGTTTTTTGTCGCCGTCGCGCATTTCGAGGGCTTCGCGACTGCCTGTGGATGCGCCGGAAGGCACGGCCGCGCGCGCCGAAATGCCGCTTTCCAGCGTAACTTCCACTTCAACAGTGGGATTGCCGCGAGAATCCAGAATTTCCCTGCCATAGACGGAAGCAATTGTGCTCATGGCTTGTTACTCCTTGTTCATTTATAGATGTTTCAGTTACGCGGCGCGCCGGGCGTTGGCCCGGCGTACTGATGATCTGGCAAATCATCGGTAAAGCCAAATTAACTTGCAAAATCAGGACTTGTTTTCCTCAAAATACAGCAGCCTCAATCCATCCAGTAAAAGCGCGGGCAAAACCGCGTCAAAAACCGTCGAAAGCCTGGCTATGGCCTGCGAAAAACCGCCGGTTGCCAAAACCTTTGTTGGAGCAGACATCTGATCCTTCAGCCTTTTGACGAGGCCTTCCGTTACGCAGACAAAGCCAAAGACCAGCCCGTGCCTGATGCTTGTTGCCGTATCCCTGCAGGGGGCCGGCTCCTGCGCCCGGATATCCAGGTTCACCGTGGGCAGCCTGGAGGTATTCGCCGCAAGCGCGGCCACTGCCGTGGCTGGCCCGGGAAAGATCAGGCCGCCAAGATAGGCCTGGCCGCTTACGCAGTCAAATGTTACGGCCGTGCCGTAATCCACCACTATCAGGGATTGCGGGGCCGGGAAAAGCCTTCTGGCTGCAAACGCGCCCACAAGACGATCCGCGCCCACTTCCTCCGGGCGATCGTAACGGTTTTCGAGCGGGATCGGCAAATCGTGGGGCGCGAAAAGAGCCGGGCAGTCCAGGTAGCGGGAAACTGCTTCCCGGACAAGGGAGTCCATTCTGGGCACAACTGAGGAAATGGCTGCGGCCAGAATGGAATCCGGCGCAACCCGGGCATGGGTCAATAACGAAAGCAGCGTAAAACCGAAGGAATCGGCGGTTTCCTCATTCTGGACGGGGAGACAATAGGATGTAAGCACCCGCTTTTCATCGGCCACACCAATCTTGAGTGTGGTATTGCCAATATCGCAAAGAAGAAGATGCGTTTGCATTTTGCCTCCAGATGCCCGAAACATCCTTTCGGGCGCCGGTTATTATGCCCAAATCCCGGTTGCTGCGCAAGAGGCGGCGCACTTGGCAAGCCGGCAAAAAGGACTTATGCTGAATTTTTTGTTTGCATGTCATTATATATAATCATGATAACCGCTGAATGCCGGAGTTCGATATGGAAATCAGATTTCAGGCTCATGGGCCGGCGGCCTGGAAAGCCGCGGCAATCCTTGTGCCTGTTTTTGAGGGAGAAGATCCCGCAAGAAAGCATAAATGGCTGGACGAAGCCTGTCCCTGGCTTTGCATTGCGCCCGCGCTGGGGGATTTTCACGGCAAGGATGGTGAGCTTGGCGTCTTTTACGGCCATCCCGACCTGGCCTTGCCGCGTGTGATGCTGGTTGGCCTTGGCAAGGAAGAGGAACTGGACCTGGACAGGATCCGGAATGCGATAGGCAGCGGCATGCGCAAGGCCCGCGACCTGGCCCTGGAATCCGTCATCCTGCCCGAACCTGCCCTGGCCGCAATCGCGGGAGGCCGCCAGCGCCTGGTCGAGGAAGGCGTTTATGCCGCCCTGCTCGGCCTTTACCGCTTCACAAAACTGAAAAAGGATGACGACCTCAAGGATCCTGCCTGGCTTGCAGTCGGTTTTGAGGGTGAAATCCCAGACGGCATGACCGAGGCCGCGCGGCGGGGGGAACTGGCTGCCGAGGCTGTTTGCCGCTGCCGCGACCTGTGTAATATGCCCGCGAACTTGCTCAATACGGAAGCCCTGGCCGACAAGGCCGACGAAATGGCCAAAGAGGCGGGTTTCACCTGCAAAAGGCTTGACCCCGACGCGCTGCTTGAGGAAGGGCTGGGCTGTATTCTGGCCGTTGGCCAGGGGTCCGCGCAAAAGGCGCGCCTGCTTGTGCTGGAGCATGCGCCGGCCGGCCACAACGAGGAAAAGCCGCTGATCCTGATTGGCAAGGGCATTACCTTTGATTCCGGCGGAATTTGCCTCAAGCCCGCAGCCAATATGTTCCAGATGAAAGGCGACATGGGCGGCGCGGCCGCAGTGCTTTGCGCTGTCTGGGCGGCGGCCAGGGAAAATATTCCGCGCCGCGTAATCGGCATTCTGGCCTGCGCTGAGAACATGCCCGATGCCCGGGCCATGCGGCCAGGTGACGTGGTGATTGCCGGCAACGGCCAGAGCGTGGAAATAATCAATACCGATGCGGAAGGACGGCTTTGCCTTTGCGATGCCATAACATACGCCCAGAAATACTGGAATCCCCAGGCCATTGTCGATATCGCAACACTTACAGGCGCCTGCGCCGTGGCGCTTGGGACTTCCCTGGGCGGCCTTTTCTGCGATGACGACAGCCTGGCCGCGAAAATTTCGGCTTCCGGCAAGCTGGGAGGCGAAAATTTCTGGCGTTTGCCCTTGTATTCGCCCTATCTCAAGGAACTTACCGGCGGCATTGCCGATTTGCGCAATAGCGGCCCGCGGGAGGGCGGCGCGATAACGGCAGCCCTTTTTTTGCGTAATTTTGTGCGCAAGGGCGAGCTTTGGGCCCATCTGGACATAGCCGGCGTTGACTGGAACGCCAAGGCCAGGCCGCTTTGCCCGGAAGGCGCGACAGGCTTTGGCTGCAGGGCGCTTATTGAACTTTGCCGCGGGGGTGTGGCGTGAAAGTCTGGCTTGTAGGCGCGGGTCCTGGCGATCCGGAGCTTTTGACCATTCGCGGCAGGGAATGTCTGACAAATGCGGATGTCATCATTTATGACGCCCTGGCCAACCCCGCCTTGCTGGACTGCGCGAGACAGGGCGCGGAACTGTTTTATGGCGGCAAGATTGCCGGCAACCACGCCCTGCCCCAGGACGAGATCAACGCCCTGCTTGTGCGCAAGGCAAGGGAAGGCAAAAATGTCGTGCGCCTGAAAGGGGGCGACCCCTATATTTTCGGCCGTGGCGGCGAGGAAGGTATGTGGCTTTATGAGCACGGCATTCCATTTGAGGTGGTGCCTGGCATAAGCAGCGCCATTGCTGCGCCGGCCTATGCCGGCATTCCGCTTACCGACAGGCGCGCGGCTTCTGCCGTGAGTATTATCACCGGCCACGAGTCGGATCTCAACAAGGGGACGCACAATTGGCAGGCATACGCGCAAAGCGGCGCGACCCTGGTTTTTGTGATGGGCATGAGCAATCTGGCCAATATTTGCCGCAACCTGATTGATGGCGGCCTGGCAGAAAGTACGCCGGCGGCCGTGGTTTACAGGGGCTGCACGCCGGATCAGAAAACCGTGGCGGCCACCCTTGGGAACTTGCCGCAAAAAGTTCTGGATGCCGGCCTGGCAAATCCGGCCGTGATTGTGGTCGGCAAGGCTGTTGATTTGCGCGAAAAACTTTCCTGGTTTGAGCGCCTGCCGCTTTTTGGCAAGAGAATTGTCGTGACCAGGGCGCGCGCCCAGGCCAGCGGCATGGCTCACGATCTGGCCGCGCTTGGCGCGGAGGTCATCGAATGCCCTGTTATAAGGGTCGATCCCCTCGAGGATTATTCCGTTCTGGATGCTGCAATCGGCAAGCTTGGGGATTATGACTGGGTGGTCTTTACATCGGCAAATGGCGTGGACTATTTTTTCCGGCGCCTGAATCAGGCCGGTCTGGACAGCCGCGCGCTTGCGCCTTGCAAGCTGGCAGCCATCGGCCCCGGCACGGCGGCCGCCCTGGGCTGCCGCGGCCTTGCGGCCGATCTGGTTCCGCCGCGCTTTGTGGCCGAGAGCGTGGCGGAGGCCATGCTTCAGGCCGGGAACCTGGCTGGCAAGCGCATTTTGCTCCCCAGGGCAAGCAAGGCGCGGGATGTTCTGCCCAGCCAACTTGAAAAACATGGGGCCGTTGTGGATGTGGCGCCGGCCTATGTGACGGTTTCCGCCAATGGCTGCGGCGAATCGGGCCTGGGGCGGGTGGACTGCATAAGTTTCGCGTCCTCGTCCACTGTCGACAATTTCCTGCGGCTGTTCGGCGCGGAGATGCTCAAAAAAGAGCCGCGCCCGGTTTTGGCGGCCATAGGGCCAATCACGGCCCGCAAGCTTGAGGACGCCGGTCTGGCTGCGGATATTGTGCCGCCCGATTATACTGTGCCCGCGCTTGTCGCGGCAATCATGGATCATTTTTCGCATAAGGGGTAGTGAAATGCTGAAACTGGGCATTCTGGCTTCCGGCAATGGCACAAATGCGCAGGCGATAATGGACAAGGCCCGGGATGGCCTGATAGAGGCGGAAATTTGCCTGGTCTGCTCCAATAACCCCAACGCGGGCGTGCTGGAGAGGGCCCAGAAAGCCGGCGTGACGAGCATTGTGCTGCAGCCCGGGGATTTTCCCGACAGGGAAAGCTATGACATTGCCCTGGTCAAGATTTTCCAGGCATGCGGCACGCAGGCCCTGGCCCTGGCTGGCTATATGCGGCTTTTGAGCAGGGCTTTTCTGGAATTGTTCAAGGGGCCTGTGTTGAACATTCACCCGGCCCTTTTGCCGAGCTTTCCCGGACTGCGTGGTATTGCCGACAGCGTGGCCTATGGGGTCAAGATTGGCGGCGTGAGCGTGCATTTTGTGGATGAGGAGATGGATTCCGGGCCGCTGATTATCCAGGCCGCTCTTGGCATTGACGCCGGGGAGACAGCCGAAAAGCTTGCCCCGCGCATCCATGCCCTTGAGCATCGCATCTATCCGCAGGCCCTGCAATGGCTTTGCGAGGGCAGGCTCGAAAGGCGCGGCCGCAAGGTTTTCCTGGCCCCGGGCCGCAAAAAGCCCTGCCCTTCCCCGGAAGGCTGCCTGATCTGGCCACCCCTTGAGGAAGGTTTTTAGGGAATTGCAGATCCCTGCCTCCAGATGCGTCACTCCTGCGCAACGCGCAGGGCTGACGCATCTAAATCCGTAACAGGCGTTTGAGGTAAGAAAGCATCATTGAGGCCTTGTACATTTTACCTTTCAAGCTACCTTTATCAGGATTGGCTTTTAACAGATTCATGGTGATTCCGCGCATTAATCCGAGATTCTTTGCGGCGTTGCGGGTCCTGGCACGGCTTCCATCTTCGTCAAACGCCATATCCAGACACCAGTGGAATTCATTTTCTATTGCCCAATGCCCACGAATCGCACCCGCGATTCTTTCAGCATCCTTTTCTCCAAGGCTGCCTATATAGTAACGGCGCGTTGTGACAGGCCCTCCGCCTTTTACCATTTCCCTGACAGCTTCCACGACGCAGATGCTTTTCAAGCCTGCCCATGCGTGTCTGTCTTCAAACCAGGCAATGTCATCACTTACCCAGAATTTGCGGCTCTCCAGCCGACCATGGGCTTTATCCAGAGGCATTTCAAAAATGGGCTTCGCATTCTCCATCTGCCTGTCCATGAATCGTCTTATTTCATCATAGGCTTCAGGATGGTTGCCTTTTATGGCAAGCACATAATCGGTCTTTTTTTCTCTTGCCTTTTCTGCAACAGCTTTCTGGCAATTCAATGCGTCCGCAGTGATTATACAATCCTTTAATTCAAGCATATCCATAAGTTGCGGCATCGCGGAGATTTCATTACTCTTGTCTGGAACTGGCAACTGGCCAAGGACAAGGCGGTTTTTGACCGCCCATGCATTGAGCATATGCAAAGCGGAATCCAGGCCATTGCCGCGATGCGTCTTTCCATCAAAGGCCACAATCTCGCCGCTTATGTTTTCACGGATCAGGTCAGTGACACGGGTCAGAAATTCTGCAAAATGTTCAGGTTTTACTGCCTGAAATATCCGATTACTGATCTTCCAAATTTTTACTAAACAATATTTAGCAAAGCTGCTACACTGCATGGCATGGAACTACCAAGCA
>VSMX01000120.1 GCA_009773975.1 Desulfovibrio sp. | reverse complement strand
CCAGGCGCACGCTTTCGATCTCTTTCTGCAGGCGCGCCTCGACGTTTTTGATCTCCAGGCGCCCGCTTTCGATCTCTCTCTGCAGGCGCGCCTCGACGTTTTTGATCTCCAGGCGCACGCTTTCGATCTCTTTCTGCAAACGCAGCTCGGTTGCATGCGCGCGGGCATTTATTTCCGCCACATCGGCTTTCGTGGCCATGTATTTTTCGGCATTTTCCTTCTGGCTGTCGGAAAAATTGCGAAAAAAGCGTACCTGCGCCCTTGCCTGGTCTTCCGACACGCCGACGGCCTTGAGATCATCAAAATATTCAAGCGGGTCAAATTGAGCTGCCATATTGCCTCCGGCGTCCTCCTACTTCCGTGCCCAGAGCCAGCCCAGAAAGCAGCCAATGGCCGCGCCGCCCACAAGGCAGCCCCAGATGCTGACCTCGCCCGCGCCGTAAGTGATTGGCGTTTGCGTTTTGACATCCATAATCCAGGCCGCATAGCCGCAAATTATCGAGCCCGCCACGCCAGGCCCTATTATCTTGCTTGTGGGGCCGATTGGCAGCAGGGGCCCCTTGCTGAACATGCTGTTTGGTGAATTGTCGTCGGCCATTTCAACCTCCATAAGGGCTGCGTGTCAAATTAATGTCAGGCTGAATTATTGTTCAGGCTTGCATGGAAATCCATAAATTGCAAGCGATTTGTGTTGTCTGGCAAGTCGATACAGGTTGGCGCGGCACTTAAATAACAGCGCGCCCGGCCGGATCGCAAATCCTGAACCGGGCGCATTTCCCATAACCTTGACATTGGGAGGTGTGCCCACAAAACGGGCGGCAGGTCTGCACAGGGCTTGCCTCCTTTCTTTTTCATTATGAACTTGAACGCCGCAAGTCAAGGGGCGTATTTCTTTTACCTGAGCAGGGCGACCATCGCGCCGCAAAAGGCCAGAAACATGGCGAAAGTCCATACGCCCAAAAAATTAAATTAATATTTTCGGAAAATTCATGCCAGAAGGCGTGCCGGAATCCCGGAATCGTTGCAGCGCAAGGAGATATAAAAGCAGGCGAAAAAATCTAAAGATTATCTAAATGGTCAAGTATTCCAGATAGTTGGATATTCCGTTTGTTTGACACTTCCCGCGTTTTCCCCTAATTTGCAGAACACGGGATGCAAGCCGAAACAGGCAAACATTTCGGAAAATCCCGGCAAGATTCGCCATGCGATTCCCCCGAATCGCATTTTAGCAGAGGAGCTTTTGAATGCCTGCCACCATAGTCAAGCGCGACGGCTCGGTTGCCGTATTTGATTCCGTCAAGATTCTCAACGCCATTACCCGGGCCAACAAGGCTGTGGAAGGCGAGGCCATGTCGCCCACCGACCTGCTTTTTGTTACCGAGAAGGTCTGCCAGAAGCTTGAGAAGGAAAATCTGCGTCAGGTGGAGGAAATCCAGGACATAGTGGAAGAAACGCTCATCCAGTACGATTACGCGCGCACGGCCAAGGCCTATATTCTCTACCGGGCGGAGCACACCAAGATTCGCAACGCGGAATCGTACCTGATGGACATTTACAAGAAGCTGACCTGGTCGCCGGCCATAGAGGAGGACATCAAGCGCGAAAACGCCAATATCGACGGCGACACGGCCATGGGCACCATGCTCAAGTACGGTTCGGAAGGCTCCAAGTTCTTTATCGACAATTATATCCTGCCCAAGGACGCGTCCGCAGCCCACATCAGCGGAGATATCCATATTCACGACAAGGATTTCTACATGCTGACCGAAACGTGCTGCCAGATAGATTTGATTCCGCTTTTTGAAAACGGCTTTTCCACCGGGCACGGCTTTTTGCGCGAGCCCAATTCCATAGAAAGCTATGCCGCGCTGGCCTGCATTGCCATCCAGGCCAACCAGAACGAGATGCACGGCGGCCAGTCCGTGCCCAATTTTGACTGGGCCATGGCCAGGGGCGTGGCCAAAACATACGGCAAGGAATACAGGCGCGCCTTCACCGCCTGGCTGCGCATTCGCCGCGGCCTCGGCCTCGAGGAGGCCGGCAGCCTAACGGAAACCGCGCTTGGGGCCTGCGGCCTGGAACCTGGCCTCGGGCTTGAGGCGGAGATGGAAGCGGACATGAAAGGCGCTAACTTGCCAATCGGGCCCGAGGACGCCCTTGCCGCCCACGCCTACGCGGCCGGGGAAGCTGCCCGGGCCACGGAAAACCGCGTTTACCAGTCAATGGAGGCCCTGGTTCACAACCTCAACACAATGAATTCCCGCGCCGGCGCCCAGGTGCCTTTCAGCTCCATAAACTATGGCACGGATACCTCCCCGGAAGGCCGTATGGTCGTCAAAAACCTGCTCCTGGCCACCCAGGCCGGCCTTGGCAACGGCGAAACTTCAATCTTTCCCGTGCAGATTTTCAAGGTCAAGGAAGGGCTCAACTATAATCCGGAAGACCCGAACTATGACCTGTTCAAGCTGGCCATGCAGACTTCGGCAATGCGCCTTTTCCCGAATTTCAGCTTTATTGACGCGCCTTTCAATCTTCAGTACTACAAGGCGGGCGACTATAATTCCGAGGTGGCCTACATGGGCTGCCGCACAAGGGTGCTGGGCAACCATTTTGACCCGGAACGCGAGGTAACCTGCGGCCGCGGCAACCTCAGCTTCACCTCCATCAACCTGCCGCGCCTGGGCATTGAGGCCAAAGGCGACATCGACAAGTTCTTCTCCATGCTGGACGACAAGATCGACCTGGTCTTTCGCCAGCTCATGCACAGGCTCAAGATCCAGAGCGCCAAGAAAGTGCGCAATTATCCCTTCCTGATGGGCAACGGCATCTGGATTGATTCCGGAAAGCTGGATATT
This sequence comes from Desulfovibrio sp., assembly GCA_009773975.1. Taxonomy (GTDB): domain Bacteria; phylum Desulfobacterota; class Desulfovibrionia; order Desulfovibrionales; family Desulfovibrionaceae; genus Desulfovibrio. The sequence continues at coordinate 4,308 of VSMX01000120.1, read as the reverse complement.
GACGACAGCATCGGGGAAGTGCTCAAGCACGGCACCCTGACCGTTGGCTTTATCGGCCTGGCCGAAACCCTTGTCGCGCTTGTTGGCAAGCATCACGGCGAAAGCGGGGAGGCCCAGGAGCTTGGCCTGCGCATAATTCGCCATATCCGGGCCAGGGCCGACGAGGAATCCGAAAAAACCGGCCTCAATTTCACCCTTATAGCCACGCCGGCCGAAAGCCTTTCCGGCCGCTTTGTCGCCTTGGACAGGGAGCGCTTTGGCTCCATCCCCGGCGTGACAGACAGGGATTATTACACAAACTCTTTCCATGTCCCGGTTTATTATCCCATAAAGGCCTTCAAAAAAATCCAGCTTGAGGCCCCGTACCACGCCATGACCAATGCCGGCCACATAACGTATGTGGAACTGGACGGCGATACGGCCAGGAACGTGGAGGCCTTTGAAAGCATTATCCGCTATATGCACGATGCGGGCATAGGCTACGGGTCGGTCAACCACCCGCTGGATCGCGACCCGGTCTGCGGCTACACGGGCGTGATCAACGATGTCTGCCCCCGCTGCGGCCGGCGGGAGGGCGAATCCGTGAGCGTGGAAAAACTGCGGGCCCTGCGCAAGCTTTATCCGCACATGCCCCATTATGAATAGAATTTTTCAATAACAGGAACATTCGCGCCCGAAAGAGCGTGGATGTGAGGCGGCGGCAATGCCGCCCGGCTCAAAGTGAAATGGAGACACAGCCATGTTGATGAAATCGGAACTGTACGAAAAGGAACTTGCCCAAAAAGAGGCCGCTGCCGAAAAAATGGTGGGAGAAGGCGTTGGCTTTGAGCGCATCCGGCGCATTACCGGCTATCTTGTCGGCACGCTGGATCGCTTCAATAATGCCAAAAGAGCCGAGGAACATGATCGTGTGCGGCATTGCTGCAATTAAGCCGGCAATACATCCAGGTAATTAAAATAATTAGGATATTCCATGCCTGCAAGGATTCTCGAAAAGCCCGAAGCAGTTGATCTGCGTTCCGTTTACCTGCGTCTGGCCGGTCTGGAGGAGGAATCCATTGTTGATGGCCCTGGGTTAAGGCTGACTGTCTTTACCCAGGGCTGCAGGCATGCCTGCCCCGGCTGCCACAATCCCCGCACCCATGCCCTGGATGGCGGCAAATTGCAAAGCCTTGCGGAAATTCTGGAAATTTACCGCGAAAACCCGCTTTTGCGCGGCATGACGTTTTCTGGCGGGGAGCCATTTTTGCAGCCCGCCCCGCTTGTCTTGCTGGCCGGGGAAGTGCATTGCCTGGGCGGCGATGTCGTTTGCTATACCGGTTATTATTACGAGACCTTGCGCAAGCTTGCCGCTTCTGGCGCCGATGATGTCGGCAATCTGCTGGACGCGGTGGATTTGCTGATCGACGGGCCCTATATTGAAAGCCTGCGCAACCTGGAACTGCTTTTCCGCGGCAGCTCGAACCAGCGCATTCTCGACCGCCAGGCCATGAGGAAACTGGATGAGGCGGGGATGCCCGCCTCAGTGTGAGTTGTCTAAACGCTATCGGCAGGAAGCCTCTTCCTTCAGGAAGAGGTGGATGTCACTTCAGCGCTCCCCTCTGCCTCAAAATCAGTCCGCATGACATTGGCGTAAGCACAAGAATATAATCGTCCGGGCAGTTGATGTCCGCGCCATTCACAAAATCAGTCTCACTGGCGGCTTCAAGGCTTTTTTTCAGCCTTTTCCATGCCTCGGCATCCACGTCATCGTCCGGGTCAATTCCGGACATCACATCAATTTCATTAATCACGGCAGCCTTGAGGCTGGCCGATGAAGGAAGATATCCTGGCTGGCCGTCCGGCGGAAAGCCGGGCTGGTGCGCCTGCAGGGAATAGACCAGCGCGCGGTTCAGGGCTTCTTCCCTGTCGCCTTTGGCAAGGAGGGCGTCAATTTCTCCGGCGACCGCGCCATAATCCTGTTCATTGAGGGCTTTGGCCGTAATGTCCGAAATCGAGTTCAAAAGCTTGTCGTCAATCATCTGGTTTTCCTTGGTGAAGCAATGTCGTTACAGGCATGGAGTCCGCCGTGGCGGAGGCTTGCATTGTAGCCGGAGCGCGCCTGCCAGGCAAGGGACTCATCTGGACGCTGGCAATGACATGCAAGGATTTGCGGAGGGCATGAAGAAAGGGGGCCGTGCGGCCCCCTTTGTCGCAATGCGGGAAAAGACTATTCGAGACCCTTGTCCTTCATCAGGCAAATCAGGTCGCAAACGCGGTTGGAATAGCCCCATTCGTTGTCATACCAGGCCACGGCCTTGATCAGATTGCCGTCCTGGACCGTTGTGTAGGAGGATTCCACTATGCTGGATGCGGGATTGCCCTTGAAGTCCATGGAAACCAGGGGCTTGTCATTGTATTCCATGACGCCCTTGAGATAGGTTTCGGTGGCGTTTTTGAGTTTGCCCAGAACTTCCTCGGTTGTGGTCGGTTTTTCCAGAATGCCTGTGAAGTCGACAATGGAAACTGTCGGCGTGGGCACACGCAGGGAATAGCCGGAAAATTTGCCTTTGAGTTCGGGAATGACTTTGGCCACGGCCTGGGCGGCGCCTGTGGACGTTGGAATGATGTTCAAGGCTGCAGCGCGGGCCCGTCTTGGATCCTTGTGGGCCATATCCAGAATGCGCTGGTCATTGGTGTAGGAGTGGATGGTCACCATGTTGCCGCGCTCGATGCCGAATTCCTTTTGCAGAACCAGGGCGACAGGCGCAAGGCAGTTTGTGGTGCAGGAAGCGTTGGACACGATATTGTGCTTTTTCGGATCGTAATCCCTGTCGTTCACGCCCATGACAATGGTGATGTCCTCTTCCTTGGCGGGAGCGGTGATGATGACCTTTTTCGCGCCGTTGTCGATATGGACTTTGGCCTGCTGGGCATTGCGGAATATGCCGGTGGATTCCACAACCACGTCAACGCCGTAATCGCCCCATTTGAGGTTTTTGGGGTCGCGTTCGGAAAAGCAGTGAATCTGCCAGTCGCCCACCTTGACTTCCTGACCGTCAACCTTTGCATCCAGGTTGCCGCGGCCATAGACGGAATCATATTCCGCAAGCTGGAAATTGGTTTCGGCGTCAAAAAGGTCATTGATGGCCACAACTTCCACCTGATCACGGTATTTTTCATGCAGGGCGCGAAATACCTGGCGTCCGATGCGGCCAAAACCATTTATGCCAACTTTCACTTTGCTCATGGTATTTTTTCCTCCCATTTGTAGCGGCGCAAAGCCTAGTCTTCGTACACGGAATAGGCGTGTTTACTCATCAACTCGTAATTGCTGCGCAGTGCCTCATGCAGGCGGGCGTTTTCAATTGCAAGAGCGGAGATGGCGGCCACGGCTTCCATGAAGGTTTCCTCGTCCGGCGTGAATTCGCGCTCCACGTCGGAATAGACGCGCATCAGGCCAATGGCCTTGCCGTCCGCCATCAGCGGCACGGAAAGCACGCTGACAAGGCCTTCGGCCTTTGCGGATTCCGGATATTGGAAGCGCCCGTCGGCTGTGGCGTCCTTCAGGTGAATGGCCTTGCCCGCCAGAACCTCATGGTCGAGGCCGCTTTTCTTCACTTCCACAGGGCCCTTGCGCATGTAATTGGCCGAAAGGCCGTATGCCGCGCTGGGCAGCAGGAAACGGCCTGTGGAATCCAGCAGCCGGATTGTGCAGGCTTTGCAGCCCATGGTTTTGGCGGTTTCCTCGGAAATCTTGTGCAGCACGTCCCTGGGCTCCAGGCTGGAATTGATAACCAGCGCCACGTCCCTCAGGGCGCGAAAATAATCCTGGGCCATAACTTCCTCCCATGTTAAATATAATTTCTTTGCGCAAGGTGATATTATGCGATTTTTTTCGCTAATAGGCAATATTGGGGCAGGCGGGAAGCGCGGGAATATGCACGCTTTTTGCGCAAGCAGGAGACAATTGCCGCCGCAATGCAAAATGCCCGCGGCAGGGCGGGCATTTTGGGGTAATAACTGCTCTCTTGCAAAATTATGCCTGGGCAAGAACAGAACCGGCCAGGGACTTTGCGTCATGCGAATATTCGCTGCCGTGCATCACGCTCGAGGCCATCTGCCTGAGTTCGGGGCTTGTTTCCCGGCCTCGCGCGGCCTGGGAGAGAACTGAGCCGGCCAGGGACTTTTCGGTCGGCGTTGCGTTCTTGTCATGCAATATCCTTGAAGCCAGCCTTGACATCTTCGGGCTTGTTACCTTCTCGTTCATAATTGATTCCTCGTGCAAGGAACATCCTCCGCCAAAACAGTTAAGCACGGGGCGGGCGG
>VSMX01000012.1 GCA_009773975.1 Desulfovibrio sp. | reverse complement strand
CCGCCTATGTCGTCGGGCGTCAGATTTTTTTCTTTCATGAGTTCGCGGTAATAAGGCACGGAATCATAGACCCTTCTTACCGTATTTTTAAGGCGTTCATTTTGCCATGCGCGCATCTTTTCCTGCGAAGCGCATTCAATTTCGGGCTGAAAGTATTTTTTCTGCTCCATGTGTTTCTCCGGTCAAAAATTTTAAAGACATGGCCTGAATTTTTTCAGAAACAATTATTTTGATATAGATAAATTTATAGCTATATCAGTTCGTTGGCAATAATTTTCGTATATAAAATTTTTATGCCAACACTTCACAAATAAAGCCGATTTTAGTATATTCAGGGAATGGAAGCTTACCCATGTCTTACACACGCTGTCTCGGTTATCCTGAAAAAGCTGCGTGAAGATGCCGGTTTGAGCAAGCGCAAACTTGCAATGAATTCCGGTATTGACCGTGTGTACCTTCTTCAGGTGGAGCAGGGCAAATACCGTCCTACTCTGAATTTCATTTTTCATCTTGCTGGCGCCTTGAATATTCCGGCGGCAAAATTGGTTGATTTGATAGAAAAGGAGCAAAAATCATGCATGAAGAAAGCTCGGAGCCAGGAGGGATCAGGCGAGTAACTTTCATTGAAAATTTTTGTCCAGCCGCATTTTCCTGAATAATGCAAAACTTTATGTTCCTTTTCCCCGCTTCGGCGGGGTTTTCACTTAAATATTTTAATGAAATGCTGCCCTTGACTTTTTTTATCAACCAGATATAATAAAAAACTTGGATTAATTAATTCAATAACACCCGCACAGGGTATATATTTTTTGGAGAGTACAGGATGACCCCCTTGCAGAATGCTGTGAAAACCGCAGAAGGCGTCATGGTTAATGGCTTTGTCATTTCACCCTGTGTTGAACAGTGCACAGGTTGTGAAAGGGTTCGGGAATTTGACGAGGAAAAATTTTGCTCAAGCTATCCCGATCCGGCCTATAAATGGTCCGGCGGCCGCTGCAATTTTGCCACCCACGTCAAGGCCCAGGCCACTGCTACCGCCAAAGTTAACCCGCTCAAAGCTTCCAAACGCGCAGCCAAAGGCCGTTAATTTGCAATGTTTTGCAGCCTTTGCCGCATATCCGCGCAAAGGCTGCCTTTTGCATTGAATAACTTCATTGTCTATTTTTTAGATACAGTTATTCGTTATCCATTTCAGCAAATTCTTCCAAACAGCCTTTATGGACATGGAACCTCCCCTATCAGATTGTTCCCAACAGCTTCTTGAAACCCTTGGTAACAAGGGTGCAAGAGTTCTTGAATTGCAGCGGCTTTTGACTGCCTGCAAATCTCTTGGCCCCGAAAATGGCGGTGCAGGCGAAGCAGCCCGGGCTCAAATTGTAGCGGACTTGCTGCAAAAAGTGGGTGTTGAAGACATATTGCATGTTGATTGCCCGGATGACCGCGTTCCCTGCGGCTATCGCCCCAATCTTGTTGCCCGTATCAAGGGCGGCACACAGAAGAATCTGTGGATTTTTGGCCATCTGGATACAGTCGGAGCCGGAGATTTGTCCGCCTGGCATCATGATCCCTGGACAGTATGCCAGGCTGGCGATTTTATTTATGGACGCGGGGTGGAGGACAATCAGCAAGCTGTCTGTTCCATGTTGATTCTTGCCGAAAGTCTGCAATCTGCCGGCATTGTGCCGGAAATTGGTCTTGGTCTGGTTTTTATGGCCGATGAGGAATGTGGAAGCCATTATGGTCTTGAACATATCCTGTCCACTGTTCCCAACCTGTTTTCAGGTGACGATCTTTATATAGTTCCAGATGGTGGATCGCCTGGTGGCGCCGAAATTGAAATCGCGGAAAAAGCACAGCTTTGGCTGAAATTTACTGTTCTTGGCGCCCAGTGCCATGCATCCAATCCCTTTTTGGGCAGGAATGCCTTTGTGGCGTCCTCAAGGCTTGTTGCTCTTCTGGAAGAGGGTTTGCGGGCAACTTTTTCACAAAAGAACCCGATTTTCATTCCGCCAGTTTCCACATTCGTGCCTACCAGGCATCCCGCGAATGTTGAAGCGGTCAATATAATGCCTGGTCGTGAAGAGTTCTTTGTCGACTGCAGGCTTCTGCCTGAAGTATCTGTGGAAAGCGTCATGGAAAGGATTTCGGCCATTACTGAATTGGCTTCAATGGAACTTGCGGTCGAAATTTCCTTTGAAACCGTTCATTGCCAGAAGTCCACGTCAACGCCGGAAAGTTCGCCAATTCTTCCACCTCTGCAAAAGGCGATCAGCGCGGTATATCGTGTTGAGCCATGCCTTGTGGGAATTGGAGGCGCCACAGTCGCAGCATTTTTGAGGCAAAAAGGTCTGCCTGCCGTAGTCTGGAGCTGCCTTGAAAATACATGCCACCAACCTGACGAAAGATCTTCCCTGACGGCAACCTGCAAGGATGCGATCGTTTTTGCGCATTTGCTGTTTCCCGGACTGGCCAATGGCTGATGGAATTTTTGACTGCATCGTGGCCGGTGGGGGGCATGCTGGCGCAGAAGCCGCTCACGCGCTTGCTGTTCTTGGTCTGAATGTTCTTCTTGTAAGCGGCAATCTCGACAGACTGGGCCATCTTTCCTGTAATCCTGCCATTGGTGGACTGGCCAAGGGCCATTTGACCCGTGAAATTGACGCCCTTGGGGGGTGTATGGGGCTGTGGGCCGATCATGCCGGCATCCAGTTTCGGACATTGAATATGAGCAAGGGGCCTGCCGTGCGCGCTACCCGCGCCCAGATGGACAGGAATGCTTACAAGGGCATTGTTGCCAAGACCCTTTTCAACACCAGGGGGCTGCGAATCTGGCAGGACAATGTTACGGAAGTTCTGACAGCCAGCGGTCGTGCATGCGGTGTGCGCACGGCACTTGGGCTACATTTTGAGGCCAGGCATGTGCTTTTGGCCTGCGGCACATTTCTGAATGGACGCATTCATATGGGAATGGTCAATATGCCTTCCGGCCGTCTGGGAGATGCTCCAAGTCTGGGCCTGTCCGACAGTTTGCGCGAGCTTGGTTTTGAGCTTGGGCGTTTGAAGACTGGGACAACTCCGAGGATATTGCGTTCGAGCATTGATTTTTCCTGCCTGGATGAGCAACCGGGCGATAATCCGCCCCCTGGCTTCAGTTTCCGCGGACCAGGCCCGCGCCTGCCCCAGGTCTCCTGTCATATTACCTGGACAAATTCCGATACTCATGATGTGATTCGGGAAGCTTTTGGAAGATCCCCACTTTTTACCGGTGTAATTGAAGGCATTGGAGCTAGGTACTGCCCTTCAATTGAGGACAAAGTCGCGCGTTTTCCCCAGCGGGAGAGGCACCAGATTTTTCTGGAACCGGAAGGGTTGGACAGCGAGGAAATTTATTGCAACGGTATTTCGACAAGCTTGCCGCTAGATGTGCAGACCGCGATGATCAGAACAATCAAGGGCATGGAAAACGCCGTCATGGTTCGTCCAGGTTATGCCATTGAATACGATTATGCTAACCCCGTGCAACTTTGGCCAACATTGGAGAGCAAGAATGTTCCCGGGCTGTGGCATGCCGGCCAGATCAACGGCACAAGCGGGTATGAGGAAGCCGCGGCGCAAGGTTTGTGGGCCGCTCTCAATATAGCCTGTCAGGAAAAGAATTTGCCAGAATTCAAGCCTGGCCGCGATAAAAGCTATATGGCTGTTCTGGTTGACGATCTGGTAACTCTGGGAACGGAAGAGCCTTACAGGATGTTTACATCTCGCGCAGAGCATCGTCTTCTTTTACGGGAAGACAATGCGGATTGCCGCATGACGGAAATCGGCCGCAAGATAGGCCTTGTGCAGGATAGCCACTGGAAGGCGTTCTGTGAAAAGATGGAGCGCGCCGAGAAAATGCGTCAAGACCTGGCCGCATGGAAACTTCCGCCAACACAAACCGGGGCTTCAGTATTGGCAACGAAGAGCCGGGAACAGGATCTGCCGGCCGGAAAAAGCCTTTCAGATTTATTGTGCCGCCCGGATATAACTTTGGAAAAATTGGGCCAAATTTTGACTACATCAGGCCCAAAATGCGCCGAAATGGCTTTTCGGCTGCAAAATGCCATTGATGAATGTGGTGATGCGGCAAAGAGTGTGGAAACTGATATCAAGTATGCCGGCTATCTGAAAAAGCAGGAACTTGTAGCTTCTCGCCTTTCGCATCTTGACAATATCCCCTTGCCTGCCGATATGGAGTATAATGGCATTGCGGGACTTTCAAGAGAAGTCGAGGAAAAACTTGCCAAAATCAGGCCGACAAGCCTTGGGCAAGCATCGCGTATATCCGGGGTCACGCCCGCGGCAGTGTCATGTCTGGAAATTCATCTCCATAAACTGGGCCTGTTGGGAAAAGGCGCACGGGTCCGCAAAAAGAACGGAACCAGGCAAACATAATGTCCGATATGGAAAATTATCTGCTTTCAGCACTGTTTTTTCTTCTTCTGTGCGGCCTTTTCTATAGTATCAAACTGGCCCGCAAAAAGAAGGCCATGAATGCCCGGGAAGGCCATGTTTTCAGGATTCTTGGCCTGGCCCAATCCCAATATGAAATGTTCAACATCAAAATGAATACTCCAGGAGTTACCCGAAACGGCCTTTCGGCCATGCTGCACGCAATTGATCAGAAAGGGCTGCAGATGACTGTTCAGGATTATGTTACAGAAGACTGGGAAGGCAAACCAGTCGAAGTATTCTTTCGCACCCGCAATCCGGAAGGGCCTGTTTTTTATGTCTTCAGCTCGAAGATATTGAAAATCCATCCGGATTATGAAAATTCCACATTGGTATGCCAGGTGCCCGAAAATTTGCGGGTCGAGAAAAAACGTCATTTTATCCGGGTTCAGCCACAAAAAAGCGATATCAGGGTAATTGGCGTATGGCCCATGCAGGCCGGCCAGACTTTGCCTTCTGCGACCAATGAAATCGGCACTCCGCTGACTCATTACCGTCCTGGCATGCCTGACGAACCTGTTCAGGTTGAAAATATTTCCGCATCAGGGCTCGCCTTGCGTTTCCCATACGGAGAAAACGGCAAGCCCGCTATTGAGCTGGCAAAAGGCGCGCAGCTTCTTTGTCTCGTGGTTTATGTGCATGAAGAAACTGATAAACCCATTGCTTTCTGGTGTACGGGTGAAATCATGAATTCCCGTATTGACGATGGCCCGCACAAGGCACTTGTCCTGGGTTTGGAGTTTACAAATTGGGCTGTTCTGGAGAAGGGCACAAGCGAGATCCACTGGACGCACAGCTCACCCACCAGAGGCGTAAGGCCCATCGCACAATGGGTTGGCATTCTTGATAAACAAAAAAGTGGAAAAATCATAAATTAGTATTGGATCTATGGCATCTTGCGTATGAGAATATCTCTTAACGGCAAAGCAAGTTTGCCTCGAGATATTCTCGCGCGCGCCTTTGCAGGCAAAGCAATGTTAGAGCATTTACGCAATTTCATTGCGTAAATGCTCTAACATTGGATCTATGGATGTATATTTTATATTCAGGAGGAGATTGTTTTGGATCAGGGCCCGGAAGATCATAGTACAATCTGGTCACGTTTGAGTCGCCTGTTTGGACACGACGAAAACGAAGAATCGCTTGAAAAAGCGATTCTGGAGGCGCGAGCCGAAGGTGAAGTAGAACCGGAGGAGGAATCGATGCTCCTGGGCATTCTTCGGTTCAATGATTTGCAAGTACAGGACACAATGATCCCCAGAACCGATATTGATTGCGTTCCCGAGGAGATGCCCCTGGCGGAGGTGGCGAAAGTCATAGTGGAATCCGGTCATTCAAGGATTCCCGTTTATCGCGATACCCGGGATAATATGGTTGGAATTCTCCATGCCAAGGATCTTCTTGCAAGTCTGATCGATAATTCGCATCGTGAGCAATGCGTGCGGGATGTAATGCGTGAACCTTTTTTCGTGCCGGAAACAAAATCCATTCGCACCTTGCTGCAGGAGTTCAGATCCAGAAAGCTGCACATTGCAATCGCAATTGACGAGTATGGCGGCACCTCAGGCCTGATCACCATTGAAGATGTCCTCGAGGAAATTGTCGGGGATATTGAAGATGAGCACGATGCTCCAAGAGAAGAAGATATCCGTTCGGTCGGCAACAATGTTTATGAACTGACGGGGCGTGCCCTGCTTGATGATTTGCAGGAATTGGGCGTTGATATTGAGTCGGATGAAGTGGATACAATTGGCGGTTATCTTAGTATGCAGGCTGGACATGTGCCGGGCAGGGGGGAATCCTTTACGGTGCATGGCTGGACATTTACCGTCATTGACGCGGATATGAAACTGATTCGGCTTTTGCGGATGGAACCGGCTGCGCAAGCAGGCGAAATTGCCGACGAAAATCCCATTGAAGTTTAATCAATACTTTGCCCTTTTCCGGTCGAAGACGGATATATTCTGGATATGCGCGGTTTTTGCTGGCATTGTTCTGGGTTTTCCAAACCAGTTTTTCGACGCGCCTTTTTTGGTCATCCTCTGGCCTGCGGGCTGCGCAGTTCTCGGCACACGCGCCACATCCTTTCGGGAAGCACTTGGCGCCGGCTGGCTTGCAAGTTTTTTAGGCGCCGCTGTAGTTCTCTACTGGCTTTATATGCCGGTTCACAATGTTGGCAATTTGCCTTTTCCGCTGGCTTTTGCCTGCGCGCTTTTTATCGCTTTCGTTATCACAAGCCAAAGTGGGCTGTTTTCTCTTTTCGCCTGGACCCTGAAAGATCTTTCCCCATGGCGACGTGCTTTTTCCCTGGGCATAGTCTGGTATTTTCTGGAATATCTGTATGCAGCGTTTGTGGGCTTTCCCTGGCTTTCCCCTGCCGGCGGACTTGCGATTTGGCCATTGCTACTGCAGACCTGTGATCTTATTGGAGCATATGCTACTGACGGCCTCTGGGTATGCGCCGCATTGCTCATTTTTTTTGCCTTTCCTGTCTGCAGGGACAAACATTCAAAGTGCCTCTGGCCATCTCTCTGTGTCGGCTTGCTGATTTGCCTGACCATTCCGGCTTATGGCCTCTACCGCCTCTGCGGGGATTCACCTGCCTCCGGGGAATCGGTTGATGCGTTATTCGTTGAGGGCAATGTCGACCAGAATACAAAATGGGACCCGATATTCCAGCGCGACACCCTGAACCATTATATGGCCCTTTCTCTTTCGGGCCTTGCGGCAGCGCGCGGAAAAGGCGTGAACAATCCACTGATAATCTGGCCGGAAACGGCAATGCCATTTTTTTATCAGTCCCGTCCCGAGATGGTTTCCATTATCCGCAATTTTACAAGGGAAGTGGATTGCCCGCTTCTTTTTGGGGCTCCTGGCCTTGAAAAAATTGCTGGCGAGGACGAGCCGGTTGTTTTCAACAGGGCTTTTTTACTTGGCCCATCAGGAAAGTTGTTTGGCCATTATGACAAGGAACATCTGGTTCCATTTGGTGAATATTTGCCCTCCTGGCTGAATTTTGGTTTTCTGGAGGCATTGCTGCAAGGGGTGGGGGTTTATCATGAAGGCAGCCAGGTTGCGCCTCTGCATTATGGCCCCCTTGCTCTTGGCATGCTTATTTGCTATGAAGGGATTTTTCCATGGCTTGCCCAGGCAAGGGTAAGCGATGGAGCAAATTTGCTCGTTGATATAAGCAATGACGGGTGGTTTGGCACCAGCCCGGCATCAAGACAGCATCTTTATCTTACTGTTCCGCGTTGTATTGAACAGGGACGCTGGCTCATGCGGGCGACTAATACGGGCATTTCCGCGGTGATTGACAAGCGAGGGCGAATAGTGATGAGCGGACCCCAATTCAGGGCCGGAACCCTGCTTGCAAAAGCGCGCCTGGAAAATAGTTTCAGCCCGTTTCATAAATTGGCTCCATGGGAACCGGCTTGCGCATTATTCCTGCTCATGCTAATTGCATGGCCAGTGGCGTTGCCAAAAAAGTAAAAAATATCTGAAAGTTATGTTACATTTAAGTGACCTCCGAGTGCAGTGTGCTCCCCTTTCGCAAAGGTTTTCCAACCTTTGGGGGCGTCTTTGACGTAAAAAGCCATGGTCAGCGCCTGAATGAAATAGAGAAAGAAATTTCCAAACCCGGCGCATGGGATAATCCGGAAGCTCTTACTCCTCTTTTGAAAGAAAAAAGTTCCCTGGAAGATGAAATAGGCAGATTGGATGTCCTTGAAAAAAGCCATTCAGACATGGAAGAATGGCTTGCCCTCGCTGCGGAAACCCTGAAAGAATATCCTGATGAAGATAGCGCGGAAGTTCAGGAAGTTTTATCCTCGTTGGCCGAGGCCCAGAAAGAACTTGATAACAAGCTTGAAGAAACTGAACTGGTAATGCTCCTTTCCGGAGAGGAAGATCAGAGTGACGCAATACTCGAGATTCATCCCGGAGCGGGGGGCACTGAATCACAAGATTGGGCGGAAATGTTGCTGCGGCTTTATACACGCTGGGCAAATCGTCGGGATTACACACTGGAAAAACTGGATTATTTGCCTGGCGATGAAGCGGGTCTAAAAAGCGTTACCTTGCGGATAAGCGGCCCGCACGCCTTTGGTTTCCTTAAAAGCGAGCGCGGCATACATCGCCTGATCCGAATTTCCCCTTTTGATGCTTCTGGCAGACGCCACACGTCTTTTGCCTCTGTGGATGTGCTTCCCGATGCGGGAAACGACATCAAACTTGATATCAAGGAATGTGATTTAAGGATTGATATTTTCCGTTCCAGCGGCCCTGGCGGCCAGAGCGTCAATACCACAAGCTCTGCCGTGCGCATAACACACCTGCCAACCGGAATAACCGCCCAGTGCCAGAATGAGAAATCGCAGCATCATAACAAGGAAACGGCCTTGAGAGTCCTGCGCGCCAGACTGTACAATCTTGAATTGCAAAAAAGGGAGGCCGCAAGACAGGCCAATTATGACAGCAAGCAGGATATTGCTTTCGGCAGCCAGATCCGCACCTACACACTGCAGCCATATCGGTTGGTCAAGGATCACCGTACAGGATCCGAATGTGGTGATGTGGACGCCGTTCTGGATGGCCAGATAGACCAGTTTCAACACGATTATCTTTTATATCGTCATGAGCAAGAAAGCAGGATTTAAAGATCTGAGCAGGGAGCTTGCGGCCTGCGGAGATGCCTGTCAGGCGGGCGTTTCCGGGTCCGGTTACCTGATTGCGAGATTTGTCCGTGATATACCGGATAATGAATGGCAGGAATTTTGTAAAACCTACTCATTGAGTCAATGGTTTGCGCTTCACCTTCCAGCTTGTTATAACCAACCGGATGGCTTGCCGAAAAATATACAGGCATATCTTGATGACTGCCCATGGATTCTTGACAGGGCAGCCTTCAAGATGCGGTTGGGAGGTGAATTGTTGAGGATTGCGCGAAGCGGCGGGGCAATTTGTCTCTTGCTCGCAAAACTGGCCGACCGGCGTTCGCTGTTGACTTCGCTTGGAGAAGGCACGGTACGCAGGCTTGACACAATGCTGAAAGAAACAATCGAAGGCCTGCTTGAAGCCTGTGACTGCCTTTGCGAATTTGATCCTGATACCTACGGCGTAGTCCTCCCTGGTCTTGGTCAATTGAAATCCAGACGATTTGCCGAAAATGTCCAGCGAAGCTTTATGGAAATTGCCAGGCCTTTTTTTCCGACAGGCGGCATTAATGCCGGTTCAAGCCCCACTTGCGCAATTGGCCTCGTAAATGTGGTGCCGGGAGAAATCAGCAATCCTGCGGAATTACTTGAGAGAGCAAAAAAGGCCCTCGATTCGGCGCTTGATGATACGAAAAACCATATATACCAGGAAAGTCCCACAGGGGATGCCTGCGGGGCCACACTTGTTCATTCCAACGAAAAGCATTTTCTATTTTTTGGCGGTGAACCCAAATGAACAGCACTTTAAGCGTTGCCATTCTTAGCGGAAAAGGTGGTGTAGGCAAAACAAATATTGCCCTCAACCTTGCAATGTCCCTGCATCAAAACGGTTACAAGACCTTATTGATGGACTGCGACATGGGTCTGGCCAATCTTGATGTGCTTCTTGGCATAACTCCCGAGGGCAATATTCAGGATGTAATACTGGGCAAGGCCAAAATGGAGGAAGTTCTCCACGCTATTGTCCCCAATGGCCTCGATGTTTTGCCGGCCGCCTCGGGTGTTCCAGAGCTTAACGATTTGAGCGCTGACCAGCGTGATGCCCTGATGGAGCATCTTTCCCCATTATTGGGCAAATATGACTTTGTACTGATGGATCTTGGCGCGGGAATATCCGAAACTGTCCAGACATTTGCAGTTATGGCAGCATTGAGGGTTATTATTATAACTCCCGAACCAACCTCACTTACCGACAGCTATGCGCTTATCAAGGTTCTCAACAAACGTTTTGGACTTGAGGAATTCATGGTTGTAGTCAATGAGGTAACTTCGGCAAAAGAAGCCCAGCGCTCTTTTGACAAGCTTGCTGGCGCCTGCCGCTTTTTTCTCAAGCTTGAGCCAAAGCTGCTTGGCCATGTTCGCCAGGACAAGAAGCTGCCGGAAGCCGTGTGCCGCCAGCAGCCTCTTATGACCTATGCTCCAGGTTCTCCCGCTGCCCACGATATTCAGGCAATAGGAGCCAAACTCCAGGCAACCAGGCTTGCAAAACTTGACTGGCTGGCTGATCGTAGTGTGTTGCAAAACTTGCCCAAAAATGACGTTTAACATATCATTGTTGCGGACTGCCAAAAAGCGCAGATAATTTATAACCCTCCAGCTTAAAAATTTGTTTTATGGAGGCAGGATGAACAAGAGCGAGCTGATCAAGGCGCTTTCTGATGAAACAAACATTTCATTTGATGACGCCACTCTTGTAGTGAATATTTTCATCGATTCCATGAAAAAATCTTTATTGGATGGCGACCGTATTGAAATTCGCGGTTTCGGAAGTTTCAAAATCAAAAACTATGGCGCTTATCATGGACGAAATCCAAAAACCGGAGAAAGCGTTTCCGTTATTCCCAAGCGTTTGCCGTTTTTCAGAGCCGGCAAGGAGCTGAAAGAATTTATCAATAACTGAAATTGGGCCCGGCTTCGGCCGGGCTTTTTTCCAAGGAGCAAAGTATGGTTTTTTCCGGCGCAATGACAGCCCTTGTAACGCCGTTCAAGAACAATGAAATTGATGAGGAAGCTTTTCGTTCTTTTATTGAACAGCAGATTGTGGAAGGAATTCATGGTCTTGTGCCATGTGGCACAACTGGTGAATCCGCCACATTGAGCCATGAAGAGCATGAACGCGTAATTGAAATTTGTATTGAGCAGGCTGCAGGTCGTGTGCCGGTGCTTGCGGGTGCTGGTTCCAACAATACCATTGAAGCCATCCGCCTGACCAAATTCGCCAAAAAGGCCGGCGCTGACGGCGCCCTTCTGATTACGCCATACTATAACAAACCTACCCAGGAAGGTCTGTACCTGCATTTTAGCGCCATTGCACGCGAAGTGGATTTGCCTCTTGTACCATATAATGTGCCCGGCAGAACTGGCTGTAATATGTTGCCTTCCACCTTGGCCCGTCTGGCAAATGAATTTCCCCATGTCGTGGGTATAAAGGAAGCGACCGGTGATATGAACCAGGCAAGCGAAATCATTGAAAGTTGTCCATCGCGTTTCAGCCTGCTTGGCGGTGACGATCTAACCGCGCTTCCGCTGATGGCACTGGGTGGCAAAGGACTCATTTCTGTTACTTCCAATCTCGTTCCCGGCAAGATTGCAACCATGTGTTCGGCAATGGCAGCGGGCAGAGATGAAGAAGCGAGGGAGATCCATCACAAGCTCTTTCCGTTGCACAGGGCCATGTTTATGGTCAGCAACCCAATTCCTGTAAAGACTGCCCTCAAGATGATGGGCAGAATGTCCGATGAAATGCGCCTGCCCCTTTGCAGAATGAACAAGGAAGACATGGGCAAGCTGGCAGAAGTGCTACGCAGCCAGGAGCTTTTGGCCTGAAACAGAATTTGATAAATGAAAATGGCGCACATAAGGGGCGCCATTTTTGTTTTGGGGGAAAATATGAACGGCATGCTGGTAATAGTTGATCCTCAAAATGATTTCATCAATGGCGCATTGCCTGTGCCCGGGGCTGAAAAGGCGATGAATGACCTCGCGGAATACGTCAAGGAAAATGGCAAAAAATACTCCCATATTGTTGTTACTTGTGATTATCATCCTGTATCGCATTGTTCTTTTCTGGATAATGGCGGACAATGGCCGCCGCATTGTGTGGCCCAAACCAGTGGCGCCGAACTGTGGCCCCCGCTTCAAAATGCTCTTGAGGGAATGGAATATGAAATTCTGCACAAGGGCGATGATGCCGCAAGGGAAGAATATTCGATCTTCAGAAATCCTCATGCCAGAATGCGCCTGATGGATTTGTCAGATACAAAAAAGGTAGAACACTATGATATTTGCGGAATTGCCGGTGATTATTGTGTTTTGCAAACATTGAAAGACGGTAGTGAAATATTCGGCGCAAACAAATTTCAGGTTCTGTGCGATTATTCCCCTTCAATTGACGGGGGCAAGGCGCTGGATGAATTTATCAAGGAAAAATCAATATGCATCAAATAATTACCCATTTTACGGATGACGATCTTTACAAGTTCACAATGTGCTGCGCGGTAATTGATAATTACCCTCGCGCCCAGGTGAAATATGTCTTCAAGGACAGGGATGAAACTGTTTATCCTGCAGGGTTTGAGGAAGAACTGCGCAAGCAGGTCGATGCTCTTGCAGATGTGGTCATTTCAGAAGATGAAATCGATTTCATGAAAAGGCGCTGCCTCTATATTCCATTCTGGTTTTACAGCTTTCTCAAGGGTTTTCGTTATGACCCCACTTGCGTGAAAATTTGGCAGGATGACGAGGGGCATCTTGAAGTTATCTATGAGGGCTGCTGGACAAATATTATCCTTTTTGAAGTGAAGATTCTGGCCATAATCTCGGAACTTTACTATCTCATGACAGGCCTGACCAAAAATTTTGATTTTGACGATTTTGCCCGGCGATCGTACGAAAAGGCGGAAAAACTCATTAGGGGAGGGTGCATTTTCACCGATTTCGGCACGAGGCGCAGGGCGTCTTTTGAAGCCCAGGATATTGCCATAGGCGCCATGAAAAGCTGCAAAACAGCGGGCAGAGGCCGGATGTATGGCACAAGCAATGTCTATCTTGCAATGAAATATGATCTGGTGCCGGTTGGCACCATGGCACATGAATTTATAGCGGCTATTGGCGGAATGTACGGGCCGCAAATGGCAAATCACATTGCCATGAAGGCCTGGTCCTCAACATACAGGGGTTCCCTCGGAACTTTTCTGTATGATACCTTTGGCTGGGAAATCTTCAGCCTCAATTTTTCAGAAGATTATGCAAATATGTTCAGAGGGTTGCGGGTGGATAGCGGGGACAACGCCGAGGAGCTGGACAAGATTGTGGCCAAGTATCGTTCATTCGGCATTGACCCGGCAACAAAGCAGGTTGTGTTCAGCAATGGGCTGCATATTGACGAAGCCCTGGAAATCCAGAAGTTCGCAATTGGAAAATGCCTGCCTTCCTATGGCATTGGCACTTCCCTGACAAATGATTTTCCTGGTTGCCGCCCCCTGAATATAGTCATCAAGCTTGTGGCCGCCAAGATTACCGAATCCTGGCCATTTTTCAATGAAACCTGCAAGTTGAGTGAAGATCCCGCAAAGAATATCGGAACCCCCGAAGTAATAAGGCGTTTCAAGGAAGCGATTCACATGGAATAAGTGGAAAACAGCATATCGTACCCATCCCCGCTTCAATACACCGTGAAACAATAACGCATTTATATCCTGGAATAAAAAGGCTTTTATGATTTTAGAAATCATAAAAGCCTTTTTGCGGTTATGACAGTTTAATGAAAAGACGGGATTGAATTTTATATGTTTTCAGGCACCAAGCAGGGCATATACACGATTGGCAGAAAGGCGATGAACCGAGAGAGCCGCAAGCGGATCGCCGACTATCATATCCATGCTTTCGCTCATTACGCCTTCAACTTCATCATCGGCCAGCAACTCAGGTTGATGCACATCCACAGTATCGGCAAGCTGAAGCGGAGTCCCGCCATTGGCATCTTTTTCCGATTTGGGAAGCTGGAAAGGGAAAATTGAATTAATACCGGAAATTTCCATAATTATCTCCTTATATGACAATGCTGGCTGGCATGTTTTGCCATGGCCTGATTTTTCCGATTTACTTTCTATAAGCAATAATAATGCCAAAAACTTGTCAAAATAATGACAATTATTTTGCTTATAGCAACTAAAAGAACCTGCCGGAGCAGGTTCTTTTTGGTATTTTGGGTGTATTTAACGCCTGTCAAGCGTAAATGCAAAAGCTTATACTTACAAATCTGGCGGCAGGCAATCCAGTTCGGCCAAGGTGAACACCGGGCCATCCACACAAACATAACGATCGCCAATATTGCAGCGGCCGCAAATGCCAATGCCGCATTTCATTCTTTTTTCAAGGGTGGTTACAATATTTTGCGGCTCAAAACCAAGCTTTTGTAAGGATTGCAATGTAAACTTTATCATTATTGGAGGGCCGCAAATTACTGCCACACTATTTTCCGGCGCTGGATGAAGTTCTTCAAGGACAGTGGGAATAAGGCCAACCTTGTGTTCCCAGTTCTCGTATGGGTTGTCGATACAAAGAGTGCAGTCCAGATCAGGATTATTGCGCCAGGCATCGAGCTCATAACTGTAAGCCATCTCTTTTGGACTCCTGGCGCCATAAAGCAGGCTGATCTTGCCGTAATCCTGCTTGTTTTCAAGAAGGTGGAGCATAATTGTCCTGATTGGAGCCATACCAATGCCGCCACCGATAAAAAACACATTTTTCCCCTTCCATTCATGGTAAGGGAAAAAGTTGCCCAGGGGAGCGCGTAGGCCAATTTTATCGCCAGCGTCAACCTTGTGCAGGGATTCCGTCAATTCTCCGGCGCGCATAATGGAAAATTGCAACCAGGATTTTTGGGATGGCGGCGAATTTATGACAAATGTTGCTTCACCAACTCCAAAAACAGAGAGTTGACCCACCTGCCCAGGTTCAAAGACAAAGTTTTCCATTTCCTCTTCTTCAAGCGTCAGTCGAAGAGTTTTAATATTATGGGTTTCCTGGATTACTTCAATTACTCTGGCCATTTTTGGCAAATAAGGATTACCCGAAAACACGGGCCTTTTTTCTATGCCCTCGGGCATACGCGGGCTGATTTTGCCGACAGGCAGAATTTGCGTGCAAGCCGCTTTTTTGTCAGCAGCTTTTTCCGCTAGAACCGGTTTTTTGTCCGTAGAATCAGCCGTTTTAGTCTCTGCTTTGGCCGGACTTGCCTTTATTTCCTGATCTGCAGCCGGGAGATCCCCCGGATTCGTATCTGCCGCAGGCAAGTCCTGGGCCATATTTTCTGAAGGCAATTCTTCGGCCTTGTTTTCAACGGCGGGAAGATCACCGGGATTTTTTTCCACTACAGGCAATTCTTTCTTGTCAATGCTTGCCTTGACAGACTTTTTTGTCGTTTTGCCGGTATCTGCAACATAGGAAGCTGCTTCTGAATTCAGAATAGTGTTTTCTGTTGCCATATCATTTTTGGGCGCGGCATTTTTTTGATTTTTAGCGCCCCTGGCCTTTCCAGTATTTTTTTTGCCAGCCATTGCGGACTCCTTTATTGGGCGCTTTTGCGGTTTATGGCCGCAACCACGATTTCTCTGATGTCCAGACAGACCGGGCAGTTGGTAATGCACCGCCCACAGCCGCTGCAAAGGAATGTTCCCCAGTTTTCCGGGAAGGTCCAGAATTTGTGCGAAACGCGATTGCGCATACGCTGGGCTTTCCTTGTTCTGGGATTGTGGCCGCTGGCTTCTCGGGTATAGAGCGAAGACATACAGTTATCCCAGCTTCTGAGACGTCGACCGCCCTTTTTGCTCTGCGCCTCTCCCTCATCCGTAATATTGAAACAATAGCAGGTTGGACAAAAATAGGTGCAGGCCCCGCATGAAAGGCACCTGTCGGTCATTTCATGCCAGAATTCAATGTCATTGAAAGCTTCGGCAAGTTTGGCCGGCGCGTCCATGATATTGGGAGCGGGCACCAGAGATGTCCAGGCCGCTTTTCTGAGTGCATCGACTTTTCCGAACCTGTCGGTTCCATCATAATGAGAAGTTGCGTTCATCAAAGTTTGTCCGCGTGGCGTCATGACCTGCAAAACAAAGCCTTCCTCGATCTCGGTCATCAACACATCCGAACCGATTGGCGAGGTTGGACCACCACCAACCCAATGGCAAAAGCAGGTTTCACAGCCAGAATTGCAGGTCAGGCTGATGACGGTCAAACCATCTCTTTTGGCCTTGTAGTAGGGATCAGGATAAATACCGGATAAAAATGGTTTGTCAAACGCGGCAAAGCCTCTGGCGTCGCATGGACGGCAGCCAAAAACAACCGTGGGCTTTCCGTTGATATTTTCCGAAAAATCCATTTCCCCGTTATTTTCTTCCCTGGTTTGCCTGAAGGTAAAAAGCGCCTCACATTCCGGCAAGACCGCGTTTTTGGGCGAAACAGTGGCTTTGGCCAAAAGCACGGGCATTCCTTTTTCCCAGGGGGCAAAAACTATGGCAGATTTGGATGCGGAAGGTTTTTCCACAGGCGCGAGGACAGTGATATCCCTTTGCCGGAGGTAAGCCAGAAAGCCTGCCAGGTCCTCTTTTTTGACAAAGCGTATCTTGCTCATAGATCCCTCTCGTGGATATTCTTTTCTTCCGTGGCGTAGGTCAGAAGCGGCGGAACAGCGTTCTGGTTCATCCCGGATTTATATTCGTCAAAAAGTTCGCTCACTGTACGAGCTATGTGCTGGCGAAGCGCAAGAATTGGTATTCCAACAGGACAAGCCCTCTGGCATTCGCCGCAACCCGTGCATCTCCCCGCGAGATGCACGGCATGAATGGTCTGGAAAAACAATTTGTTTTCGGGGGTGGCTTCCTGGTCAAGCCAATGTGGATTGCGACTATCCGAAATGCAGTAATCCCGACAAACGCACATGGGACAAGCATTTCTGCAGGCATAGCAGCGGATGCAGCGATCCATCTGGGCTTTCCAGAAACCCATCCTTTCTTCCAGGCTCATCGAATCGAGCATGGCCAGTTCCGGCGGAGTGAATTTTCCAGGCGAAACGGGAACCGGTTTGCCAAAAACAACATCAGCCAATACAGCGCCCGGAGTTACGCAGCCATAGCACTTGCCCTGGGCGTATTCAGTTATGCAGAAACGATGTTCCTTGCCGTCAGCCGTGATATAAACCGAAGCCTCGTCAAAATTGACCTTGTCGATTTTTGTATAGCGGCCAAGTTTTTCATTGACGCGCCCCATGTCCAGGGTTCCTTCGCAGGGCAATGAAAAGATGGTTACATCTTCGCGATTAATCAGCTTTTCCTGCAACAATTCAACAACAGAGCGGGAATCGCAGCCCTTGACCACAATTCCGATTTTTCTGCCCTTGAAATCCGGCAAATAAACCGCGGGATTCATGACATTTAAAGGCCCCCAGATGAGCTTGTCCACATCTTCCGGAGTTTTCATGAACAGGGGCACGGCATGAGCTCCGTCATAGCCTTTTTGCCAACCTATCACACATTCCAGATCCGGCAATTTTGCCTTGATGGCTGCCTTCAATTCGTCCAGCGGGGCAGAAAGGTTGCTTCCAAGGGCATGCAGGGAAGAAAGCGCAAGCTCGGCAATTTTCAGCATGGGCGAGGCATCCGCAAGCCTTGGTGCTTGGCCAAGTTTGTGAATACGGGCAGTAAAGTCGGTAACGACTTCCTGCCAGCGTTGGCCTTCCGAAGCAGAGACCCAGGTATATTCAAAGCGTCTGTCGTCAATGCCCAAAATCGGCAGGAAGCGTTTGATAACCTCAAGCCTTCTTCTGGCATAATAGTTGCCGACAGAATAATGGCAGTCGCGGGGATGGCAGCCGGAAACCAGCACGCCGTCCGCGCCGCCAAAGAGTGCCTTCAGCACAAAAAGCGGATCAACACGGCCAGTACAGGGAACCCGGATAATCCTCAAGTCTGTCGGCTGGGTTGCCCGCGCAACGCCTGCCGTATCCGCGCCGCCATATGAACACCAGTTGCACAAAAATCCTACAATGCGCAACTCCTTGTCTTTCAGGACTGGCATAGAGCGTTGACCTCCGCAAGAATCTGATTATCTGTTGAATGCGAGAGCTGAATGGCGCCCTGCGGGCATGTTGCCACGCAAATGCCGCAGCCCTGGCAAACTGTTTCGATTACCTGGGCCTTGTTCACACCCCTCACGCTTACTTCCTCGATTGCTCCAAATGGGCAGCACATAATGCACTTTTTGCAGTCCACGCAACGCAGAATATCGACATTCGCTATTTGCGGATTGCTCTGAAGCTTTTCATGCGAAAAGAGGTCAAGCACCTTGGCAGCGGCTGCAGAACCCTGGGCTACAGAAGCGGGAATATCCTTGGGCCCCTGGCAGCATCCGGCCAGAAAAACGCCGGCCGTATTGGTTTCCACAGGCTTCAGCTTGACATGGCTTTCCATGAAAAAGCCATAGCTGTCATAGGATATGCGCAATTTTTCCGCCAGAGCCGGGGCGCCGGCGCTCGCTTCAATACCCACGGACAATACAACAAGGTCAGCCTTGATTTCGATTGGCTCGCCAAGCAGGGTATCTGCGCCCATAACGACATACTGGCCATTGCCATCGGGATAGACAGCGGAAACCCGGCCACGGATATAATTTGTTCCATATTCTTCCATGGCGCGCCTGGTGAACTCGTCGTATAGCTTGCCCGCCGCCCTGATATCCATGTAGAAAATATGGGATTGGGAATCGGGTAGGTGATCCTTGGTCAAAACTGCCTGTTTTGCAGTGTACATACAGCAAAATGCCGAACAGTACGGTCTTCCTATCGACCTGTCTCTGGAGCCTACGCATTGAATAAAGACGATGTTCTTGGGCTCTTTTCCATCCGAGGGGCGTTTGATATGGCCTCCAGTCGGGCCAGAGGCGTTGAGCAGCCTTTCATAGGCCAGGGCGGTGATAACATCGGGATATTTGCCGCCGCCGTATTCCTCGTAAACGCTCCAATCAACGAGGTCATAACCTGTGGCTGCAATAATCGAGCCCACATCTTCGCTTATAATTTCGTCTTCCATCGTGTAATTAATGGCGCCCGTAGGACATATTTTGGCGCAAACGCCGCATTTCCCGGACTGGAGCTTTCTGCAATAAGGCGCATTGATTACCGCTTTTTTCGGAATGGCCTGGGGAAAGGCAATTGTTATGGCAGTGGTTTTACCCATCAATTCATTGAAAGAATCCGGGGTATTCTTGCTGGGACATTTTTCCGTGCAGGCGCCGCAACCCGTGCACTTGCTCCAGTCAACATAAGGCGTTTTCTTGCGGATTTTCACATTGAAATTGCCCACATAACCGCTAATGTCCTCGACTTCCGAATATGCGTACAGGGTTATCAGCGGATGCTGGGCCACGTCGACCATTTTGGGACCAAGAATACAGGCGGAGCAGTCAACGGTGGGAAAGGTTTTGTCCAGCTTGGCCATCTTGCCGCCAATTGTAGCTTCCCTTTCAACCAGTATTACAGGGACTCCGCCTTCCGCGCAGTCCAGGGCTGCCTGGATACCGGCAACACCGCCGCCGATGATAAGGACTTTTTTGGTAATATCAAAAGATTTGGGCACAAGCGGCCGATTATGGCGCAATTTTTCAACAGCCATTAAGACCAGCTCGGCAGCCTTGTTGGTATTGGCCTCCTTGTCCTTGCCAATCCAGGATACATGTTCGCGGATATTGGCCATTTCAAACATATATGGATTAAGCCCGGCCCTTTCCACGGTTTTTCTGAAAGTGGGCTCATGCATTCTTGGCGTACAGGATGCGACAACAACGCCATCCAGCCTTTCTTTCTTGATGGCCTCCTCAATTGCAGCCTGACCCGGTTCGGCACAGGTGTACATGGGGTCGTCAACGTAGGCCACATCAGGATAATGGCTGGCCGTTTCCGCGACTTTGGCACAATCTACCGTCCCCCCGATATTGCTGCCGCAATGACAGATAAATACTCCTATCCTCATGCCGCGCCTCCTTTGCCCATACCAAGTTTGCGCAACAGCATTTCGGGCGAAACGCAAAGTTGTTCAAGCCCAAGGTATTCCGGGTTGATATCCATGGCCAGGCCCATAAGCTGCGTGAAATAGAGGATAGGCATATCAAAGAAAGCGTCCTCGGCTTTCGCGGCCTGTTTTTGCCTCAAATCAAGATTCATCTGGCAAAGTGGACAGGCAACCGCGATTGCATCCACGCCCAGGGTCGTGGCCAGTTCAAGAATTCGGCCGGAATTATAGGCTGTCAGTTTTCTTTCCGGTATTCCCGAAGCAGCTCCGCAACAGGCTGTTTTTAGCGGAAAATCCACCATTTCGGCCCCGCAGGCAGCCAGAAGGCTTTCCATCAGTGTGGGATTTTCAGGATCGCCAAAGTCCATTACATTGGCCGGCCTGCTCATAAGGCAGCCATAATAGGCGGCCAGCTTTATTCCATTGAGCGTTTTTTTTACACGAGCCTTTATGGTCTCGGTATCAAGGTGGCGCCCAAGAAGCTGCATAATGGATGTGGCTTCCGGAAATTTTTCGGCAGCTGGTTCATCCAGCAGGGCATTAACGTTTGCCCTGAAAGATGGATTTTCCATACGGTGACTTGCCAGGCGAAGGTTGTTCAGGCAACTTGGGCACGGCGTAACAACAACATCGGCTTTTTCCCTTGTCGCAAGGTCAAGATTGCGGGCGCAAAGCGCGGCGGAAAGTTCCGTGTCCAGGGCATGAGCCGGAGTAGAGCCGCAACAGGTCCAGTTTGGTATTTCCTCCAGGTGAAAACCAAAGGCGGCACAGACGGCTCCTGTTGATTTGCCGTAATCCAGCGCCGAGCCTTCCTGGGAACAACCGGGATAATAGGCAATTTTCATTGGCGCTTCTCCTGTTTCTCCTGCCTTGCGCGATAACGGGAGATAATCCTGCCAACTGCGGAAGCCCCCTCTTTGGAAAGATGCGGCACAAAGGGAAGTTTGCGATGGGCCAGAGCCGGCATTGCAAGGTCAAGATCGGTATTCATTCTGAGCGAACGCAGCATATAAAGCGACATTGTGCCGATTTCATAAACACGTCCAAATGCGCGTACGGTATCCATAAAGGAAAGCCAGAACTTATCCATTCTCGGTACCGTTACATGTCCTTCCTCACGCGCCATATGACGTAAAACTTCCATTACGGCCGCAACGTCAATATTGTTGGGGCAGCGCATGGTGCAGATTGAACAGGAAAGACAGTACCAAAGCGAGGCGGATCCAAGGGCCTGTTCCTTCAGGCCAAGCTGTACCGCGCGCATTATCTGGTTGACCTGTCTGTCATAGACAAAACCAGCCGGGCAACCGGCAGTGCAATTGCCGCACTGGTAACAGGTTGAGATGTCCTGGCCGCTTGCTTCCTCCACCTTTCGGGTGAAGTCCTTGTCCTGCATTCGACCGGGATAAACGGCGTTCATCATGGTAGTTCTCTGATTTTTGGCTTGGCGTACAAAAAAAGACCCTGCAGTCCACGCCATTTTGCAGGCTGCATTTGTCAAGCATTCTTATGCGCTCATCAATGATAAAGCTTAACTATTATATTTTATAACAATATAAAAATCCAGCATGCCTGCCCGATTTTTTTCAACTAGCCAAGGAAATAGCGGCCCGTAGCCCAAGCAGATAGCTTTCAACACCAAAACCGGCAATGCTGCCGCGCGCTACATTGGAAAGAACGGATTTATGTCTGAAATCCTCCCTCGCGTGCACGTTGGACATATGTATTTCTACAATTGGGACAGAAAGTATGGCAAGCGCGTCCGCAATTGCATAACTATAGTGGGTCCACGCGCCCGCATTGATAAGGATGCCGGAAAAATTTTCAGCCAGCGCGGCATGGATGCGTTCGACCATTTCCCCCTCATGGTTGCTTTGAAAAATTTCAACACCAACGCCAAGTTCCATTGCAAGATTTTCAATGGCGGTATTAATCTGCGCAAAAGTCGCAGTGCCATATTGTTTTTTGTCCCTGTGGCCGAACATATTCAAATTTACGCCATGAAGAACAAGAAAATTCATTGTTTTCCCCATTATAGCATTTATTGAATGAAAATATCCATTTTCAATGTATATTTTCATTCATTTGCGCTGCCATCATTTCAGCCGCAAGCAAGCTGTGACTTCATCCGCAAGTTCCTTAGATGTTGCAGTAAGGACAAAAGGCAAAAAGGCAATATTGCTATTGACACGAGGACACATAAGAATGCCTTGTAGCATTTTACGCATGAGAATATCTATTAACGGCAAAGCAAGTTTTCCTTGATGTATTCTCGCGCACTCCTTTGCAGGGAAAGTCGCGTTAGGGCATTTACGCAATTTCATTGCATAAATGCTCTAATTTGCCAGAGCCTTTTCAAGCGCCTTGCGTGATGCTTCCGGAAGGGCGTGTCCCGTCCAGATATGAAACTGGGCATTCCCCTGGCCATAAAACATTTCTGCCCCCCCAATACACTTTCTGCCCGCGCTGGAAGCGCTTTTCAAGAAAAGCGTTTCTTTGGGATTGTAAACCAGATCATAGGCTATGCCATTTTCCTGAGGGACCAGCGAAAAATCATAGGGGCATTCTTTGACCAGCTTGCCCTTCATCCCCATGGGAGTGGCATTGATGACAAGCTGCGCTGGCCATTTGTAGCGATCATCCCAGTTTATGGGCGTGAAGCCGAATCTTTCGGCAAGGGCAAAATGGCTTTTGTTTCCTGGCGTGCAAACGCGCGTTTGATGGCAGCCGGAGAACTTCAAGCCCGCTGCCACCGCATGGGCGGCTCCGCCCGCGCCAAGAAGCAGCACGTTCATGGTATCAAGCGGAATATTATTTAATGGTGCCAGGAAACCGTCCACATCAGTATTGTCACCAGCAAACTCGCTATCTTTAAAAAATAGTGTATTCACGGCGCCGGCCAGAGCAGCCTTTTCGCTTATGGAGTCAAGATAGGGAAGAACAGCAATTTTATGAGGTATGGTTACCGAACAGCCTTTCATACGGTAAAGAGGCATGGCAAGGAGAAATTTTTCCAGATTCTCGGGCGCTACTTCGAAAGGAAGATAAATCCCTGGTATTCCCAGATCCTGAAAAGCCGTATTATGAATGAGAGGCGAAAGAGTTTGGGCCAGGGGCCAGCCAATAACGCCATATAAATCCCTTGGAAAAAAGCAGGACATATTCTTCTCCAATGGTTTCCGTGAATTTATTCTTCTATTTGACTATTCAGCCTGCTTTCAGCCACAAAAATTATGGTTCAACCGGGCAATTATCCGTCAAAAATCAGCCCATTTTTCAATTTGCAACTGATGAGATAGACCCGCTTCCTTCAGGCCAGGGGCGAGGGGATCAATTCAGCCTGTTGAAATAGCCGCCCGCCTTCAGGCGGATCAGATATTCAGCCGCCTTGAGCGGCTCACAATTCAGGCCCCCGGCTTTACCGGGGGCGCATGACTTAATCTTTTTTAAATTAAAGAACCCACCGAAAAGTATTCTGCTTTTCTCCATGTTTTTGAAGCATTACGATGCATTTTTGCAAAAATGCTGGATGGATATGAACATTTGTTCAAGGCAGGGATTTATATTCTTTCATATAATAACCCAAATTCCAGAATATTTTTTCTATCATCCATTATCTGCAATTTGTTTATTCAATATCCCAATCGAGACCAAATGTATCGTGCAGAATACGAACAGCCAGCTCCACATATTTTTCCTGAATCAGGATTGTAATTTTAATCTCGGAAGTGCTGATCATCAAAATATTAATTCCCTCTTGTGTAAGCGCAGAAAAAGCTCTTGTCGCAACACCTGCATGATTACGCATGCCTACTCCGATAGCAGAAACTTTTGCCACGCTTACATCATGCATTACCTTGTCAGCACCAATTTTTTTGACAACTTCATCCATGATCTCAAGAGTATGCTGTAAATCTTTTCTTGAAATAGTGAATGTCATGTCCGTATGTCCATCCTGGCTGGTATTTTGGACAATCATATCCACCACAATTCCATGTTCAGACAAAGGGCCAAAAACGGCGGCCGCAATACCGGGAATATCAGGAACATTGAGCAAAGTTACACGGGCTTGATCTTTATCGTATGCAATTCCTGAAACAAGCACAGATTCCATGCTCAAATCCTCCTGGGTAACAAGTGTGCCAATGTCTGATGAAAATGTGGAACGAACCCGCACGGGAATCTTGTATTTCTTTGCAAATTCCACCGAACGGATGTGGAGTACTTTTGCCCCCATACTCGCCATTTCAAGCATTTCGTCATACGCAATACGGGTCATTTTGCGGGCTGTTGAACATATATTTGGATCAGTTGTATATACACCATCTACATCGGTATAAATTTCACATTCGGCAGAATCCAATGCTGCTGCCAACGCAACTGCCGACGTGTCTGATCCTCCTCGCCCCAGAGTGGTAATTCTTCCATCTTCTGTTTGACCCTGGAAACCGGCAACCACCAATACGTCAAATTCGTTTAGGTAATCAAGCAACGCGTTTTTATCAACGGAAAGAATCCTGGCATTTCCGAAATCTTGGTTTGTAATAATTGGTATCTGCCACCCCAAAAGAGATCTTGCCTTGATGCCTGCATCTTTTAACAGCATTGTAAAAAGACTTACAGATACTTGTTCTCCTGTTGAAACCAAAACATCACATTCTGCAGTATCCGGATTTGCAGACCATTTATCTGCCATGGCCAAAAGTCTATTTGTTTCTCCTGCCTGGGCAGATAAAACTGCAATTATTTTTTTTCCGGAGGCAAGTCCTTCTTCAATTTTTCCCTGGACCATTTTCATGCTCTCAAGGGTAGCAACTGAAGTTCCACCAAATTTCTTTATAAGGATATCCATATACCTTCCAGTAAAATTTTTTCTATGGACAATACTTTATCATGCCGAAATGAGGATTATATATCTTGC
>VSMX01000119.1:6094-7190 GCA_009773975.1 Desulfovibrio sp. | reverse complement strand
CCAGCAACTCGTCAAGCAGGGCAAGGGCCCCCTGTTTGGTGATCGGGCGATTGCCGGAGCCGCATTTTGGGGAATGCACGCAGGAGGGGCAGCCGTCCTCGCAGGGGCAGTCGGCGATCATTTTCCTTGTTGTCCGCAAAAGATCAAGGGCATCGGGAAAGGCCGCCCGGGCGAGGCCGGCGCCGCCAGGCAGTCCATCATAAACAAAGATTGCGGCCTGGCCGATCTGCGGATGGAGCGGGATGGAAATGCCGCCAAAATCGTTGCGGTCGGCCATGACCATGAGTGGCAGGGCGCCTATCATCGCGTGTTCGAGGGCGTGGATTGAGCCCATGAAGTGGATGAATTCCTCCTCCAGCCTGGCCCGGGCCTTTTCGGGGATGACAAACCAGAGGCCCTCTGTTTCAAAGACCTGGGGCGGACTTCTGAGTGGAACGATGGTCAGCAGGCGGTTGCCGGAATTGGCGCGTTTTTCATAGCCGCTGATGCGCTCGGTGATGCGCAGGCGCCCAAGACCGCACAGGCTGCGGCCTGCTGGCCTGCGCCCGAATTCCTCAAGAATATCCGTTGATTTCTGGCTTCTCGCGCGGGTGAAATATGATGTTTTGGCCGGCTTGACGAGAATTCGGCGGCGCGCGGGGGCAAGCTCCTCAACCACATAGCTTCTGCCGCGATGCAGGTAAACAGCGCCTTCGTGGGTTTCGCGAAAGGCCCGCAGGCCATCGATCATGCCTATAATAGCGCCGTTGCCATCTTCGATGCCGAAGCTTTGCCCGGCGCCACGCAAGTCCAGGTCCCGCTGGGGCTTTTTGCGCGCGGCCAGGTACTCGAGGCCATCGGTCGTCGGCAAAAGCAGGCCTTTGGCGACAAGACGGGCCAGGGCCTTGCGGGCAGCGGGCCGCTCAAGCCAGGGCTCGTCAAGGGCAAGCGGCATTTCGGCGCCTGCGCATACCAGGTGACGTTCCAGAATGACTTCATTGTCGGGATTGACCACGGCCTTTTCGGGCGGACGGCTGAAAAAATCCTCCGGATGACGCGCGAAATACTGATCCAGCGCGTCTTCGCCCGCCACCAGCACAACAGCGGATTCCTGCTA
>VSMX01000119.1:0-6084 GCA_009773975.1 Desulfovibrio sp. | reverse complement strand
GGTTTGCGTTACGCTGCCCGGATAACCGACAAGAATGCACAAATCCAGACCGCCAATATCAATGCCGAGTTCCAGGGCGCTTGTGCTGACAACGGCCAGCAGGTCGCCGCTGGCCATGCGGGCTTCGATGTCTCTGCGTTCTTCCGCCAGAAAACCGGCCCTGTAGGCGGAGATCCTGTTTTTCCAGGGGCCCGGTTCCGCGCCGGCCCAAAGGCTTACAAGTTCGGTCATGCGTCTTGACTTGCAATAGACTATTGTGCGCAGATTTTGGGCCAGGGCCCTTTTGAGAAGATCAATGGCCGCGGTTGCCGGCGAAAGATCGGGATTGAGAAAGAGAAAATGCCTGGCGCCTTGCGGCGCGCCGGATTTGTCGATGACATGGACATTGCCAGGATTGGTGCCAATCAGGTTTGCGCAAAGCTCCCCCGGATTGCCAAGGGTGGCTGTGCAAAAGACATAGGCCGGATTTGCTCCATAGCGCGCGCAGATTCTGTTCAGCCTGCGAAAAAGCCCGCAAAGATGGCTGCCAAAAACGCCGCGGTAAATATGGGCCTCGTCAACCACAATGTGGGCAAGGCCGGCCAGAAAAGGCGCCCATTGCTCGTGATGGGGCAAAATGGCCAGATTGAGCATTTCGGGATTTGTTATCAGTGTGGTTGGCGGATCGCGCCGGATTTTGCGGCGCATGTAATCACTGGTGTCGCCATCGTACAGGGCGGCTGTAGGGCGCGCTTCCTCTGGCCAGCTTGTGCAAAGGGCGTTGAAGGATTGCAGCTGGTCCTGGGCCAGGGCTTTGAGGGGAAAGAGATAAAGCGCCCTGGCTTCCGGGTCCAGCAAATGCCTTTCCAGGACGGGCAAGTTGTAGATCAGGCTTTTGCCGCTGGCCGTCGGCGTGGCGGCCACAATGGAATGGCCGGCCCGAATGTGGTCTGTGGCCAGGGCCTGGTGCGAATAAAGGCGGATGTCCCTCTCCGAAAGCAATTTGCCGATTGCGCCAGGCCAGGGGCGGCGGTTTTCGGCAAAAAGCGCTGCCGCTTCCGGCAAGACCTGGTGATGGCAGATTTGCGGGCCAAGTTTTGGACAGGCCAGCAATTCATCAATGTACTGGCCAACGGGGGAAAGCTCAGTCATTCTTTTCCGCCAGCGCGCCGGATTGCCTAACAATGGCGGGAGATCCGGCCGCCAGGCAATGCGGGGGCACATCCCTGGTCACCACGCTGCCCGCGCCGATAATCGCGCCTTCCCCGACATGCACGCCCTTGAGGATGACCGAGCCCATGCCTATCCAGGCATAATCGCCAATCACGACGCCGCGGTCGCGCTCGCAGCCGGGTTCTTCCGCGCGTTTTTCCGGTGGCCAGGGCGCATGGAAATCGGAATCGACAATCACGCAGTTGGGGGCCAGCAAAACGCCCTTGCCAATGCGGATTGTGGTTGAGCGCGCTGTTATTGACGCGCCGCTCAGCTGCGCGCCGGGGCCTATTTCAATGCGCGCGCCTGGCCCGAACACGCGCAGGCGGCAGGGCCATGCCAGCGCGGAAGCTGTCGCCCTGCGCCAGGACGAGATAAAACTTGCCTTGTCGCCAATGCTGATCTCCCCGCCAGGCCAGCGCAAAAGCCCAACCGGGCCGTGAGCCGTGACATCGCGGCCAATGTGGACGCCAAGAATGCGGGCCTTGAGCCGCAGGCGGATTGTGCCGAAAAAGCGCCCAAAACCGTTCAGCCACAAATGGCAGAGCCAGGAGACAATATTGCCGCTATTCAGGCCGCGGGCCTTGGCCTTGCGCAAAAATTCCATTTGCCAAGAATAGTCATTGCAACGGGTCTTGGCAAGATTCGCCGGGCGCCGGAAATCATGATGGCCAAAATTATGTTTTCCCGCGATTTTGTGGCTTTTGACCCGTAATTGTTATTCAATATTGTCCGATATGATTCCCATGCAGGATGGCATTGCGGCTCTTGCAGTTAACGCCTATAATATCTGCATCAATATTTCTAACCGCAAACGGGAGTCGTCCCTATGTCTCAGTCCCAGATATTGCTGGAAGTGGGCACCAACGAGCTTGAGCTTGTGGAGTTTTACATCGACGAGGCGGACGGTTACCGCGGCTTTTACGGCATCAACGTTTCCAAGGTGGTGGAAATTTCCCGCTCCCAGCCGATTACCGCCATGCCGCAGATGCCCCATCCCTCCGTGCTTGGCGCCTTCCCCTTTCGGGATGGCCGCATTGTGCCGCTAATCGATATCAGCAAGTTCCTGAACAAGGGCGGCGTGGTCAGCGAAGATCCGCGCATCATCATTACAGAATTCAACAAGACGCATACAGCTTTTCTGGTGTCGGGGGTTACGCGAATCCACCGCATAAGCTGGAAGCAGGTGGAGGCGCCGACCCCGCTTTTGCTGGAAATTTCCGGCGGCTCAATTACGGCTGTTGTGCGTCTTGAAGGCCGCGTTGTCTTTGTGCTGGATGCTGAAGCAATTGTGGCTGCCATGAATCCGGCACTTTCCGTCAAGATGGATGAAAATCGCATGGAAGCCTTGCCCGACCGCAAATATCACATCCTCCATGCCGATGATTCGGTCAGCATCCGGCGTCTCGTGGCGGATCTGCTCAATAACGCAGGGCGATACGACGTTACCCAGGCCAACGACGGGGAAGAAGCCTGGAACTTGCTGCTGCGCTACAAGCAACAGGCAGAGGACAACAATATCCCCATCAGCAATCTTGTGCAGGGCATCATCACCGATATCGAAATGCCCAATCTCGATGGTCTCACGCTTTGCCGCTATATCAAGGAAGACCATCTTCTCAAGGATATCCCCGTGGCAATGTTCTCCTCGCTCATTTCCACTTCCCTGGCTCACAAATGCAAAAGCGTGGGCGCCGATGCCCAGTTTGCCAAGCCGGATCTGCAGGGCATAAGCGATAAAATGTACGAGCTTATCCAGGCAAACCAGGCCTGATATTTCTCCTGTCCCTGAATCAAGCTGATGCCGCTTCCGGATAACGGAAGCGGTTTTCTTTGCCGTCCCTGGATGCCAATTTGCCAAAGAGAGCATTAATACTTATTATCTTGGCGCAATAACCAGGCGGGACGCATTTCGTTTTTTCCGTTCCAGAATTTTTTTACCTGGAAGACATTCTCTTTTCTGAAATCATATATTTCGGGACCAGCAATCAAACCTCGCCCGCGTGCCGGGCATTTCATACAGGGGATCACATGGTTGGCTTTCTTTTCAAAAAAATATTCGGCAGCAAAAACGATCGCTTTCTGCGCAGGCTAAAGCCGCTTGTCAGGAAAATAAACGCCCTTGAACCGGCAATGCAGGCGCTTGCGGATGAGGATTTTCCAAAGCGGATAGAACAATATAAAAAGGAAGTGCAGGAGGGCAGGAGCCTCGATTCCCTGCTTCCGGAAGTGTTTGCCCTGGTGCGCGAAGCATCTGTGCGCACCCTGGGCCTGCGCCATTACGACGTGCAGCTGCTTGGCGGCATTGCCCTGCACAAGGGCAAGATCGCCGAAATGAAGACAGGCGAAGGCAAAACCCTTGTGGCCACGCTGCCTGTGGTGCTCAACGCCCTTTCCGGCAAGGGCGTGCATGTGGTTACCGTCAACGATTACCTGGCCAGCCGCGATGCCGGGTGGATGGGCCAGATTTACAAATTTCTGGGCCTTACCTGCGGCGTCATCACCCACGGCCTGGACGACGAGGAGCGCAAAACAGCCTACAATGCCGATATTACCTACGGCACCAACAATGAATTCGGTTTCGACTATCTGCGCGACAACATGAAGTTCTATGCCAGCCAGCTTGTTCAGCGGGGCCACAATTATGCCATTGTTGACGAAGTTGACTCCATCCTTGTCGACGAGGCGCGCACGCCGCTGATTATTTCCGGCGCCAGCGAGGAATCCGTCGGCTTTTACCGCACGGTTGACGATATTGTCTGCAAACTTGAGCCGGAACATTACACAATTGACGAAAAAGCCCGCACAGCCATGCTCACCGATGCCGGCGTGGACCGCTGCGAGGAGTTGCTTGGCGTGGAAAATCTTTTCGATCCCGCCAACATCACAGCCCAGCATCATGTCTTGCAGGCTCTCAAGGCCCACAAGGTTTTCAAGCGCGATATCGATTACATTGTCCAGGACGGCCAGGTTGTCATTGTCGATGAATTCACCGGCCGACTCATGGCCGGGCGCCGCTATTCGGACGGCCTGCACCAGGCTCTCGAAGCCAAGGAACACGTTGAAATCGCAGCCGAAAACCAGACACTGGCCTCGATTACCTTCCAGAATTATTTCCGCCTTTACGACAAATTGGCCGGCATGACAGGCACGGCCGATACGGAAGCCGTCGAATTCGCCCAGATTTACAATCTCGAGGTTTCGGCAATTCCGCCCAACAAGCCCATGATTCGCGCCGATTACCCCGATCTGATCTACCAGACCAGGAAGGAAAAATTCGATGCAATCGTCAATGCCATTGCCGAGCTGCACAAAAAGGAACAGCCTGTGCTTGTGGGCACAATTTCCATCGAAACTTCGGAAATGCTCTCCAAACGCCTTTCCAAACTCGGCATTCCCCACAATGTGCTCAATGCCAAGCAGCATGCGCGGGAGGCCGAAATCGTCGCCCAGGCCGGCCAGAAAGGCAAGGTGACCATTGCGACGAACATGGCTGGCCGCGGCACGGATATTGTGCTTGGCGAAGGCGTTGTCGATTTGGGCGGGCTGCATATCCTCGGCACGGAACGCCACGAAAGCCGGCGTATCGACAACCAGCTGCGCGGCCGCTCGGGCCGCCAGGGAGACCCCGGTTCCTCGCGCTTCTATCTCTCGCTTGAAGATGACCTGATGCGCCTCTTTGGTTCGGACCGCATCAAGGGCCTGATGCAGAAACTGGGCCTGAAAGACGGGGAAGCCATTGAAAACAAGATGGTTACCAGGGCTGTGGAAGGCGCCCAGAAACGCGTTGAAGCCCATCATTTTGAAATCCGCAAGACACTGCTTGATTATGACAATGTCATGAATCAGCAGCGCGAGGTTATCTATACCCTGCGCCGCGAATTTATGGTCGAGGAAGATCTTGACCCTGTGCTGGATGAATTTCTCAACAATATTCTTGACGAAGCCTACGCGCCGCTTGAGACAGCCGCGCCGGATGCCCTGGATGAAACCCGCGCAACAGTCCTCTCGCGCCTGCGCGATGTCTTCAATCTTGACCGCGTGCTGGCCAGCGATGCCCAGCTGCCCGACCGTGAGGAAACATATACCCTGGTAATGGGCATAATCAGCGAACTGCGCGAGGCCGCTGGCGAATCCTTCCGCGATATCGAACGCTATTTTCTGCTTGAGGAGCTTGACCGCTGCTGGAAAGAGCATTTGCGCAACATGGATGCCCTGCGCGACGGCATTGGCCTGCGCGGCTTTGGCCAGCGCGATCCCAAGCTGGAATACAAGCGCGAGGGCTTTGACATGTTCCAGGCCATGCTGTTCCAGATTCGGGAGGCTGTTTTCCGCGCCCTCACCCGGGTGCGCGTGCAGGTTATGAGCCCGGAAGAGGAAGAAGCCCGCGCGGAAGCCGAAAGGGCGGCCATAGCAGAAGAATTCAGGCATCACGATGAGAACCGCAGCCTTTCCTATTCCGCAGCCGGCCAGGTTGAGGCCGAAAAGCCAAAACCCGCAAAGGCCGCGCCCCGCGTTGGCCGCAATGACCCCTGCCCCTGCGGCAGCGGCAAGAAATACAAGAAATGCTGCGGCCGGGCCGTGGCGTGAGGTTGAAATAACAGCGCGCTTTTGGACCTTACATGGGCAAAGGCACACATACGCATAAAATACATGATGTTTCCCGGATTTACCATGAAAATACACAAGGGAAGAAACTATATAATAATTTTAAAAAGGGAATCTGCCCATGAAGAACCCGAAGATTTCGACACCAAATCAATTCTTGAACTTTTTCAGCGCAAGGGTGCCGGATGTCTGGAAAGCGGTGGATTATTACCGCCATGAACGCGGAAGCGGGGAAGACGACTGGGACGCGCGCGTCTTCATGCCGCTGTCCGGCTGGAATGCGAT
>VSMX01000118.1:5490-7194 GCA_009773975.1 Desulfovibrio sp. | reverse complement strand
CTCCCATCCGCATCTGATTCAGGCCTGTTTTGCGCAAGCAGGATGTGTTTAAATATAAAATAGATGATCAGTAAGCCAATCGGCAGTCCTGTTTGAATTGTTGGCTGTTTAGCGCCGGCATTGCCAGTCATGCGCTCCTGCGCTATACTGTATCCGGCGAGTGAAATTGCCGCCCATTGTGGACTGTTGCAAAGATTTGCTTCTTTTCAGTCGACATGGGAAATAGCTATGTCGGCAACGTATCCCGCAGAGCGGGCAAAGCGCATTGCCGTCAAGTGGCGATTTTATGCAAGCATGAAAATGAACTCGCTGCTGGTCGCAAGTTCCGTATTTCAACCCCCTGACGTATGCGGAATGGGTCAGTCAAAACTCAACAACTGGAGATAATTATGGGACTTTTTTCCTTTATCAAGGATGCCGGCGAAAAAATTTTCGGCGGCAGTGAAGCAAAGGCAGATGAACTTAAAAAGAATCTGGATGCCCAGGGCCTGGATACCAAGGATATTCAGGTGCAGGTAAATGGCGATCAGGTTGAACTGCATGGTTCGGTCAAAGATCAGGCTACGCTGGAAAAAGCCGTCCTTGCAGTTGGAAACAATGCCGGTGTCGCGGGAGTCAAGACAGACGGCATAACCGTCAACGCTCCTGCGGAAGAATCGGTTTTTTACACAGTCAAATCTGGCGACACGCTTTCCAAAATTGCGGAAACACAATACGGCAAGGGCAATGGCGGAAAATATATGGTTATTTTTGAAGCCAACAAGCCCATGCTGAAAGATCCGAATAAAATTTATCCTGGCCAGGTTCTGCGCATCCCGCCGCTGAAATAAACCAGCTCTTTTGTTTTTGGGACATTGCCCAGTTTATAGTGGATGCATCGTTCTCCAAACAAAATCCGTCAGGATTTTGCATCGCGCTGCGGCATAAGCCAGCGACCAGATAGGCGGCCACAGGCCGTTTCTGTTAGCCGGCTTCGCCGTCATACAGAAAGCGACAGCAACGCAAAACCACTTTTTTGGGCTGGCGATCTTCGACATTGAAATGTATACATTTCTATAATTGGGCGATGTCCTCTCCGGCGTAAAATCCTCGTAGCGTGTATTTCTGAATAATCCTTATCTGTTTTGCAGGTAAAGGGTATGGTATTCGTCAAGTCTCTTGCGAATGGCTGTGCCTATCCTTGATAAAAGCCTGACATCCCACTATATTGAAAGCAGAACCATGGCAACGCCCATAATAATCAACACAGTGCTGCCAGCCGCACAGGTTACAGTGTAGCCCATTGCGGGGATGGAGCTTTCCAGAGCCGAGGTGATTGCGTCAAGGGAATCAGTCGTGGTTCTGCTGCCCGCGCAACAGCCAAGATTGATGGCCGGGTGGAACTTGAAAAGCTTGTCGCCAATCCACATTGCCAGAAACATGGGCGCCGACGTTGAAGTTATGCCCATCACAAACAGCATTAATCTTGAGGGTTATGGCTCCGACCAATGCGCCTAT
Source organism: Desulfovibrio sp. (assembly GCA_009773975.1). Taxonomy (GTDB): domain Bacteria; phylum Desulfobacterota; class Desulfovibrionia; order Desulfovibrionales; family Desulfovibrionaceae; genus Desulfovibrio. The sequence goes on along the minus strand of VSMX01000118.1, from coordinate 5,697 downwards.
TACACAATGGCCAGGCTCACGAAAACCATATCCGTCTGCGTGGAGTATGCTGCGCATACATGATAATCCCATCTCAAGAATGATTTAATTTCCGAATATTTCTTTTGCCTTCGCCATATTTTTTCTTGCTCTTACCTCAAATGGGCAGCTTTTTTCACATTCGCCACATTTCAGGCATTCCCCCGCCTTGTGCGGCAACGCGGCATA
>VSMX01000118.1:0-5480 GCA_009773975.1 Desulfovibrio sp. | reverse complement strand
GTCCTGGGCAAGCGCCAGGTTGAGCAGCCGCGTAACCTCCGCCACGTTTATTCCGGCAGGGCAGGGCGCGCAATGGCCGCAATACATGCAATGGCCTTTCCAGTTTATGCGCGGAAAACTGGCCAGGGCTTCGGCATAATCGCGCTGGGCAGGTGTGGCATTGGCATAATCAAGGCTTGCCTGAATTTCCTCAATGCTGTGGGCTCCAGCAAACACACAGGCTACGCCAGGCCGATCCAGAGCGTAGGCAATGCACTGGTCAACGGTTAGCGCCACGCCTGCAAGGGACTGCCCGGCCTTGAGCAGGTCGCCGCCGCCAAAGGCCTTCATCACGGTAATGCCCACGCCAAGCCGGGCGCAGCTTTCGTAAAGCCTTGCCCGGTCAGGGTCCATATTTACAAGCTTGTCCTTGTACTTTTCGCGGTTCCAGAGCTGCTCCACATCTTCTCCGGCCGGCTGCAAATCATAACAGGGATTTATGGAAAAAAGCAGCACATCAATATCGCCGCTTTCCACGGCTTTCAGCGCAACTTTCGGATTGTGGCTGCTGAGACCAATCGCCCTGATAATGCCCTGTTTTTTCAGTTTGCGAGCATAATCAAGAATGCCGGCATCCAATACCATTTGCCAGTCATCCATGGCATCGACATAATGAATGGTGCCGATGTCGAGATAGTCGGTTCCGAGCCGCGCAAGCTGGTCTTCAAAGCCAGCTTTGATTTCATCCATTTTGCGCGTGCGTTTATACTGATCATTTTGCCAGATGGTGCAAAGATGGGCCTCAAGAACAAATTTGTTGCGCCGGCCGCGCATTGCCTTGCCGAGCGCGGAACGCATCTGTGGATTGGGCGAATAAAGGTCAATTCCGTTGGCGCCGGCCTTGTTCATCGTGTCAAGAGCCTGGTTGACATAAGCGTCGCTTTTTCCCAGGAGCCCTTCACAACCCAGGCCAACTTCTCCAATCATTATACCGCAGCGGCCCAGAGAACGCTGTTTCATGCCTTGCTCCTTGCCTGTATTTTCACAGTGTTGATGTTCTATTGTAGCAAAATGCGGGCATTTTGGCCATGGCGCAGCAATTATTGCCAGAATAAGGCAAGTTATTGGAAAATTAACCCAAAAAGGCAATGTGGCTGCGTAACCACATTGCCTTTTTACAGGTTAGGCCAAAAGAAGCCGATTTATTCGACATTGGCCATTATGGGCATCATAAGATTAGAGCGTTTGCGTAATGAAATTAGGCAAACGCTCTGGTGGCTGCGGCAACAGATACCCGCCAGCCGAAGTCCGTCCCGCATTGAAATGTTTACATTTCAATGCCGAAGACCGCCAGGCAAAAAGCATGGTTTTTGCCTGGTTTACGTAGCTTCCCGGCGCAAAATCCTGACGGATTTTGTTATAGAGAACGATTTCGTTCTCTATTCATCCGGCTTGCCATGATTTGGTCCAGGGCGATCAAAACCTGGTCTGCCGTTGCTGGGGCCTGGGTGTCCATCGGGGCGACCGAAACCTGGTCTGCCGTTGCTGGGGCCTGGGCGTCCATCGGGGCGACCGAAACCTGGTCTGCCGTTATGGTCGCCTGGGCGTCCCTGAAGATGCTGGCCAGGTCTGCCATCCGGGCGTCCCATGCCGGGCCGTCCATCAGGGCCTCCGGGGCGAGCCGGCCTGTGGTTGTTGAAGCCGGGGCGATGTTCTCTTCGGCGTTCCTGAAATTCCTTGCCAGGCTGCCGTCCATCAGGACGTCCAAAACCAGGCCTTCCAGGCTGGCCGTTGTGCATCCTGTTCATAACCGGAGGATTGCCCATGGGCTTGCGCATTTCAGGTGGAGGGCCATCAGGGCCCGGTTGCGCTAAAACATTGCTGCTGAATGAAAAACCCAAAACCATGGCCGCTGCTGCGCCAAGAATGGAAAGATGTTTAATATTCAAGTTCGTGTTCCTCTTCTACGCGGTTAATTGTGTCTCCCTTCCCGGGACAAGCCATTTGCAGGCTTGTATAAAATGATAGCAACATGCGTGCCAGATGCCAAAAACAGGCTGAAAGACAGTAATATCAACATGTTGCATAGTGTGAGGACTGGCCATTAATGATACAGTCAAAAACCGTGTTGAATAAAAAATAGCCACTGCGTTACTTTTTTGCACAGGGAGGGGAGGGAGAAGTTACTGAGGCTCCACTATAAACCATGCTTTTTGAGAGACGATCTTTTCAGTTTATATCCAAACATGTTTGGATATAAACTGAAACATCCATAAGAGCGGAATGAAAAGAAACGTCTGGTTATATGGAGCAATTATGGCAGAAAGCCATCCGGGATATTTTCCTCTGTATAAAGTTCGAAGCCAGCGTCTTTGAGCATGGCGGCAAAGATGCCCATTCCATTTCGGCAGGAGCCGGTGAAGCTGCCGTCATAAACTGTTCCGACTCCGCAGGATGGCGAACGGCTTTTGAGGATGGCTTTGGCGCAGCAGGATTGCAGGGCTATCTGCAAAGCCTTTTCCGCACCAACCAAAAATTGCCCGGTAACATTCTGGCCGTTTTTGCAGATTATTTGCCCGTCAAGCTGTTCGCAGGGTGGGCGAGGTGTTGGCAGGCCGGAGAGCTTTTCCGGACAGACCGGGACGCAAAATCCCAGGCGGCAGAGTTTCACAATTTTGGGATGCGGTTTGGAACCGCCGTCATAACGGCAAAAATGCCCGGCAAGACAGGCGCTGACCACAAAAAGCTTTTTTGGCATATTATCAAATCCCTGACTCAAATATCGTATTTAAACCATGCAGCGCAGCTGCCTTCTGTTGAGACCATGCAGGGTCCGACCGGATTTTGCGGTGTGCATTTTTTGCCAAAAAGAGGGCATCTGGGCGGCGCCAGGCGTCCTTTAAGGATTTCACCGCATTTGCAGCCCGCAATTGGGGCGACATTCGGCAATTGCAGGCCGAGCGCCTTTTGGGCGTCAAAACAGGAATACCTGGAACGCAGGGCAAGCCCACTTTGCGGCAAGACGCCAAGGCCGCGCCAGGGAGCGTCGCAAGTTTCAAAAACTTCCGCAAGCAAAGCCTGGGCGCGGGGATTGCCCATATCGTTCACGGCGCGTGGATAGGCGTTTTCCACTACCGCTTTGCCGTTTACAAGCTGTTCGGCCATCTTGCAGAGCGCTAGCAGAATATCGGCGGCCTCAAATCCCCCCACTACAGATGGCTTGCGCCATTTTTCGGCCAGAAAGCCAAATGGCTCAAGGCCCGTTATTGTGGCAACGTGACCGGGTAGAAGAAAGGCATCAATAGAGCAGGCCTCGTCGGCAAGCAGGGTTTCCAGAGCCGGAGGCACCAGCTTGTGCATGGCAAGCAGGAGAAAATTATTGATGTTTTCCCTTTCCGCCGTCAGCACGGCCGCAGCAGTTGTGGGTGCCGTTGTTTCAAAACCGACGCCCAGAAAAACAACTTTTTTTTCGGGATTGTTTTTTGCAATGGCAAGCGCATCCAGTGGCGAATAAACAATTTCTACATTTGCGCCGCTTGCGCTTGCGTGCTTGAGGCTTTGTCCATTCGGACCAGGCACACGCAAAAGATCGCCAAATGTGGCGATAATAATTTCGGGATTTTTTGCCAGGTCTATAAAAAGGGCTGCTTCCGCGTCCGATGTTACGCAGACCGGGCAGCCAGGGCCTGAAAGGTGGGTTATAGATGGCGGCAGAATGGAGCGCAGGCCGCTTTGAAAAATGGAAACCGTGTGGGTGCCGCAAACTTCCATAAAGGTCAGCGGCCTGTCGCCCAGAATATTTTTCAGGCGGGCGAGCAAGCCGCGGCAAAGAGCCGGGTCGCGCAGGGCCGAATCAAGATTGTCCCGCATTCAATCAGGCCAGGGGACAAAGATTTTCCATGCCGGCATCCACAGGCAGCCCGAACATGAGATTGGCATTGGCCAGGGCCTGTCCTGATGCTCCCCGACAAAGATTGTCTATTGCCGAAACAATGATCAGTCGTCTTGTTCTGGGATCAAGAGCCAGGCCAATATCACAAAACATGCTGCCGCGCGTATTTTTGGTCTGCGGCAGTTCTCCAATGGGCAACACACGTATCCAGGGGCTTCTTGACCATGTTTTGCAAAAGATGGCCTGGATTTCTTCCAGCGTTTTCTGAGGATGGGTAATCTCGGTATAAATTGTGGAAAGAATGCCGCGGCTCATCGGCACCAGATGCGGCGTAAACTGGATTCGGATGGGGTAGCCTGCAATCGCGGCAAGTTCCTGTTCGATTTCCGGCGTATGCCGGTGGGAAACAAGGCCATAGGCCTTGAAATTGTCCGAAACCTCGCAAAACAGCGTGGGCACCGCTGCCTTGCGGCCCGCGCCGCTGGCGCCGGATTTGGAATCGATAATTATATTTTCTGTCCGGATCAGATTATTCTTGAGCGCCGCGTAAAGGCCAAGAATAATTGATGTTGGATAACAACCGGGATTGGCCACAAGACTTGTGCGCGCAATTTCGGCCGCATACAGTTCTGGCAGGCCATAAACCGCGCGCGGCAAAATTTCGCGGCAACAATGGGTAAACTTGTACCAGTCTTCATAAATGCTGGCATCGTGGATACGAAAATCAGCGGAAAGATCGACAACCTTTGCGCCGTGGGCCAGCAAGTCGGGCGCCATTTTCATGGCAGTGCCAGCGGGAACGCCCAGAAAGACAACATCGCAGGCCTTTGCGCAGGTTTCGGCATCAAAAACGCTTATCTCCACATCGCTTCCTGGCACGCTACGCAAAAAAGGATAAAAATCCCCGAGCTTTTTCCCCGCTTCCGCTCTGGAGCAGGCGCAGACAAGACGCATGGCCGGATGGCGCGCCAGGAGCCTGGCCAGTTCCATGCCCGCATAGCCGCTTATGCCGACAAGGCCAACTTTAATCTCTTTCATTGTTATTCCGTTGTTTTATATGTTGGCCTCTATACTTGGCCCGCTGCTCCACACTGGCAATCACACTTGATGACGTATTTGAGCCTGAGCTCGCAAAGCAGGCTTTCCAGAAGTGAAGATTCCTGTGGCTCAAGGCGTCCCAGTGTCTTTTGCCGGAGCATTTCCAGAACATCAATATTGTGCCTGGCCAAAAGCATATCCTTTTCGCAATTTCCGGAAGCCGGGTCGGGCACTTCCCCCAGGCCCACCAGCACGGAAGATGCAAGAGAAATAATAAAAGTGGAAAAAGTTACCTCCGGAAGAGGCACGGAATCACAACATCCTCCCTGACTCATAAACCCCCCTGTAATCAGTGTAAAAGCTTGGATTATATATAATTGGATGCCACCGCATTGCGTATCAATTTTGCAGTTAATTTAAGTAATAAAGTTTAAATGGCAAGCAAAAATCTGCAACGCTTGTGTTTCGTCCATAAATTCCCGCAAGCTGGGCCTCTTCCATATTTTAAACAAAAATGTAAAAAATATATATTTCCCATATCTGACAACGGGATTCAGGATTCAAGCCTGTC
>VSMX01000117.1 GCA_009773975.1 Desulfovibrio sp. | reverse complement strand
GGCCAAAGCGCTTCAATTCGCTGTCGATATCAGAAGGAAAGGAGGCGAAAACGCCGGAAAGATGAAAATTATGCTCGTTATCCCAGGAAAGCACCTGGGCCCTGTCCATTTGCAGGAGGTAGGGCAAAAGCGCCGGATATGCCGCAAGCCCGCTGACATCGGTAGCGGCAAATTCCTGGCTGAACTTCGGACGGGCCGCCCTGGGCAGGCGCGAGGCAAGAGTGTTGATGTTGCTGGCAAAGACATGATCCCTTAACAGGCAAAAATCCTCGCCCATTTCGCCCTTGTGCGAGTGCAGCTTGTCAAACTGGAAAATTTCGGAAAAATAATCCAGGGGACGGGCAAAGGCGACCAGGGAAAAGCCGGGCAAATTCCTGTACTCGACTATGTCGCTTTCAAATGAAGGCAGAAGCTCGCGCCCTTCGACAACGGGATACGAGGGGTCTTCCTGATAGGGCTTTGCAAGGCAATAGCGAATATGCACCGCATCCAGAAATCTCCTGAGCTCTTCCAGATCGCGCAAAGCCGGCGGATTGGCCAGATTTGGGCCATCCTGCCAGGACAGACCGTCCTTGCTGAATACATCCTGCCAGTCAACCATCATCGTTTTAATGTAAGTATTATGGTTCAACCACCATGAGCATAATGTAAATTCAGATGCAAGCATCCGCAAGACCCAAAGACGAATTTTTCAAAAAAAGTTGAAAAAATTTTACCAGCCGCTTCACAAATTTTCGGAATCCACATTCATCCTGCGCAGTTTTGCCAGCACGGAATTTTTGGAATTGCAGGCATAGCAATATACGCACCCATGACGGCAGCTGTCGTAAGTCCCTATATCCTTTGCAGGAATGCACCCGCAAAGCTTTTCCCTGGGAATGTCCTTTGCGGAAGGCAAAAGCGGAAGCTGAAGGGCTTTTTGCGTTTTTGCCGCTGGAAGCACCGCGGCAAGATCGGGGCAAAGTTTTTTTACAAGTTCGGGATCAATGCAGGACGAGGGCCGGATTTTGGGGTGAACCAGGTTTTCGGCGCAGGAATAAACAGGCAAAGGGAGTTGGGCAAGTCCCTCGGCAAGCTTTTTCGCCTCATCCCTTGTCGGCGCCCGAAAGTCGGGATTGATTCGCCCCAGGTTGCGTTCCGTCTTGCGGTAGAAATCCACAAAGCTGAATACAAGCCTGCAGGCAAAGGGCGCGATTTGTTCGGCAAGCCTTGTTATCCTTTTCAGAATGACTGCGACGTCAAGGCCCGCTCCAAGGATTATCGGATCATGGCGCCAGATTAGCCTTTCCCGGCCAAAACGTTCGGAAAGCCGCCGGAATGCGGCGATGCGCCGGGCAAGCGGCGGCAGACCGGGCTCAAGATTTTCCGCAATATAGTCGTTAATGGTGAAGTGAAAGCAGAATTGCAGGCCCATGTCCTCAATGCGGCGCAGATGAGGCAGAAGGGGCTCGGGATTTTTGCTCCAGAAAACAATCAGCCTGCATTTTTTGAAACTGACATATTGGCTTTGAGATGGGTTGAAAGGGTTTTTCCAGAGGCAGTAGCCTTCGGAAAGTCTGTTCAGCAGCCAGCGGGCATGAAATGCCGGGATGTCCGTTGCCCTGCTGGCGGAGATTATTTCTGGCTCAATTGCCAGTCTTTCGCCAGCGCGCGTGCTGATTATGCCCTGTGTCCACTTCATTGGGAATTAAAAAGGGGCCCGTAGGCCCCAATCGGCATAGGTGCGCAAAGGATTGTTCTAGCCTTCCTTGCGCATATTCTCCAGTATTTCCGTCAGCACATGCGCTTCACGCGCCATACTCGCAGTCTGTTCAACGCTCTCGCCCATAACCCTGGCTATCTCCGCGCTAAGATGATTAACCTCGGTAATGCTGCGGTTGATCTCCTCGGATGCCGCCGACTGTTCCGTGGCCGCAGCGGCAATCGCCGATACGCGCACACTGGAATCTTCCGCAAGGTTGGAAATCTTTTCCAGCGCGTGGCCGGAGTCCTCGCCGATACGGCTGGTTTCCTCTATGGCCGTAACCGCATTGTCCATTGTGGACGAACTTTTGGTTGTGCCTTCCTGAATAGCCTCGATTGCGGATTCCACATCGCGGGTCGCGCTCATGGTCTTTTCCGCCAGTTTGCGGACTTCATCGGCCACAACCGCGAATCCGCGGCCGGCCTCGCCGGCGCGGGCCGCCTCGATGGCCGCGTTGAGGGCCAGCAAATTGGTCTGATCCGCTATATCGCGAATAAGGGTAAGGACTGTGCCGATATCATTGGCCTGCTTGTCCAGATTGCCCATATCGGACTTGAGCGAAAGCGAGAGCGTGCGCAGGGTGCGCAGGCTTTCGATGGTCTTCAAAACCAGGTTGTTGCCTTCATTGGCCTGCCCCTGCACGGAAGAAGCCGCATCCGCCGCGCCTTCCGCATTGCTGGCTACTTCGAGCACCGTGGAATTCATCTCGTTCATGGCCGTGGCCGCTTCCGAAAGGCGGTTTGCGGCTTCATAGGCCTGGTTGCGCACATCATCAAGAGCTCTGTTCAAGCCTTCCGCGCCCTCGTCAATTGCCCGCACCACGCCTTCAAGCTGGGCTACCATTGCCGCACGCGCTTCCATCGCGGCTCTCTTGCTCTTTTCCTCAAGAGCGATGCGTTCCGTAACATCCTCGCCGACCTCGACATGGCCTATGCGCTTGCCGGCAGCATCCTGCAGATAGGCAAGGATGATTTTCATTGTCTTGCCGTTTGGCATATGATTGAGGACTTCGTTATTGCCCTTCCTGAGCTGTTCTATGCCGCAATTGGGCGTGTTGCAGATATTGCCGTTCTTTGCGGAGCAATGTTTGCCAAGGATTTCACCCATGTTGGACTTATTCATGGATTTGAGCGAGGCAGTGTTGCAGAATGTCCAGTTCATGTTCATGTCCGTAACGGCAATTGTCCAGGGCAGCGCATTGAGAATGCCTTCGTACCATTGATCCCTGGAATCGGCCTTGTTTTCCATGCCCTGGACGGCCCTTGCCAGTGGCGCGATTGAGGCGCATTTGGCCATGTCCAGGGTGACCTTTTTGCCGGCCGCCCTTTCATTGGCAAAGGCGATTAGCGCATTTAGGCCGCCAAGCCGGGATCCAAGAATGAAAGCGCCGATAATGGCAACAACCACGGCAGCCCCGAGGCCCGGCAGGGAGGCATAGAAACCGGCGCTGCCGAGTGAGAAGCAGACGCTGGCAACGCAGGCCGCGCAGGCGAGGATTATAAAACAGACAAAAATTGCCACCAGACTTGAACTGAGAGAGTTACGCATGCTTGTTCCCCTTGCCAGAGAATGGCAGAAATGGATTCATTTTCCGTTTTGTCCTGTTTTTCGGCAACTTGCCGCCAAACTTTATGGAATTCGTTCCTAAAAAATCCATCCGCTAATCGGTCTGCTTTTTTTAACAAAATGTAAGGCGTTTGAAAACATCTGGCAATGCATGAAATTGAATCCCGCACTGGACAAACCCGGTTGCATTCCGCATAATAGTCTTACCGAAGGTATAAAACGATGAGTAAATTCTGTCTCGCCATATTCGCAACCGCAGTATTTATCTGTGGTTTTTTTGTCAAGCACACAGGCCTGCCAGATTCGGCAAACTCCACAACCAGGCAGCCTGGGCCGGAACGGATTCTCTCGATTAAAAACCTGGAGGCGCCAGACGCGGATGACGATGCTTTTGACCCCGCGCGCCTTGCCGGGGAAATGACTCGCGTAGCGCAGTCCATTTCCCGCCCTGTGGCAAACGGCGTCACCCGCGGCACGGTGGAAAAGGGTGAGACAATTGGCGGCCTGCTGGAAAAATCCACGGACGGCAGCGTGGGCCATTACCTGACCGCGGCCAGGAAAGTATTTTCCCTGCGCAATTTTCGCGAAGGGCAGCCCTATGTGATAGAAACAGACGGCGGCCGCCTGCAGCGTTTCGAATATGAAATTGACAGCAAAAAATGCCTGGTTGTCGAGGGCTGCGAATCCCCCTGCGCGCGCATTGAACCCATAAAATATGACACTGTTCTGGCCACTGCGGAGACAGCCATCGACGACAATCTTTTCCAGGCCGTGGCCGATATTGGCGAAAATCCGCATCTGGCCCTCAAGCTTGTCGATCTCTTCGGTTCGGAAATCAACTTTATCCGTGACCTGAGGGAGGGCGACAGCTTTTCCGTGCTGATTGAAAAACGTTTCCGCGATGGCGAATACAAGGGCTATGGCCGCATCCTGGCCGCGCGCTTTACAAACCAGGGCAAAACCTACGAAGCCTATCTTTTCAATGACGGTTCGGGCCAGCAGTATTACAATCGCAAGGGCGAAAACCTCAAGAAAACGCTTTTGCAGTCGCCGCTTGCGTTTACAAGAATTACATCGCGTTTTTCCCACAACCGCAAACATCCCATTCTGGGCAAGACAAGACCGCATCTTGGCGTTGATTACGGCGCGCCGACAGGAACGCCTGTAAAGGCAGTTGGCGAAGGCGTGGTTACAAAGCGCGGCTGGGGCGGCGGTTACGGCAACCAGATTATAGTTCGCCATGTTGCTGGTCTGGAATCGATGTATGCCCACCTTTCCGGTTTTGCCAGGGGCCTGAAAGAAGGCACCAAAGTGCGCCAGGGGCAGGTAATCGGCTTTGTGGGCAGCACGGGGCTTTCAACGGGGCCGCACCTGGATTTTCGCCTGCGCCAGAAAGGCGTATTTATTGACCCCACAAAGGCCATCAACCCGCGCGGAGCTTCTGTGACGCCCAAACGCATGGCCGAATTCAGGCAGACAGTGGAAAAGGAGCTTGCCTTGCTTGAAGGCAGAAAGGCGCTTGCCGGCTACAAGGTTGACAGCCTGGTGCCGGACAGGGCAATAGTGGAAAAGGAAAAGCCGGAAGCGCGACCGGCAAAAAAAAGCCAACCCAGACGGCAAGCGCGGCAGGCCGCGCGCAAGACCAAAAAACATCGCCGGGGCTGATTGCGGAGGTTGCAATGATATCCTTCGATCCTTATTGGCTTGGACTTGATTATATGGAAGATTCCACTCCCGGAGACGGCAATGCGATCGTGTACTTGCCCAGCATAGTCAATGATTCAACAGCGGCTGCGCCCCAGGCGGAATCGGAAGCCAGCGTGCATTCTTTCATGCAGGATAATTTTCGTCTTTCCGCAATGAACATGATGGATACCGGGCTTGTGATAAATGCCATAGGTTAATTGCTTGACATTTGCACGGCAAACATTTACATACTCTTCCTGCGTCGGGATGTAGCGCAGTCTGGAAGCGCACTTGAATGGGGTTCAAGGGGTCGAAGGTTCAAATCCTTTCATCCCGACCAAAAATTTCAGGGACTTACGATTGATGTCGCAAGTCCCTTTTCTTTATCTAATATATTATTTTCTTTAGGGAATCACTGATTAATTGGGCAAATAATTATCGCCAAAAGTGCAATTTTGTTGTATAATCCCCACGAGGGGAATTTTATATGAAACAGACCAGCATGAGCGATTTTGAAAATAGTTTGCGTAAAAGAACAACCAAAAGAGAAGAATTTCTTCGCGCTATGGATGCTTTTATTCCCTGGGCGGTCTGGATTTCCCTGATTGAGCCATATTACCCGGCCGGAAAACGCGAACGCAAGCCACGCGGCATCGAAATAATGCTGCGAATGTATCTTTTGCAATGCTGGTTCAATCTTTCTGATGAAGCTGTTGAAGAGGCCATATATGATAGCCACGCCTTCCGCATGTTCATGGGCATCAACTTTTTCGATGAGCAGGTTCCGGACGCGACAGCACTCCTCAAATTCCGGCATTTGGAAGTGTGAAAAGAGCGCCGGCTGGTCATGATTGGGACAGGCAAATCGAAAAGAGGAAATCCCGGGTGCGTTGCCACGTGGAGCATCCACTCCATATCGTAAAGAAGCTGTTTGGATACTCCAAAACGCGTTACAAAGGCCTGTATAAAAACGCCCAACGTTTATACATACTTTTTGGGAGCGCAAATCTTTTAATGCGTATATGGGAAGGCCGAAAACGGCCTGCATAGGGATAATTGCGCCCAAATTTCAAAATAGGCCCCAAAAGCCATGTGAAAAAGGAATAAAAAGTAAGAAGTTATGAAAATTTAATCGTGATTCTTAAAATTTTTTATAATTTTCACGCGTTGGGCAAAAGATGCTCTTTTAATAAGCATTTCCTTAAGTTTTGCAAAAAAGCATCAGCCGCCTTTGAAAAGACCTGATGCTTTTTCCAGGCCACATCAAGACTGACCTTCAGCGATGGCTTGAACGGACGAAAACAAAGCAGACTTGTGTCTGACGTGTCAATTATCCCGTCAAGGCATACCGCCGCCCCAACTCCTTCCAGTACCATAAGTGATGCATTATAAAGCAGTGTATATGTCGCAACGACATTAAGCATTTCCATTCTTTTTCCAATCCATGCCGATAGTTCGTTAGCAACCATTTGCTGTCTTGAGCAAATCAGATCAAGCCCAACAAGATCCGCCGGGACAATATGGGCGCGTTCCGCAAGTGGGTGATCCTTTGTTACAAGCAAGCCCCATGCATTCTCAAGGAGTGGGCGGTCTTGCCTTGGGCGAGGATGGCCGCCTGTTCATGGCAGGGCTGGATCTTGCAAAACGCGAAGGCGCAATTTTGGCCTGCTCGTCGGATACGGACAAAATCGAAACCATAATTCCGGTGGAAGCTGGTTTTTGGCCAAATGACCTGGTTCTCGCTCCTGACGGTGGCTTTTATTTCTCGGACTTTCATGGCAGCGCAACGGATGCGTCCGGCGGCGTCTATTATGTTTCACCCGATTTCAGGTCAATAACTCCTGTCATCAAAAATCTTGCCCAGGCCAATGGGGTATTCATTTCCTGCTGTTTTTCAATGTACAACAGCACGAAGGAGTTTGAACTGAACAGGATTCCGATTTGCGAACATCATTATGGCCTTGAGCTGAAAAATAGCCCACAGGAAGCAGCCCGTTGCAATGACTGCGGAGAATGCTCCTGGCAATGCCCGCAAGGAATTGTCATTCCGACACAGTTGAGGAAGGTTGCGCGACATTTCGCGAACGTGAAAGTTGGCTGGTGATCATAGAATTCAGCATGAGCCGCTCTATAAAAAGTGCGGCTCATGCGGATAAGCCGGAAGACATCTGAAACCTAGCCGACGCGAAAAGCTATATGC
>VSMX01000116.1 GCA_009773975.1 Desulfovibrio sp. | reverse complement strand
TTTTGAAATTCCTTTCGCAAATCGCTTTCTCAATGTGCGAGACGGTTTTGTAGGACAGATGAGGGTAACTGTCAAGCAAAAAATAATTTTTCAAAAACTGCTATAAAATATAGCGGCTCAAATCCTGGTCATTACGTAATTCTTCCAGGTGCTGATTGACGTAATCCTTGTCAATTGAAATTTTTTCACCCGGCTTTTCTGGCGCTTCAAAGGAAATATCGGACAAAATCTTTTCCATAATCGTGTAAAGGCGCCTGGCGCCGATATTTTCCGTACGGGCATTGGTTTCTTCGGCAAACGCGGCGACTTCTTCCAAGCCTTCTTTTGTAAATGTCAGATCTATTTTTTCCGTGCCCAAAAGAGCCTCATATTGCCTTGTCAAAGCGTTATGGGGTTCTGTGAGAATGCGCAAAAACTCATCTTTGCCCAGAGGCTGCAATTCCACGCGCAAGGGGAAGCGGCCCTGAAGTTCGGGGATCATGTCCGATGGCTTGCTGAAATGAAAAGATCCTGCGGCTATGAACAGGATGTGATCGGTTCTGACCATGCCGTACTTGGTATTGACCACACTGCCTTCCACGATGGGCAAAAGATCCCTTTGCACACCTTCACGAGAAATATCAGAGGTCCTGTTCTGGGAGGTGCTGGCAATTTTGTCGATTTCGTCAATAAAAACAATGCCAGTCTGCTCCACCCTTTCACGGGCTCGCTCCACAAGGGATTCCTCATCAATCAGTTTTCCGGATTCTTCCTGAACAAGAATATTAAAGGCATTTTTCAATTTCATTTTGCGCCGTTGGCGCTTTGGCGGAAAAGCCTTGCTGAACATATCCCTGACCTGGCCGCCCATGTTTTCCATGCCTGGTATTGCGAAGATGTCGATGCCTTTTCCCGTGTGCTGCTCGGTTACTTCCATCTCGACTTCACGGTCGTCGAGATAGCCTATTCTGAATTGCTGAAGCAGCTTTTCTCTTGTAGAGTTGCGTTCGTCGCTGCCAAAAGAATGGGGAAGAAGAAGATCAAGCAAGCGGGATTCGGCCGCGGCTTTGGCTGCGTCGCTTACGCGCGCATTTTCCTCTTCCCGCATAAGATTGATGGCGATTTCCATCAAATCCCTGATGATTGATTCCACATCGCGGCCAACATAGCCAACTTCCGTAAACTTGGTGGCTTCAACCTTGACGAAAGGCGCCCTGGACAATTTGGCGAGGCGTCGCGCGATTTCCGTTTTTCCAACGCCTGTTGGCCCCATCATGATAATATTTTTTGGGGCGATCTCATCGCGCAGCTCAGGAGAAAGATGTTGCCTTCTCCAGCGGTTCCTGACGGCTATAGCCACCATTTTTTTAGCCTGTTCCTGGCCCACGACAAACTTGTCAAGTTCGGCTACTATCTGACGCGGTGTCAAGTCGCTCATAAAATCTACCTGTGTAATTTTCCGGAAAAAATCAGGATGTGAAAAATCCTGGAAAACGCCAGACTGGATAAAAAAATCCTGGTCGGTTTGTTAAATAAGCATTATATCCTTGATGACAATGTTTCTTGTAAAATCTTGAGCATTGTCAAAGTTTGTCGCGAATACCTTTGTGAACGGAAGAAGCAGCAATGATCTATCAAGTTCCCGATGGCATTTGCCCCTGGCTTTTTCCCGCCCTGGCGGTGGCAGGGCTGTTTTGCCAATTGCTGGCGCTTTTTATGAATGGCAAACACCTGCTGTTGTCTGGCCTGATTATGGTTGTGGCCGGCGCGATAGGGGACAGGGATTTGTCCCTTGGCGTGGGCGCGATTCTGGCTGCCTACGGAATTTGGTTTTTGAAATACAGGTAAATGGAAACAGCTTGTTATTGCTGAACGGCATAAACATTTCTATAAAGCGGCGTATCCTCGGCATCTTTTACTTCAACAATTACCTGGCTATTGCCCAGGCTGATATTTCTGCCGGGATGGGAAATCATCGTGGCTCTTTTGAAACGGTTTATCCTGAAAGATCCCGATTCCAGGGGATCAAAAATGAGGGGGATTTTTTGGCCGTCAGCAGTTAGCAAGGTGACGGAAATTTCGCCGGCCAGCATCTTTTCATTATCGGGATTGCGCAAATCAAGGCCTATGCGCAGTCCATTGCTGCCAACTCTCTTGACCTGAACATTGCTTATCTTGACCCGGCCATTGTCCAGAACGGTAAATTCTTCATGGCCCGGGCCCTCCTCATGCAAATTGGGCTCAGCTGTTTCCGGGGCAACTTCCTGCGGCGGGGCGTTGCCGGAGGCAAGCCGCCGCAAAATTATGTCCCTGGCCGGCACGGAAGCCTGGTTGAGCAATTCCTCAAGATAGGCAAGGCGCTCAGCCCTGGCCTGGGCAAGCTGGGCATCTGCCTCGAAGCGCCCCACATTGGCGCGAAGCACCTTGTTCTGATCCCAGAGTTCCGCGCATTGCCAGGCAAGAATGGCGCAAAGCGCCGGCATACTCGCAAAAAAAACCAGCAGCGCGATAAAGTGGCTCATCCGCATGTGATAGCTGTGGCGGGGTCCCTTGTCCCGCATAAGGATAATGCCCAGCTGCTCACGATAACGCATCAGGGGATAGCCAGCCTTGCCTGTTGATTGTTCGCAACCCAGTCTTCACGAGCGATGCGCCATTTTTTGCCGTCAAAATGCAGGACAAGAGTCTTGATGCCCTTGTCGCTTCTGCCAACGGAATCCTTGTAGAACTGGCTCATATCCGCGCGAACGCCCTGCTTGTCCAACGTCAGGCGCACTCCCGAAAGCGCAACGGTCACGGGCTTGACGCGACTCCAGAGCCCTTCTTTCTGGCGCCTGATATTTTGCGCGCCCTGCCTGCCCTGCTGCACGGCATCGGAAGTATAGTGGGAAATGTAATCATCCACCTTCCCGGCCTGCCAGGCCTTGCGCCACTCTTCAAGCATGGCGGAAATATCGCCGCTAATGGTTTCAAGAAAATGGGCTCTCAAGCCAACATCTCGCGGTTGGAAACTGGAGGCGACAATTTTCATCTTTCCATTGCCGTCATCCTTCCACCATAATTTACGCACGCCCTGTTCCATGCCGTTGAGAGATGAAACTAGCTGATCGCAGCTTGTCTCCACCGCATCATCGCGCACGGTAATTTTCCAGGGCCGGTTGATAACCAGTATCCAGGGACGCGAATAGTGGCGCCTCAATTCAATCATTGCCTGGCCAAAGGAAAAGCCGTGCGGCACCCGTAGGACACGATTGTAATTTTTGCGATCATAGAACTGCTCTATTGAGCGATCCCTGGCAGCAAAGGCCCTGTTCCAGCTATCCAGCGCATTCAGCGTGGCTATACGCGCCGCATCCATGGTCTTTTCCGTATCGGGCACAGCGGGAACAATTTTTTCCCGTGGCTTTTCATCTTTTTCCACAGGCTTTTCCGGCGCGGTTTCCTTTTTCCGGCCTTCATTGCCAATGCTCGGACCCTTGCCCCAGATAAATTCGGCTGGCTCTTCAATTTCCGCAGGACGTTTTGGAATAAGCGGTTCGCTTATGGCCATGAGCAAATTTTTTGCCATCTCCAGCAAAGAGGCGCGTGGCACGACTGGCGGATTTTGCTCATCCTGGCTCTCGCGAACCAGGACATCAGGCTTTGCGGACAAGGCATCCGTCTTGTCCCGGGCAGGCACAGCCTGCCCCGGCACTTGCAGGGCAGCCTGCATGCCCTTTGCTTCTATTGGCGCCGGAACAGCAGCATCGCCGGCCATTTCTGGCATATCAAGCCTGGGTGCAATCGGCTTTTCGCTCGCCGCGTCGCTTGCCAAATTGGGAATATTTTCGGCCACAAGTCGCCCCTGCAGGAAATCGGCGCGCATCCCCACATCGCGCGGCGTCCATTCCATGCCCACAATGCGGAATTTGTTATCCTCACCCTTTTGCCAATAAAGCCTGCGTATGCCTTCTGTGGACAGATTGGAAGCGGTATAGAATTGTTCTGTCCAGGTTACCCAATAGCCCGGTCCTTCCAGAACATGGATTTCGCGATTGTAAATTTTGATGAAATTGAGGATTTTGAAAAGCCTTTCCTTGTTCTGCCGAAACGCGTCAAAATTTTCGGTGGCCTTCGAATAGGAATCCTTGTCGTAAAAATCAAAAAGCTTCTTCGACCTTGCTGCCCAGGCTGCGCTCCAGTCGTGCATCTGCCGGGTCAGAAGCTTTGCCGTGTCGTTTTTGGCAGCCTGTTTCCGATCCAGTTCCCAGGCCAGCACAACGGCCGTGCCCGGCAAAAGATTTGGTCCAACCTCGGCAATATCCCTTAAGCCAATAGCCACACAACCCTTTGTGGGGACAAGCTCGAAACCCTTGCTATGAATCCAGATGCCGTGGCCGGTTTTGCCGCGCAGCCTGTCCACAGGATTGGGATAATTCAATGTATAGGCAATGCCGCCGTATTCACGAAAATCCAGTCCGCTGGCAATTTTGTACTCAACAAAATAAATTCCCTCGGGAGTGCGCAGGTCGTTTACCTGCTGCTTGTCGCCAGCCAGTTGGCCGGTAACGCAGGGATAGGAAAAACGGGCCTTGAGGGGACTTTTTTTCTCAAAATAGAAAAAGGTGCCGCTCTTTTTATCGACGCCCACCAGTCTTTGGGGAGAGCCTTCTTCATAAATGCGCGCCTGCCAGTTTTCCGCACTGGCGCAAAATGGCCAGACCAGGCAAAAGGCCGCGGAAAAGGCCAAAATCAGGCCCCCAAAGCGCCGAAAGGCATCAATTCTAACTACGCCCAAGCTCAAGCAAATCCTTGCGGGTAAATAGAGAAAGCAAATTGTAACCTGCCTTGGCCAGGGCCTCGCGGCCGCCTTCCTCCCGGTCAAGAATGGCGCAACAGGCTCCAATTTTCAGGCCACAATCCCGGACACGGTTACAGGCCAGAAGCAATGAACCGCCTGTTGTTACAACGTCTTCCAGCATGGCCACGTTGTCGCCCTGGTCGAAATTGCCCAGGCCTTCGACAAATTGGGCCGTGCCGTGATCCTTGGCCTGTTTGCGAACCAGAAGTCCGTGCAGCGGACGGCCAAGTTCCCAGGAAATTACAGTGGTTGCCGAAACAAGGGGATCTGCGCCAAGGCTCATGCCGCCAACGCCCTTGATGGCCAGCTGGGCCAGAATTTCATTGAAAAGCTTGCCAATAAGCCAGGAGCCTTCCGCGGAGAGCGCGGTTACGCGGCAATCGAAATAATAATCGCTCCTGCGGCCGGATGCCAGAACGAAGTCCCCTTCCTTGTATGATTTGGCCAATAGAAGTCTGGCCAGTCTTTTCTTGAGATCCATGCTGCCCCCGGACCTGGTTTATTCAGGACAATCACCCGCTTCCGGCGCGAAAACACGCTCGAAAATCGTATCTTCACTAGCCAGATACGCTGACGGGTCGAAAAGCTCCCCAAGCTTTTCCTTGCCCAGCATTTTGGCAATATTTTCATCTTTCGCGACAAGCTGCGGAAACTGTATATGGTCGCGCCAACTGCGCATGGCGAGAGCCTGAACGGTTTCATAGGCCTTTTGCCTTTCCATGCCCGCTTCAAGCAAGGCAGTCAGCACACGCTGTGAAAAATAAAGGCCGAAGCTCAATTCCATATTTTTGAGCATCTGGTCAGGATGCACTACCAGGCGATCCAATATTCCCTTCAGCCTCGCGAGCGCATAATCCGCAAGAATGGTGGAATCGGGCATGATGACCCGTTCAACCGAAGAATGACTGATATCCCGTTCATGCCAGAGGGCCTGGTCTTCCATCGCGGCCAGAGCATTGCCACGCAGCAGGCGGGATATTCCGCACAGATTCTCCGCTGAAATCGGATTCTTTTTGTGGGGCATCGCCGATGAGCCCTTTTGTCCTTTGGAAAATCCTTCTTCCGCTTCAAGAACCTCTGTTCTCTGCAAGTGCCTGAGTTCAAGCGAAAGCCGTTCGATTCCGCCGCCCATGATGGCCAGCGCCGTAAAAAATTGGGAGTACCTGTCGCGCTGTACAATTTGCGTGGAATGTGGATCAACGGCCAGGCCAAGAATATGCAGGGCCGCATTTTCCAGCCTGGGTGTAATAAAGGCATAGGTACCGACCGCGCCGGATATCTTGCCCACCCGCATGCCTTCAAGCGCATCTCGTACGCGTTTGCGGTGCCGGACGAATTCGGCGTAAAAGCCGGCCATTTTCAAGCCAAAGCTTGTTGGTTCGGCATGGACGCCATGAGTGCGGCCCATGCAGAGCGCTCCCTTATATTTTTTTGCCAGCTTCCCGAGGCTATGCAAAAATTCTTCCAGATCTTCGAGGATGATTTTTCCGGCTTGCTGAACCAACAGGGCATTGGCTGTATCCACAATGTCGCTTGAAGTGCAGCCCTTGTGAATATAGCGCGATGACGGCCCTATCTTTTCTTCCAGGGAAGTCAGGAAGGCTATGACATCATGCCGGGTAGTTTCCTCGATGGCCAAAATCCTGTCAACGTCAATGGCTGCCTTTGACCTGATTTCCTCCATTGCGCTGGAAGGAATTTCTCCTTCGCCTGCCCTTGCCTCGCAAATGGCGAGTTCTACCTCAAGCCAGGCGCGATACCTGTTTTCCTCGGTCCAGACCTGCCCCATGCGGGGCCTTGTGTAACGGGCAATCATGAGGCGCCTTTATTTGATGTTGTTTTGGCGCTTTTTGGCGCATCCATGGCGGAAGCTTCCTTTTTGGAAGAAGACCTTTCAGAAGACGCTTTTTCAGCGCCTTCCGCCCTGGCCGCGGATTTTTTGGGCGCGTTTTCGAGCGTGGAAACACTTTTTTCGCCCTGGGCCGCTGGCGTTACAGGCGTTGCCGGAACGGGAGCCTCGGCCCCCGCCCCTCCATCATCGGTTATGCCCTTGCGGTAGCCGTAATCGCTAACATACCAGCCATCACCCTTGAGAACAAAGGATGTTCTGGACATGATGCGGGGAGATGGTGCGCCACATTCCGGGCAAGGTTCTTCCTTGTGCGCTTCCGAGGATTTTACCCATTCCTCGAAAATGCGTCCGCATTTCGGACATTGATATTCATAAATAGGCATGGTTTTCTTTGCGTAATCGCGTTTTGTTTAAGAATTTACAAAAAAAACCTATCCGATGCCAAAAGGCGAATCCGTTTTTTGAATTCGCCGGAACCTGTCGTATTCCGCCATCCCGGAATCGCAAAAGGGAAACGGAATTACGGAAGTTATTGCCGCATCAAGCTGCAATAGTCGCGATCCAGCGGGAGCGCCGCCAAAGGAGGCGTTGGCGAAGCAGCGACCCTATAGCAT
>VSMX01000115.1 GCA_009773975.1 Desulfovibrio sp. | reverse complement strand
ATGTAATACTAGGCACTCCGCGGCTGGCGGATTTCGCGGAAAACAAGGCTTGCCCGGAGCAGGATGATGCCTCCGGAAATGGCCATGCCGGCATAAACTGGCGCGTGCAGCCCGCTGATTGCGCCGGCCATGCCGAGCAATCCGCCGGCAAGGACTGCCAAAATCGAGATGCCTTCCGTTGGCGCAAGGCTGCGCGGCAGGATCATGGCAAAGAAAACGGGGGCCACCACTCCGCTGACGTATATATCGTTTGCCATCAGCAAAAGGTCCAGGATGCCGTGCCCGCGCGCGGCCAGAAGCCAGCCAAGCAGGCCAAGCGCGCAGGCAGCCGCCCTGCAGGACAGGCCCAGATTCTTTTCCCCGACCCGCAGGATATCATTGCACAATACGGTTGCCGCGGTAACAAGACAGGAATCGGAGGAGGAAAGCACCGCGCTCAAAAGCGCGAGCAGAAGCGGCGCGGCGACCCAGGGCGGCATGGAATTCATTGCGCTGGCCAGAACGTTGTCGGGCGCTGTGCCCGCGGGGACGAAGCCCCTGGCCGCAAGGCCCAGAAAGGTGACCAGCGCCGCGCAGAGCAGGATGCCCAAAATGCCGATGCGGCAGCCGGCAAGCGCGGCATTTTCATCGCGCGCGCTTAAAATGCGCCCGAAAAGCATGGGACAAACCACATAACTGCCGCCGATAACGGCCAGAAAATAACAGAGCCGCGACGGGGGAAAATCGCTGTTGACAAATTCCGGCCTGAAGTTCCAGGCGGCCGGGGGATTGTGGAGAACAAGATAAAGCAGGGCCAGCGCAAGCCCGGCAAGCATTATGCAAAATTGCGGCAAATCGCTGCGCATTACGGAAGCCTGGCCGCCAATGGCGGAATACGCGCAGACAAGGGCAGCCCCGGCCAGCAGGGCGGGGCCAGGCTCCAGGCCGGCAAGGACGCCTGTCAGACTGCCCATGGCCAGAAACTGCGCTGCAAGAATGGCCAGCCAGGCCGGCAGGATGATCAGCGAGACAAGGCGGCGCGGCGAAAACCAGCCGAACCTGCCGGATCCAAGCCAGAAATCAACCATTTCCGGCATTGTGCGGGCGCCGCTTTGCCTGACCTTGCGGGCCAGAAAAACGCATAGCAAAACAAGCCCGCAAGCTCCGCTGCCCAGCCACCAGAAGGCCGGCGTTCCGGCCTGCCAGGCAAGACCGGCCATGCCGAGGGTTGCCGAACCGCCGACGCAGGAAGCGGCGATGGAGATTCCCACGAGCCAGGGGCCGCTTCTGCGGGAATTGACAAAAAAAGAATCCATCGCGCCGCCGCGCCTTTCGCGCATGGCGTCCCACACGCCGATGCCAAGCAGGAGAATTGCGTAAAGCAGGAACAGGATCACAGATGCAGGCCCCTTTCGCAGGCTTTGCGTATCGCGGCGCAAAGCGCGTCAATTTCATCGTTTGCGGCAACAAGCGGTGGCATCAGGTAAACCAGCCGGCTGAAAGGCCTGATCCAGACTCCGGATTCCACAAAAAAAGCCTGCATCCTTTCCGTATCAACCGGTTTTTTGGTCTCCACAACGCCAATGGCGCCCAGCGCCCGCACATCCTCCACTCCCGGCAGGTTGCGGCATGGCTCCAGGCCTTCCGCAAGGCGCTGCCCGATGCGGGCAGCGTTTTCTTGCCACGGAAAGGCCAGGAGCGTTTCAATGGCCTGCAGGGCGACGGAACAGGCAAGCGGATTGGCCATGAATGTGGGGCCGTGCAGGAGAACGCCGGGCACGGAATCGTCTTTCGGGCTGGAGATTGCCTCCGCGACCCGGCCGCTGGCCAATACTGCCGAAAAGCTCATCATTCCGCCCGTAAGCGCCTTGCCAAGGCAGAGGATATCCGGGGAGATGCCGGCCCATTCGCAGGCGAAAAGCCGGCCCGTGCGGCCAAAGCCGGTGGCGATTTCATCAGCTATCAGCAATATTCCGAGTTCCGCGCAGAGTTCTCTCAGCCGCTTCAGGTATTCGGGATGATAAAACCACATTCCGCCCGCGCCCTGCACAATGGGTTCGACAATAACGGCCGCCAGCTCGTCCGAATGCGCGCGCAGCCGCTTTTCCATGTTTTCCAGATCCTCAATATCCGGCTCTCCCCCAAAACGGGCGCGCGGGCGGTCCAGAAAAATCTGCCCGGGAAGATAGCCGGCAAAGACATGGTGCATGCCGTTTACCGGGTCGCAAACCGACATCGCGCCCAGGGTGTCGCCATGGTATGCGCCAAGCAGGGCGCAAAACCGCGTTTTTCGGCTGTTGCCGGCCGCAAGCTGGTACTGGATGGCCATTTTGAGCGCGACTTCGACGGCCACGGAGCCTGAATCCGCGAAAAAAACTTTCCCCAGGCCAGGGGGCGCGATGGCCAGCAGCTTTTTGGCCAGCCGCGTCGCCGGGGCATGGGCAAAGCCGCCAAACATGACATGGGGCAGCATGCGTGCCTGCCTTGCAAGGGCCAGCTGCAAATCCGCGCGGCCATAACCAAGGTTGGCGCACCACCAGGACGACATCCCGTCAATCAGGCTGCGGCCGTCCGAAAGGCGGATGCGGGATCCTTCCGCGGCCACGGCCTCATATGTTTTCGGCGCGGGAACGGCGCCGGCATACGGGTGCCAGACAAAGGCCGCGTCGTCCGCGGCGATGTCTTCCGGCTCAGGGCTGCAAAGGGCGGCCAGACGGTCCGCGGCCGGCCCGAGAAATTCCGAAAGTTTTTGCCAGCCCCGCCGCCTTGCCCGGTCGTCCTGCGAGGCAAGCTCTGGCAGGAAAGGCAGTTCGCAAAGAAGCGGAAAGCCGAATTCCGGGGCATGCCGGGCAAGGTAGGCGCTGTTTTCAGGCAAAAGATCCCTGTTGCCGTCATCCGCGGGGCTTGTTTCGCAAAGCACGAGGCCCGCGGCCGGGAGAGGAGTTTCCGCAAGGACGCGCATGGCCATGAGGGCCTGGTTTATGCAGCCCAGGCGATTGGGCGCCACAAGCAGCACGGGCAGCCCAAGGGCCAGCATGAGATCAAGAATATGCTGGCGCTCGTTCAGGGGCGCGTAAATGCCGCCCGCGCCCTCGATCAGGGTAAAACGGCCGTCGGCCATTTCCGCGCGGGCTTTTGCGGCCAGGTCTTCCGCCTCAAGCCGCACGCCGGTTTTCAGCGAGGCAAGATGCGGGGAACAGGCAGGCTCGAAACAGGCAAGCGCCCGGATATCGGGGGAAATATTTGTTTGATATCTAACGGCGTCAGTATAATGAAACAAATCAGGGACATATAAAGTCCCGTTGTTGCGGGTGCAGCCAGTCTGCACAGGTTTGATTGCCCTACAGGGAAGGCCTTTCAGGCAAAAAGCGCGCAAAAGCGCGGCAACGACAGTAGTTTTGCCGGCATCGGTATCCGTGCCGGTCACAAAACAACCTCGCAGGGGAGTTGAAGAGGTCACTGCTATACCAAATCAAATTGTTTCTGGAAAATTCCTTCTACTTTTTTTTCCAGTTTTGGTCAAGCCACAATCTGCCTCTTCTCTCATTCATGCCTGCAATCTTGCCCTGAAGCTTCCGTGTCTGCAACGCCACCCGCCGCACGGTGAAGGTTGTTGTGCATAACACGGGCTGCCGTCCGGTTCAGGTGGGCAGCCATTTCCACTTTTTCGAGGTCAACCGCTATCTGCAGTTTGACCGCGAGGCCGCGTTCGGCAAGCATCTGAAGATTCCCGCCACCACGGCAACCCGTTTCGAGCCGGGCGAGGAAAAGGAAGTGGAGCTCGTGGCCTGCCGGCGCCGGCGATTCCCCGGCCTGTCCCCGCGCTTGCGCCGCGTTCCCCCCGGGTATATGATGCCCGCCGCAATCCGCGCTAATTGCCAAGGCAAAAATCCGGAGCGGGTTTCGGAGGTTTTTCGGACATGGGCAAGAAGCTGAAAATTTTGAGCGCCGTTTTCTCCGTGCTTCTGCTTTGTCTGGTGGTTGCGGTCTTTTACCGTTTTACGGATCAGAATCATGACCGCATCGAGGAGCAGAACAGGGTTTATGGAGAAGATGCCGCGATCCAGACCGCGCGTCGGCTGGACGCCCAGTTCAGGGGCGCGCAGAACCTGATGCAGGCATATTCCGCGTTTTTGAGCGACACGCTCCAGAAACCCGAGGTTACCGCCTCCATGCTCGAAAACCTGGAAAAATCCTCTCCTTTTGACGGCGTGCGCTTCACCAACGCAAAGGGCGAAACCCTGTCCTCCAGAGGGATCGTGACAGACGACAGGGGCAGGGAGTTTTACAGCGAAGGCATGAAAGGAAAGAGCGGCGTGGTGCCCGTTTTCAATTCCCGCCTTTATAGCGAGCCAATTCTGAGCTTTTACACGCCGCTTTATTTCGGGGCCAAAATTATTGGCGTGCTGCACGGGGCCTACAAAAATGAAACCTATCTGCACAGCAGTCTCGGTTCGTCCTATTTCGGCGCGCCGGCTTCCGTTTTTCTGTGCGACGCGCAAGGGAGGGTCATAGCCTTTTCCAATTCCGGCAAATATGCCGGAAATCTCCTGGACGACCTTCTCGGGGAGAACATGATTGACGCCAAAGCGGCCGCGGGCGCGGCGGAGATATTCAAAAACGGCGGCGAGGGGGCCTTCGCCTGCGGGGAGGACAGCGAGTTCGGCAACCTTAGCGTCATCCATCTTGAAGACTACAACTTTGTGCTTGTGCAGGCTTTTCCCAAAAATGTCACGCGGGGGATGATTTCAAGGGCCAACCGCTCCGGCGTGGAGCTGGAAACCAGCCTGCTGGCCATTTTCGCGGCATACGCGGCTTTTGCCCTCTTGCGCTGGCGCTACCAGAAAAAGATTCTGGAAGACGAAAACAGGCAGTATAACGACATCGTCAAGGGCGTGGCCAGCGTTTTCGCCTCGCGCTACTGCATGGTCGATCTGGCCAACGGCACATACGTTTACATTGCCGGCCGCGACCCGGATTTCGGCGACGGTCCCGGGGCCGCGGGATCCTACGGGGATCTGCTGGCCTCCCACGCCTCCGCAATGCGCACCCGGGAGGAAAAAGACGATTTCAGCAGGTTCTTCGAAAGGGATAATCTGGCGGCGGAGCTTTCCAGGCGCGATATCATAACCTACGAGTGCCATGTCTGGCGCAATGGCAGGGAGGCCTGGGAAAACCTTGTCACCACCTGCCTGGAGAAAAAGGACGGCGTGCCCGTAAAGGCGCTTTTCATGCGCCAGGACATTACCGAGGCGCGCCTGAGGGAACACGAGGCGCGAAAGCGCATCGCGGCCATGAACCGCAAGGAGCGCCAGTACAGGCTGGCTGTTTGCTCAAGCGCCCTGTCCTCTTACGAGTTCAATGTCGGCAAGGACCTGATCGAGGAGGATATAATCCAGACCGTGGACGGCAAGCCCGTCTCCCTGCTCGCAGCCAGGGGGCTTTCCCTGCCCTGCAGGGCCTCCGAATTTTTCAATGCCGGGCTTGACCTTGTGCTGGAGGAATCCGCAAAAAGCTATAAAAAGGTCATGGACCCGGCCTGGCTTCTCGAATGCTTCCGCGACAACCGGCGCGAGGTCGATCTTGATTACTGGACAGGGACGCCGGAAGGCGGGGAGATCTGCGTGCGCCAGACCTTCTATCTGAGCCAGGACGAGCTGACGGGCGAAATAATGGCCATGTCCGTCTCGCGCGACATAACAGAGCAGGTCAGGCTGCAGCGCAGGCAGACCCGGGCCCTGCAGGACGCCCTCATGCAGGCGCGCCACGCCAACGAGGCCAAGACGACCTTTCTCTCCAACATGTCGCACGACATACGCACCCCCATGAACGCCATCATAGGCTTTGCCACCATTGCGGCAGGCCACCTGGACAACCGCAGCCAGGTGGAGGACTGCCTGCGCAAGGTTCTCTCCTCCAGCAACCATCTTCTGAGCCTGATAAACGACATTCTGGACATGAGCCGCATCGAGAGCGGCAAGATGCAGCTCAAGGAGCAGGACTGCAACCTTTCGGAGCTGATGCATGGCCTGGTCAACATTATCCAGCCCCAGGCCACGGCCAAGCAGCTGCAAATGTTTATAGACACTTTCGGGGTCTCCAACGAGGACGTGCTGGCCGACCCACTCAAGCTGAACCAGATTTTTATCAACCTGCTTGGCAACGCCGTCAAATACACGCCCGCGGGGGGCAAGATTACTTTCAGCATAGGCCAGAAACCGGCCTTCAAGCATGGCTGGGCGGATTATGTCTTCATTGTGCGCGACGACGGCATGGGCATGTCGCCCGAATTTGTGCGCCATATCTTCGAGCCGTTCACCAGGGAGGTTACGACAACCCAGAGCGGCGTGCAGGGCACGGGCCTTGGCATGGCCATAACAAAAAACATCGTGGAGATGATGGGCGGCACAATCGATGTGCAAAGCGAGCCGGGCAAGGGCAGCGTCTTCACCGTCACCCTGACGCTGAAATTGCTGGAAGGCGAAAAAAAACCGGACGCGCTCCAGCGCCTTGGCGGCATTCGCGTCCTTGTGGTGGACGATGATTTTCACGTCTGCGACAGCGTGGACAAAATGCTGAAAAAGCTGGGCCTGCGCCCGGAATGGACCACATCGGGGCGCGAGGCGGTTTACCGCGCGCAGATTGCCTGCAATGACAAGGATCCATACAATACCTTCATTATCGACTGGCAGATGCCCGGAATGAACGGCGTGGAAACCGCCATGGGCATTCGCCGCATTGTCGGCGGGGACACGCCGATAATCATTCTCACGGCCTACGACTGGGCGGATATCGAGGAGGATGCCAAAAAGGCTGGCGTGACCGCTTTCTGCGCCAAGCCGCTCTTCATGTCCGACCTGCGCAACGCCCTGCTTTCCAGCCACAACCTGCTGGAAAAGAAGCCCGAAACAGGCTGGAAATCCGGTGATTTCGCCGGACGGCGCGTCCTTCTTGTCGATGACGTGGAGCTGAACAGGGAGCTTGCGGAATTTATTCTTACGGAAAACGGGATTGAGGTGGAAACCGCCCCGGACGGCACGGACGCTGTCGAAATGGTGAGAAATTCGCCGGAAAACCATTATGACGCCATCCTGATGGACGTGCAGATGCCGACCATGAACGGCTACGAGGCCACAAGAACGATACGCGGCCTTTCGAGGGACGACGTGCGGAAAATGCCGATCATCGCCATGACCGCAAACGCCATGGAAGACGACAGGGCCGCCGCGCTGAAATGCGGCATGGACGCGCACGTTGCCAAACCGCTCGAAATAGCGGTCCTGTTCGAAATCCTGCAAAAATTCCTGGGAAAGGGTTAGTATTACAG
>VSMX01000114.1 GCA_009773975.1 Desulfovibrio sp. | reverse complement strand
CATATAAAACCATCAATTCCCAATCTGTCCAGACAAATTCTAAAACTTACCCATTTTGATTATGGGATGACCTCTATTGCACGCGCACAAAATCCGCTGACCATGAGTGCCCATACGAATAGCGCCCAAAGCATTCTGTTTGATTACCGGCCCCATTTTTGCAATCAATACTTACAGGATTATAGACATGGCCGGATTTTTCACATTTTTGGGTTCCCACATCAATATGCAAAACGTCATCTTTCATGGCAGCCCGAGCCACCCCACTACATTTGTCATTTTTTTCATAGACTGTCGCTTCGCCCTTGCCATGGCGGCCAAAACGGATATAAACCTTTATGGGTTCATTCGTTCTCCCGCTGGCAAGTCCGGTTTCACAAAGCCAGCGTCCTTCCAGAAAATCTGTATTCTCCGTATTTTCCGGAATAACCAGTTTGGGAAGATTGTCGGCCTTTGGAATATTTTGTGGCTCAATAACCGCATGGGGTTCTGCCTTGTTTTCGCTTTTTGGCAAACAAAGCGCCACATGCGTTTTTAGTCTTGATTCAAGAGCATCAATTTCCTTTGAAAGTTCAGCATTTTTTTCAATATAATCACTCCTGGGCCCCAAAAATCCAAATCCTGGACCAGAAAAGAGGGTGTGCCCCGAAAGAGCGGGAATATTGCCAAAAGAACCGAAAAGCAGGCATAACAAAAGCAGCCCCAAAAGAATTGGCATCAGCCACCACATATAAGCCGCCCTCGGAACAGGAATTGCCTTTTGTAAACCAGCTTCTGAAAGCACTGTTTTTTTGTCAGCGCTGTTTTGAACATTGCGCGCTACTCGCCAGAGGTTTTCCGGTTCCACCCCTGGTGTGCCTGGTCCAAAGCCCCAACAGGTAAACACGGGCTGTTTACCCACAACATATAACGAATCCCGGTCAGGATATGAAAGAGCCAACCTGAGAATATTGCCCCGCGTTATCTTGAGACGATCTTGAGAATGGATGAGCTCTTCCGCATAAGAAAGAATCTCGCTCGCCATATGAGCGAGAGTATTTTCCATGTCAGCCTGTTCTTCTTCTGGCAAGTTCACAAGTTTCTGCACAGGACCCTGGACTGGGCTGTACCAGTCAATTTCGCCATTCCCCATATTATCCGCAGGCCGTGCGAACAATAGCATATATTCGTCGCCAAACTTGCGCAGCAGCATATCCCTGATCTGGGCATAGCATGAGCTGGCCGTAATGCCCTGGAAGGCAAGCGCGTGCATTGAACTTTTTGGTGTGCTGACAATAAATGTGCCTGTCATCATGATCCCTTTGTCTGAAAAACCACTAGCCAAATTTTTTTGTAATCATTTCCTGGCCAGAAATTTTGGTATTATCCGGAAATAATTACTTGTCGTAAAATAAATATGCATATGTAAATGGCAGAACAAATTGTGAAGATTGATATTCAAGAATGTGAGGCAACCGCAAGAAACACAAGAAACCGCACATATTGTCATTCTTGAATATCGATTCCGTTTTGTTTCAGAAAGTTGAGCAAATCCGCGGAGGCAAGCGCAACAGAAGCTTGGCGAAAGGAAGAGTCATCAAGAGAAATCATCGTATTTATGCCAATAACCTGGCCATTGGCATTGAGGAGAGGGCCGCCGCTATTGCCTGGTGATATTGGGGCCGTATGAATAATAACAGGCGGTTTTCTTTCAAGAATGGCGCTGACCACTCCCTCGGTGTAGGATAATTCCGGAACAGCCGTAAAATCCTTCCCTTTTAACAAACGGGCATAACCAGGATCATTCTTGCCAATAATATTTGGATAGCCCCATGCGCCTACTTTTTCTGTTCGGGAAACAGTGGATGAAAAAGGCAAAGTCGCAATATGCGCATTTTTTGGTAAATCAATTGAAACTAACGCGTAATCCTGCCCCCTGTTCCTGCTTTTGGCCACAACCCGGCCAATGGCCGGCTGCCCCAGGGCTTTGCTTGTAACGAAGATTTCATCGGATTTGTCCACAACATGTCTGTTTGTAAGGACATAACCAGGAGCTATAAAAAAACCTGTTCCTGTAACAAGTCGATTGTTATCGGGAAAGCCGATGATAAAAACGCAGGCATTTTCGATATCTGCCACAGAAGGGGAAGAATCGGGAACATCAAGTCCCGTATTATGTCGCAGCGGCATTTTCTTGTGGACAGCAATGTTCTCTTCTATTGTAGAAATGGCTTTTATATATTGTTCTTTTGCCTCACATGGAGAAAGCCGTAACAATTTTCGCAAGTTTTCCGCCTCTTCCTGCAGCTTTTGATACTTAACCTTTTGGGCTTCCGCCTCCTGGGTCATTTCCGCATGTTTTGCATAAATCAGCCAGCCGCACCAGACACAGGCCGAGAACAAAAATACAGACAGTAACACGGGCCAAAGGGCGCCTGATTCTTTTTTATCAGTTTGCATTGTCATTACGCTCTGATATCTTCAAGATTTGCCATCACCTCATTGATTTCCCTGGTTTGGCGGGCAGAAGCTTCCTGAGCTTCGCTTTTTTGCTGTTCGATCACCCTTGTCCTTTGTGCCAGGGCCTGTTTTCTGCTGCGGGCGGTTTCCAGGTTCTTCATTTTTGCAGCGACATTTGGTTTGCCGGCCGCCTGTTGCGCCGGTTTGGCAAGGTTTTGTTCCTCGTTCATGAAAGCCTGCTCATATTGCTGATCCAGATTCCTTCCATATTGCGCCGCATTACCCAAGATGGCTATGGCTTCTTCCCTGCCGGAACTGATTTCCGAATATCTTGCCGCAGCGGATTGCCTGTCTATCTGACGAGCGCGAATAGCCGCAACAAGCTGATTAAACTGCCTGTCATAACATTGGAGAGAAGTCCTGGCGGCAGCTCCAGCCAGATCAAGATTGGAAATATCGCCATCAAGATCCTGCAGATAGCTTGCAAGGCGCCGGTTATCATCTGCTTCCTGCTGTTTTCTGGCATACATATTGCCTGCCATCGTGCCCGCTACTCCGCCCGTGGCGCCGCCGACTACTGCTCCCTGCCATTTTCCGCCGGTTGCAAGAAGACCGACCAACGCTCCGCCAAGAGCGCCAATGACAGCGCCTGTGGCTGTCCCCGCTGCAGTACCGTGTTCATTATTGCGTAAATCCGCAATGGGGCCATAACAGGCCGGGTAATAATTTACTGATGTTTTCTGGGGCCCGTATTTGCTTGCGCATCCGCCAGTGCCCAACAACATTATTACCAATATCCAGACAGTAAAACGTCTCATGGCCTTCTCCATAAATATTGAAAAATGGAAAATCGCTGGAATATCGCTTTATGAATTTAAAGATGCGCCATAATTATGTCAAATGCTGTATTTGTTTATCAAAATCAACCATTTTACACCAGGCACCGTTCTTGCCACAAGTTCCAATTGACATTAAAGAAATTTAACAGGCCAATTGACAAAATGATTTGCAAATTTGAAAATATGACTTCAAATAAACAAAAAGTTTATTTCGGAGGCTAATGTGCGTCTTTCACGATCAGTTGTGGGCGAAGACGAGGCAAATGCTGTAAGCAAGGTGATAACCGAAGACGGCTATCTTGGCATGGGCACTGTAGCAAGGGAATTTGAAAATGCTATTGCTCGCTACATCGGCATTGAGCCCTGGCAAGTTATCAGTGTAAATTCCGGTACCGCTGCGCTTCATCTTGCCTGCCAGACTGTTTACATACAGGAGCAGGAAAAGATTCGCAATCTGGATGGCAATCCGGAATTTATCATACCATCCCTCACATTTGTAGCTTCATTTCAGGCAGCACGGGCTGCCGGTTTCAAGGCAGTCCCCTGTGATGTATTATTGGAAACCGGGACAATGGATCTGGATGATGTGCAACGCCGCATCAACAAAAATACCGTGGCGATAATGCCGGTTGATTATGCCAGCAATCCCTGGAAACTGGATGAGACATATGCTTTTGCCTCCAAAAATGGTTTGAGGGTTGTTGAGGATGCCGCCCATGCCTTTGGCTGCAAACATCACAGGAAAAAAATCGGTTCTTTTGGGGACCTCGTTTGCTTCAGCTTTGATGGCATCAAAAACATTACTTGCGGAGAAGGCGGTTGTATAATTGCCTTTCAGAAAGATGCTGCCACATTATGCGCCGACGCCCGGCTTCTGGGGGTGAAAGGAGACACGGCAAAACGTTTTGCCGGAGCGCGATCCTGGGATCCTGATGTCGTGCATCAGGGCTGGCGATACCATTTGAGTAACATAATGGCTGCTATCGGCATTGTTCAGCTAAAACGGCTTGAAACAGAATTCATTCCGGCAAGACGGCGCTTGTATGAATTATACAGACAAAAACTTTCCGACATTGAAAATGTAGCGTTTTTCGTGACTGATCCGGACGATTTTATAGTGCCCCATATTTTGCCGCTTC
This sequence comes from Desulfovibrio sp., assembly GCA_009773975.1. GTDB lineage: Bacteria > Desulfobacterota > Desulfovibrionia > Desulfovibrionales > Desulfovibrionaceae > Desulfovibrio. The sequence goes on along the minus strand of VSMX01000114.1, from coordinate 2,905 downwards.
GCATACTGGAAGAAAAAAGGCAGCTTGTGGCAAATGATCTTCAAGCCAGGGGCATTCCAACCGGGATGCATTACAAACCCAACCATTTGCTTTCTCTTTTTGGCGGCGGGGCAAACAGACTGCCCAACGTGGAAAAATTATATGGCGAATTGCTTACTGTTCCCTTGCATCCATGTCTTGCGGACGAGGATGTGATTTTGGTATGCGATGAAATTAAAAAAGTCCTGGGGGCCCGCAATGCCTGAAGAATCACTGAAGATGCATCCAGCCCCACTGCTTGCCCTTGTTGTTCCTTGCTATAACGAGCAAGAAATCCTGCCTGCGACAATGCAGACTCTTTCCAGGATGCTGGAAGAATGCAAGGATAATGAAATCATCAAAAATGACAGTTATGTTTTATATGTTGATGACGGCAGCAGGGATCAAACCTGGAATTTGCTGGAAGAAAAGCATATTAATGACAAATACTGCCATGCTATAAAATTTGCTGGCAATGCCGGCCATCAGAATGCGGTTTGGGCCGGAATGGCCCAGGCAAGAGCATGGGATGCGGATTGCATAATCAGTCTTGATGCGGATTTACAGGATGATACAAGAATTATTCCGCAAATGGTTGAAGAATACTGTAAAGGAAATGATATAGTTTACGGAGTGCGGAATAACAGGGAGACTGATACCACTTTCAAACGGGTTACGGCCCACCTGTTTTATGCCTTCATGCGCTGGCTGAATGTATCTGTTATTCCGGACCATGCCGATTACAGACTGGTTTCCAGACCGGTTCTGGACGCGCTTGAAGGTTATAGCGAACAAAATCTTTTTTTAAGGGGACTTTTTCCCACTATCGGATTCAAATCGTCAAAAGTTTTCTACAAGCGCCTTTCCCGCAAGGCTGGCGAAAGCAAGTATCCCTTGCGGAAAATGCTTTCCTTTGCCTGGCGGGGAATTACATCCTGTAGTGTCGCCCCATTGCGCGTTGCCGGCTTGATGAGTCTGATCTGTATGCTTCTGGCTTTCATCATGTGCATTGTTTCATTGTTCAAATACGCGACTGGTGATACCATACAGGGCTGGACATCACTGATCATAGTCAGTCTTTTGCTGGGTGGAGTACAGCTTTTCTGTCTTGCTGTAATGGGTGAATACATTGCCAAGATTTTTACGGAAGTCAGGCATCGCCCAAGATATATCATAGAAAAAACTCTTTAGCGCGGCTGGGTGATATTTTGCAGATCGCGAAATATTTCAATTTTTGTAAAACTTCCTTGATCTGGCTCTGGGATTACGCGCGCGCCAATCGCCTGTTCAAATTTGGGGTTGTTGGCGGGGCTGCCACTGTCAGCTATTTTCTTCTCGGCCTTTTATTTGTGAACGTTCTTTGTTTTCCACCACTTCTGGGCAATTCGCTTGCTTATGCCCTGTCTTTTGTTGTATCCTATCTTGGCCAATGTTTATGGACATTTGAGGCCAAAAGCGGCAGCCATCTAAAAATGCTCCCCCGTTTCGCCATTGCCCAGGGTATTGGACTGCTCATAAATTCATGTATTATTGTTGCCTGTATGCGCTTTGGCCTTGGCTATGAACCTTCAATGATTGTTGCCATATTCCTGGTTCCGGTTTTTGTTTATCTTGTGTGCAAATTCTGGGTTTTCACTCCAAGAGCTTCCTGAAGATATCGACACCATGTCAGCTCCCGCAGTCTCCATCATAATGAATTGTCTCAATTGCGAAAAAGACCTTCCTGACGCCCTGAAAAGTGTCAAGGAACAAACATTTCAGGATTTCGAAATCATATTCTGGGATAACGGCTCCAAAGACAGAAGCGCCGAAATTGCCAAACGTTTCGGCCCCCAATTACGCTACTTTTCAGGCACAGAAACAGTTCCCCTCGGAGAAGCAAGAAACCTCGCCATCAAGGAGGCAAAAGGCAATTACATTGCCTTTCTGGATTGTGATGATCTCTGGAAACCGGAAAAACTATCCCTTCAGGTTGAACTCTTAAAAAACAATCCGGATCTTGGCCTGGCCTGCACTGATACGGAAATTTTTAATGGAAAAAGAATCCTCTCAAGACTGTTTGAAAATACCCCTCCGGAAAAAGGGCATGTTTTTGAAGCCCTGATGAGTTCGCAATGGATCTCGATGTCTTCTGCGGTTATAAGAAAGGGCGCCCTGGACAGTGTGGCCGAAGCGCCTGGCAAGTGGTTTGACGAGAGCCTCAATGTTTGCGAGGAAGCGGATCTTTTCTATAGAATCGCCCATGATTGGGAGGTGGATTATGTCGATCAACCGCTGACAATGTGGCGCGTGCATGAAATGAATACCACATTCCGCAAGTTTGGCCAGTTTGCGGATGAAACCATGTATATTCTGGAAAAACATAGAAAAATCTATTCGGACTATGATCAAAACTACCCGAATCTTGTGGAATTATTGAAAAATCGCTCAAGTTTCCAGAAGGCCATATCCTTGTGGAGAGAAAACAGGGGCTCAGAAGCCAGAAAAATTCTCAAATCAATAACCCATGTCAGTCCGAAAGTTCGTCTGTTCCAGGCAGCAAGCTTTTTTCCAGGATCATTATTCGATCTGGCCTCCAAACTTTATTTTGCACTCCCTGGGTTTCTACGCAAATAATTTCCGAAATTAGGCAAAGGCGTATCTCTTTTGGATCATTGCCTAATTTAATTGCGGCAATGCTCTATAGCATTTTACGCATGAGAATATCTCTTAACGGCAAGCAAGTTTGCCTTGAAACATTCTCGCGCGCGCCTTTGCAAGCAAAGTAGCGTTAGAGCATTTGCGCAATTTCATTACATAAATGCTCTAAAAATTGGCGGGATTGCCATCTATTGCTTCAGCCATCTCCCGCAAGGCGGGCAGACTATCCATCGCCTCGGCAGGTTCA
>VSMX01000113.1:351-7330 GCA_009773975.1 Desulfovibrio sp. | reverse complement strand
TCTTTGCGGGAATTGGCGATGTTTGTGAGTTCGTCGTTATTGGCTTCAAGCTTGTCGCTGTCTTCTTTGGCGGCAAAAGTGTCAAATCTGGCTTCAACTGCTTCAAGATTGGTTTTCGCAGCAATGGCATCCTGTTCGATACCATCCAGTCTTGAGGTCAATTCCTGCACGATATCTTTGGCCCCAGCCAGGCTTTCAAGTTTGCCCTCAAATTCGTCAAGCCGGGAACTGACAATGTTTTTGACTTCGTCGATGTCGGCCTCAAGTTTGTTGTTGGCCTCATTGACGCTAAAAGCGTCAAATTTTGTTTCCACGGATTCGAGCCTGCTCTTTGTTTCCAGGGCTTCCTGTTCAACCGTGTTTAACCTGGAAAAAAGTTCGTCATTGCCTGTGTCATCAGAAACAAGACTTGTAATTTTGCTTTCAAGGTCGGTGAGACGAGCCTCGACCTGCTGTGCGGTTTCTTCAATTTTGGCCTGCAGCTCATCATTCGGATCCGAATCCGTTTTTTCTCCAAAACTGTTTTCCAGGGCTTCGAGACTGCTCTTTATGGAAAGAGTCTCTTGCTCCAGCGCTTTTAATCCGGATTCCAGTCCGCTGTCGTCGGCTTTGCCAGCCAGTTCCCCAAAGCTGTTTTCAAGCGCGTCCAGCCTGGCGGAAGCATGGAGAAGCTCATCGTAATGATCGGCCAGTTGCAAGGCATTTCCCAGTTTGGGCATGATGCTTTCCAGCCTGTTTTCCATGGATTCAATCCTTTCCGCGCTCTGATTTGTGTTCTGAACAAGATCGCCGATCTTTTCAGCCACCTGTGAAGTTTCTTCGCCATGCCTTTCGAGGTTTGCAAGCCTGTTTTCCAGGGCTTCAAGGGCCGCTTCAAGACTTTTGCTGTTCGTTTCGATTGTCTGGAACCTGTTCATAACCTGGAGATCAGGGCCATTTTCGCGCGTATCCTGAAGCACCTGTCCTACAGATGTGGCAATAAGGGCTGCAAAGCCGGAATGTAACGAACTTCCATCGCGCAAAAGATCTTCAATTGACGCTGCATTGGCGGCGGATTTCTCAAGCCCCTCCAGACGCAGTCTTGTCTGGGCCAAATCCGTTTCACAATTTTGCAAACCCTGCCCCAGATCCCTGGCCTGGAAATTAAGTTTCTCGAGATTTGCATTGATTGCATAATTGAGATCGCCCCCGGAAGATTTGGCGGGAGGATCTTGCGCAAGCATATCCCGCGCAAGATTATTCTCCGCGTTTTTGGCTTCGTTAACAAGCTTTTGGAGAACAGGCTTGCTCTTGGGCGCAGGTTTGACAGGCTCCGGTTTGACTGGTTCGGGTTCTCTTTCCGCAAGGGCTTCATCTGGAATTGGATTTGGCAGTTCGGTGCCATTCAGCAAGTCGTCAAGATCATCGGGAAAATCGGCAGGAGAAGGTTTGGCAACGGTCTTTGCCGGGGCTGACCGAGGCATGGCTGGCTCATCAATTGACGAGAGGATGTCATCCAGATCATCGGCAACTGGACTGGGTGCCGCTTTGGAAGCTTTTTGGGGCTCTCCTGGCTTTTCATTCAGACTGGTGAAAAGATCGTCAAGAGCCGAATCCAGATCATCCTTATTTTGGGCTTTCTTTGCCGGTTTTGGCTCTGGTTCATCAAGCAGGGCGTCCAGATCGTCGGCAAAACTGGCCTGTTTGGGCGTGGCATTGTTCTTTGGCTTGCCATTGCCGTTGGTCATCAAGTCATCAACCGCGTTGTCGAGCGGCGTTGGAGCTTCTGAAGGCGAATCGGGGTGGGGTGGAATGTCGAGTGATTCAAGCAAATCGTCAATGCCGCCCATATTGGACATATCAAGATTCTCATTGGCATCGACTTTTCCGGACGCGCTTTTGGGAGCGACATCCCCGGCATCCATGTCCGCAAGCAGGGCTTCAATATCGTCGTCATCATGATGAACCTGAGCCTGCACCTTGCGAGATGCGGAGGGCGCTTCGGCTCCACCTTTCTCAATCAATTCGGTAAGGTCAATGATTTCTTCACTGGAAGATTTTTTGCCGGCAGCCATATTTTTTCCCTTCTGCGACAGGATTTCCGATCTTTTTCATATTATCCGGCACCAATCAGAGCGACAAATACAAGATAGGCCGGTTTGAAATTGCATTTTACAAATTCAAACTATCTCTAATAGCAAAATTCAAACCATAAATCCAGCATTTTTAGGTGCCACGCAAACTTGCCAAGGGAAATAAATTTAATTAGATTTTCTCTCTTGCAAAATTTCCGGTCATTTATGCCGGACACCAAAAGGGTATTTTCAGAGGATAATCATGCAGACAACAGAATTCATCTGGTTCGATGGCAAGCTTGTTCCATGGGACAGCGCCAAGGTTCATGTACTGACGCATTCACTTCATTATGGCAGTGCGATTTTTGAAGGCATACGCGCCTATGCCTGTGCCGATGGCGGATCAGAAGTATTCAGACTGCCGGATCATTGCAAACGCATGGTCAATTCGGCAAAAATTATTCGCATGGAGCTGCCTTATACAGCTGAAGAGCTTGAAAAAGCCTGTATTGAGACAATGGTGGCCAACAAGCTCCCCGAAGGTTATATCAGGCCGCTTTCATTTGTTGGTTATGGTGAAATGGGCGTTTACCCGGGTAACAATCCTGTCCAGACCATAATCGCGGCGTGGCCCTGGGGCGCGTATCTTGGCCCGGAAGCCCTGGAAAAAGGCATTGCCATCAAGACAAGCACCTTTGCCAGAAGCCCTGTAAACAGCAGTATGTCCAAAGCCAAGGCCGCAGGCAATTACATCAATTCCATACTTGCCAAGATAGAGGCAAAGGAAGATGGATATGATGAAGCCCTTATGCTCGATACTGCCGGTTTTGTTTCGGAAGCCACGGGAGAAAATATTTTTATCGTCCGCGACAACATCATCAAGACCACGCCGCTGACATCCATTCTCGGAGGCATTACCCGCGATTCCATAATTACGCTGGCCAGAAATCTTGGTTACGAAGTTCAGGAACAGCAGTTTACCAGGGATGAGCTCTATACGGCTGACGAAGCTTTCTTTACAGGCACTGCCGCAGAGCTCACTCCAATCCGGGAAGTTGACCACCGCGTTATCGGAGCTGGTCATCGCGGTCCTGTGACAAAACATCTTCAGGAAGAATTTTTTGCAATAGTCAAGGGCGAGAATCCCAAATATTCTTTCTGGCTGACAAGATACAAGTTTTAAAGAACAAGAGATGAGCCGCCTTTCCCTGGCCAGCCGTTATCGACCGCAATTATTCGCCGAAGTAGGCGGCCAGGAACTCGTCACTTCCGCGCTCTCAAGAGCAGCCGCCAATGATAATCCGGCGGCAGCCTATCTTTTGAGCGGCACAAGAGGGGTAGGCAAAACAACTATAGCCAGGATTTTCGCCAAGGCCCTCAACTGCGAACGCGGACCGGCGGCGGAACCCTGCAATGAATGTCCCCAATGCCTCAAGGTCACCAAAGGCAGCCATGTCGATGTCTGTGAAATTGACGGCGCCTCCAACAATCGCGTGGAGGATGCGCGTTCTTTAAGGGAAACAATTGGCTATGCGCCGATGGAAGGCCGTTACCGGGTTTTTATAATTGATGAAGCCCATATGCTTTCCAACAGCGCCTTCAATGCTCTCTTGAAAACTCTCGAAGAGCCTCCGTCAAGGGTGGTCTTTATTTTTGCCACCACTGAGGCTCATAAATTTCCCATAACAATTGTGAGCCGTTGCCAGCATTTTGTATTTAGCCATCTTTCGGAAGACGCCCTGGCAATACATCTGGGCAAAATTCTCAAACTTGAAAATATCGCTTACGAAGACGCGGCCCTGCGCATTCTGGCGCGAAGGGCGGCCGGCAGTGTGCGCGACAGCCTTTCCCTGCTTGACCAGGTATTGGCGCTGGGCGGCGAAAAGCTGACCGCAACGGACACAAGAGCCATTTTGGGGCTGGCTGGTTTGGATCTTTTTGAGACACTGTTCCATTCCCTGGCGAGGGGGGATATTGCTGCCATTATTTCTGTTTGCCGGCAAATTTTGAGCCGGGGCCTGGATATAGGCTATTTTATAAGAGACCTCTCCGCGAGTTTGCGCAATTTGTTCCTTTTGAGCCAGGGCGGAGAAAACATGGCCGGTGTGCTTGGCCTTTCAGCGAATGAAAAAAAGTTTTTGCTGGGCCATGCGACAGAGTTTTCCCCTGCCCATCTTCATGCAGCGTGGCAGCTTGCCCTGTCCAGCCAGCGGGAAGTCATTCAGAATCCTGAACCGGGCGCTGCCCTGGAAATGTTGCTTCTGAACATGACTCTGCTGCCCAAATTGCTGCCAGTCGAAAATGTGGCGGAATTGGGCATCCCCTTGAAGAACAATCCGCCTTCCGGCGTCCCAAAGGTTGCCGAGACTCAAAATTTCGCAAAGGCAGAAGCCGCAAAGGTAGATGATAAACCAATATCCAAACCCGATCATCCAGAACCGGAAGCCGGAAATAAGGCCGAGCCGGCAAAAGTAGAGGAAGATATAAAAAATGACGATTGTATTCCTGGCAAAAAGGGAATTGCAGCTACAGAGCCTCCCACATGGCAAGGTTTTCGTGAATTTTGCCATGTTCGTCTGGAACAGGGGCTTGCGGTTCCCACCACCCGAATTTTGTCAGGGCTTTACGGTCTATGGCAGGAAGGCCGGGTGATTTTAAAAGCGTCCCATGTAACGGCCCATGAGGCAGCAAAAAAAGAATTGTCCCTGCTGCGAGAAGTTATGGCAGATTATTGCGGCGATGTTGAAGTCGAGATTTCCGGTCCGGATGAAGTGCGTACGGAAAGGGAAATAATGACCGAGCTGGAAAATAATCCCGAACTCAAGTCCTGTATGGAAATCCTCAATGCTCAAATTACCCATTGTCGTGAAATAAAATAAGGAGATCATAATGCGTAACATGAACGACATATTGCGTCAGGCCCAGGTCATGCAAAACAAGCTGACCAAACTTCAGGCCGAGTTAGCGGAAAAGACTTACGAGGCAAGTAGCGGCGGAGGCATAGTCAAAGCCGAAGTTACAGGAAAGCAGGAATTGAAAAAACTTGTAATTGACCCGGCTGCCCTGGAAAAAAACGACATGGAAATGCTGGAAGATCTGATAATCGCCGCTGTAAACGAAGCCTTGCGTATAGCCAGGGAAACCATGGAACGCGAAATGAACGCCATTTCCGGCGGAATCAAATTGCCCGGTATGTTCTGATCATGAGCGGCGCGCTTCCAGCACCATTGCAAAACCTGGTAGGCAAACTTGCAAAATTGCCTGGCCTTGGTCCAAAATCAGCCATGCGCATTGCCATTACTCTTCTCAAATGGCCGGAAGCCGAAACCAGGCGCTTTGGCGAGGATATTGCTTCCCTGCGCGATACCTTGAGGCTTTGCAGCCGTTGTGGCGCGCTGTCGGCAACGGATCCCTGCCGGATTTGCGCCGATGCCAATCGCGACCAGACTGTGCTGTGCGTGATACCGGAATGGGACAGCATGTTGGCCCTTGAGGAAGCAGGTTTCTATAACGGCTATTATTTTGTTTTGGGCGGATTACTTGCGCCTCTTGAAAAAAGCGGTACTTCCTCTATTGATTTGCCGGGTTTGAATGCGCGTCTTGCCGAAGGGAAAATAGAAGAAATAATCCTGGCGCTTGGCTCGACAATTGAAGGTGAAAATACAGCTACCTATATTAGCCAGGCTGTTCGTGGCAAATTTCCGTCAATTCGTGTTTCGCGTCTGGCTCAGGGTATGCCCCTTGGCTCGGAAGTAAAATATATGGACAAGGAAACCTTGCGTCAGTCCTGGAAATACCGTCAGCAAATTTAAAGAGGAGGAAAAAACGTTTCGAATTTTCAATTTTTCATGAGCGGATCGGGTCCAAACCTGTTTGGTCCCGCTGTGCCCGGCATACAGAGAATGATCAGATAAACTAGACAAAGCCCAAGGGAGAGTATTGCTATAACCGGACTTTGACCATGTCCGGTATTTCCTCCCAGAATGCCGAGCACAAGGGATATGATGGGCAACAGAAGCCACCAGCCGCTCAAGTTGCGATCATGCAGCCGGCGAACAGCAACGCCTAGATTTGCGGGCAGGAGAATAAGCGAGATGACAAGACTCAGGCTGGCGGCAATTGTGGCCGGTAAAAATGAAAATATAATGCCGCTTGCAAGGTTGATCAGAAAAATAAAACACATGAACCACCAGAATTCAGATCTGCTTGCCCTGTTTCTGAAAGAGAAAAAGTATTTTTGCCGTATGCATGTGTATATTGATTGCTGAAATGTCATTGTAATTCGCCTTTGCTTTTTTCAATTCAACCAGGGGGTTAGACGATAATATTTTTTCTCGTCCAGGCCCAGAAAAATAATCTGTGGCCATATACCGGCTTCATTCTTTGCCATTATTAGCGGTAACGCAACCTTTTTGCCGTTTTGCCAATGTTTTTTTTCAAAAATCAATTGTGTTGCGCAAAGTTTTTCAAACAACTCATAGGCGCAGTCCTTTTTTTGCAATAAACTGTCCAGCAGGAATTTTTGCAGCCCCAATGGGAGCAACCTTTTTACCGAAATCGGATTTGGCCTTAAAATATAAATATATTCGGGGACTTTTTCGACAAAAGTCAGCACAAGCCAGGTTATGTCAAAAGTAGGATTGTGCCCGGCTGTTTCCAGTCTTTTGGCATCTTCAAGTCCATTTTCTTTCAGTATTTTTGGAACAGCAAGCTCAAGACCATTTGGGATTTCAGCAAAGGCAGCAGCCGGATCAGGTTTTTTGCAGCTTATGCCAGAAAGCCCATATAGCCATGCAGCCCATTTATTGGGCCATGATGCGGGTTCTTTCTGTAAATCCTCATGTCTGAAATCCGGAAAGGCATTTTCGGCAAATGAACAGACAATGCCGTGCGGCAGCGCAGGATCAAGCCATGGTTTGCGGGAT
>VSMX01000113.1:0-341 GCA_009773975.1 Desulfovibrio sp. | reverse complement strand
TAATTAATCCTTGTTTCCATAAAATCGCCGTAAACCAGCAGCTCGCCATTTGCCGCATTTATGGCGGCAAGGCGAAAATTGTTGCCTTCCAGGCATTTGCCAGTCACGCAAATAACAGCCAGAACCAGGATAATTTTTTGTAATTTGCCTGGCTGGGTAAATTGGGGCATGGGGGAAGACAAAAGCGTAATTATCAGGCCGACAGCGAGCGCAAGATACAATGAAAGGCTGGAAATAAATTTGCCATGACTTTGCAAGGTAAAATCGCTTTGGGCATGCAAGGCTGCAAAAGCCAGTGAAAATATGCAGGCCAAGATAAAAACCGCAAAAGCGGCCACAAG
>VSMX01000112.1 GCA_009773975.1 Desulfovibrio sp. | reverse complement strand
ATGGGGAAATATTTAAATTTGTAAAGAAAATTATTGTGGGAATTACGTAAAACTATTGCAAGCTGTGGTAAAAGAGGCTATAGCCAAAGAAATTACCTTGTAAAGGCAGTTTCAAATGAGCAGTAGTCCCATAACGATCAAAGGCTATGTAACTGTATTGCCGCGCGATGTAGATCCAAGGCAGGCGAGTGTCGCCATTATTCAGGATAACGAAGAATACCGGGTTTTGCCGAGAGGCGCTGGCGTTGACCTGGATGATGAGGTGAATGTCCCCGTTGAAGCAACGGGCCTGCTGGAAGAATCCGACGGGATAAAATACCTTGTTGTACGCGGGTATAATGTCCTTGAGGATGATGATTGGCTGGAGGAGTAGGAAAGCTGCCTCTCCCAAATTTTCTTTCTCAAAAGCAAGGGGTTGCATTAGCAACCCCTTGCTTGGGATTTTACCACATATAAATGTCCGCCCAAATCAATAGCGGTACATTTCACCCTTGTAGGGCCCATCAACTTCCACGCCTATATAGGCAGCCTGTTCCGGGCTAAGCTTGGTGAGCTTTGCGCCCAGACGTGCCAAATGCAATCTGGCTACTTCTTCATCAAGTTTTTTGGGCAGTGTATAGACCCTGTTTTCCAGGCTTTCCTTCGCCAACTTGATCTGCGCCAGGGTCTGGTTTGTAAAGCTGTTTGACATGACAAAGCTGGCATGACCGGTAGCGCAGCCCAGATTGACCAGGCGCCCTTCGGCGAGCACGATTATGCTTTTGCCGGATTTCAGATTCCATTTATCTACCTGGGGCTTGATATTGATTTTGCTTACCCCTGGTGTTCTTTCCAGATACGCCATGTCAATTTCATTATCAAAATGCCCGATATTGCAGACAATGGCCTCGTCTTTCATCTGCTCAAGGTGCTTGCCGGTAATAACGTGGTAATTGCCGGTTGCTGTAACAAAGATATCGCCAATGGGGGCCGCGTCTTCCATGGTTACAACTTCATAGCCTTCCATTGCTGCTTGCAGCGCGCAGATTGGATCAATTTCTGTTATGAGGACTCTTGCTCCAAGGCCGCGCATGGACTGCGCGCATCCCTTGCCCACATCACCATAGCCGCAGATTACAACCGCCTTGCCAGCCACCATTACATCGGTTGCGCGTTTAATGCCATCTGCCAGGGATTCCCTGCAGCCATAGAGATTGTCGAATTTTGATTTTGTAACCGAATCATTGACGTTGATGGCAGGGAACAGGAGCTTGCCTTCTTTTTCGAGCTGGTAAAGCCTGTGCACGCCCGTAGTGGTTTCTTCGCTTACGCCACGCATGGCCGAGGCAACTTTTTGCCAGTGTCGGGGTTCTTTTTTGAATCGCAGGGCCAGGCGATCAAGTATGCACTGCAGTTCATGATTGTCTGTTTTTTGCTCCAGAATGGATTGATCATTTTCTGCATCCACACCCATATGAATCATCAATGTGGCATCGCCGCCATCATCAACGATCATGTCCGGCCCAGAGCCATCCGGCCAGGTCAGGGCCATTTCGGTGCACCACCAATAATCTTCCAGGCTTTCACCTTTCCAGGCAAAAACCGCTGCAAGACCCATATCGGCTATGGCGGCTGCCGCATGATCCTGGGTGGAGAAAATATTGCAGGAGGCCCAGCGGATGTCAGCGCCAAGAGCGTGCAATGTCTTGATCAGCATTGCTGTCTGGATGGTCATGTGCAGCGAACCAGTAATTTTTTTGCCGGCAAGGGGCTTTTCAGAACCATATTTGCGTATGCATTCCATAAGACCGGGCATTTCCTTTTCGGACAACTGCATTTCCTTGCGGCCAAATTCCGCCAAATCAATGGCGGCAACCTTGTAAGGCAAATCAAGATCTAGTTCCCTTGTCATATACTCTCCTGTTCAATAATGGATGTTGGTGCGGATTTTTCCCGCACTTTGGTACAAAATCAAGCCCTTGCCGTGATCAAGAATAATTTGTGATTGTTCCTTACAGGCTGTTCATGAATACCAAGCAAGGTAAAGCCTGCAAGCTTCAAAAAACCCTGGAGTTCCATTTCTTCAAATCCAAGCCATTGGTCACCATAACGATTGCGCATCGTCTCATCATTATGCCGCTTGAATTCGCTTAAAAAGAGAATTCCATTCGGTGCCATAATTCGGAATACTTCGGCCAAACTGTTGGCCGGGCTAGGTAAATGATGAAGAACAAGATTTAGACAGGCAAAGTCGGCTTCTTTATCGGCAAGTGGCAAATGCCTCAATTCCCCTATGCGCAAGCTTACAACATCATCTGTCAATTTGTCGGCCTCAAATCTGCGTTTGCAAAGTTCAAGCATTTTTGCGGAACCATCAACCCCAATAATCATTTGGGATTTTTCCAGCAGTGCTTTCAATACGCCGCCTGTTCCGCAACCAAGGTCAACAGCTGTGCCACAGGGTTGTGGCAGGGCATTGATAACGGCGCTCGAAAGGTCAAAATCTCCCAGCACTTCCCTGTTCAATTCATCCCAGTGCTCTGCCACGCCATTGAAAAATTGCCTTGTTCTATTTACACGTTCCTCAATTACCCTGGCAGCCATCTCCAGATCACTTGAAAAAATTTGGGAAGGTGTAACGAAGGGTAGAGCTGCATCGAGGAATTCCCTTGCACGACCAGTTTTGGGGGATTGATAAAATACCCAGAGGCCATCCCTGCGCGAAAGCAACAATCCGGCTTCCGAAAGGATTTTCAAATGCCGGGAAACGCGGGATTGTCCCATATTGAGTATCTGCACAAGCTCATTGACGGATAGTTCGTAATGAAGCAAAATATTTGCAAGTCTCAAACGAGTTTCATCTGCAAGAGCCTTGAAAAATAATAATCCCATTTTTTCACCTATATCAAGTTGGCCTTATATGTATGCGTATTTCCTGATATGGTCAAGCAGCTGCCATGCTGGATTGAAAAACTTGCAGAAAGGGGGAATATTCAATTTTTATGTCAAGAAAGAGACAAAGATATTTGAGATATCTTAAATCCGCGAGATATCGGTCGGATAATTTGCAGGAAGCAATTACAGGACTGCTTGCGGCCATGGGGGGAGATCCCCAAAAAGCCAAACTTGCAAGTCTCTGGCAAAGCTGGAGTGAGATTTTGGGCGAAGATCTGGCTTCAATGGCATTTCCCCTGGGAACTGAAAAGAATCACCTGCTTGTTGGCGCCGAAGATGCCCTGGCCATGCAGGAAATTCAATTTCAAAAAGATGAAATAAGGGAAAAGGTGAACGTCTGGCTGGGCAATGAGTATTTTGAGGATGTGCGCATCAGCCTGATGTTTGGCCAAAAAGCCAGGGACGGTTTGCCGGCTCGCCAGATTGGACCAGAAGCGGTGCAAAGCCAGGAAAAGCAGCCCGAAAATGTTTTACATGGAACATATCTTGAAAATATGGATCCGAATTCCGCTGTTGCACGGGCTTATGCCCTGTATGTGGCGAAAAAATGACAGCAAGAATCAAAAGGCGTGCCCGGATGGGCACGCCTTTTGATTCTTGCTGATATGTAATTGTTATGAATTCTTCATTTCCTGGATAAGTCCTGTCAGCTTGTGGGCCTGGTTTGCAAGGTCCGCGACTGCCTGGTTGGCTTCGGCCATGGCCTCGGCTGTAAGCCTGGACATATCGTTGACTTCCGTAATGGAACGGTTGATTTCCTCGCTGGCTGCGGATTGTTCCTCACTGGCCGCGGCAATTGCCTGAACCTGATCGGAAGTTGACTCAACCGTTGCCACGATTTCCTCAAGGGCTACTCCAGACTGGTTGGCAAGTTCGGTTGCTTCGCTGATACGCTGGACTGCATTGTCAACGGCGCCCATGCTCTTGTCCGTGCTTTCCTGAATGGCGCGGATTGCATTGCTTACATCAAGGGTCGATGTCATTGTCTTTTCAGCCAGTTTGCGCACTTCATCGGCAACAACCGCAAATCCGCGTCCGGCCTCACCCGCGCGGGCCGCTTCAATGGCCGCGTTCAGGGCAAGCAGGTTTGTCTGGTCGGCAATGTCGCTGATCACGCCCATGATCCGATTAATATCCTGCGCGCGTTCATTAAGCTGAGCCATATCGTCCTTGAGCTGCAGGGAGACCTGATGCACTTCGCTGATGCTCTGCACAACCTGCTGCACGACATGTTCGCCGGCTTCGGCTTTTTGCTTGGTGTCGGAAGAAGCAGTGGAGGCCGAACCGGCATTGCGGGCAACTTCCTGAACCGTGGCATTCATCTCGTTCATGGCAGTCGCAGCTTCCTGCAGGCGCTGGGCGGATTCCGCAGCGCCGCGATCGGACTGCTCGATCTGGGCCGAAAGCTCAGTTGAAGCGGAGCTGATGATTTCAACCATTCCTTCAAGCTGGTTGGCAGCTGCAAGCATACCATCGCGCTTGGCGCTCTCGGCCCTGCGGGCTGCTTCTTCCGCGCTGGCCATGGCTTTCTGCGCTTCCACGGTTGCCTGCTGGGCCTGTTCCGATTTTTGCTGGGCTTCGGTTATATTGCTCTTGAGGGAGCTTACCATCGAGCGCAGGGCATCCGCCAGCTTGCCGGTTTCATCTGTGGTACGAACATCAAGTTCAAGACTCATGTCGCCATCCGCCACTGCTTCGGCAAATTGCTGCGTCTCGGAAAGGGGCTTGACAATCATGCGGGTAATGAAAACGGCAACGATAATGCCTAACAGAAGAACGGCCAGATTCAATATCAGCACTACATTGGTTGCATTTGAAAGGGATGACGATGCTTCGTTTACCAGTTTCGTGGCATTTTGGGTCGTCAATTCGACCATCTGAACCGATTCCTCAAGCATTTTATAGAAGAAGTCTATCCTTGCCTTGGCCTGTTTGCCATATTCTTCCTGCAGAAGCGCCAATTTTTCCGCGTTATTTGAGAAATTTTCGTAAATCCTCATGGTTTCGTTAAACATGTCGCGGCATTCCTGACGAGCAAGATTCGGCAAAACTTTCTTGAAGTCGGCTGCAATGCCCGGCAATTTATCGCGTGTTTTCGAAAATTCCTGCATGTCGGAATTGCGCTCGGCAATAAGCAATTCCTCGAGAATGTTTCCAACCCGTTCCTGAATGAAGGCGGTATCAGCCATATTCTGGGAATATTTCCCAACAGAGTTATAATCTCCGCTATTCAGAAAGGCCCGCTGTGTCTGACTCATTGTTTTGATCAGATTGCCAAGCATATTTTCCGCCTCGTTGCCGGTCTTGATCATTTCGGCGGTTATTTGCTGCACGTCATCAAGCACAAGTTTGCCCTTTCGGATCATTTCTTCATACTGATTGACGTCCTTGCCCATCTGCTCGATAAAATTATGGGTATTCTGGTAGAAATTCTTTTTGTTGATATCATTTAGCTGGACAAGATTTTTCTTGAGATTTTCAAGATAATCCATCGCTTTGGGCAAGTCTCGTCCATCCCGGCCCAAAAAGAAAATTCTGGTATAGTATGCTCCCAGAAGCAGATTGTTCTGCAATTTGGAATACGCCACCATCCTTGGCACTCGATCCCCGGATATTGTATCGGACACTTCGCTGCCTGAGCTCATTGCCCGAAAGGCCATAAAGCCCAAAATCAAGGTCAGAAAGAGAATGATGCAAAATCCGCCGCCGATTTTTTTGCCTAGAGTCATTATGCTCCTCCCCTGCAATGGCGAAATAGCGCAGAAAAATTAGTTATCACAAAATTTTACTCTTGTTTGCTTAACGGCAGTTGGCTACCGAAATTTAGATTTATGGCCGTCTTTTACAGATAAATATCTTTTGCGCTCAGGTAATTTTGCACATAATCCCTCACTCCTGCCTCAAGGGTGGTAAAAGGATGCGGATAGCCAGCAGAGACCAGGCTGGCAATGTCAGCGCAGGTATAATTTTGATACTTGTCTTCAAGTTCGGCCGGCATGGGCACATAATCAATCGCGCATGGCCGACCCATTGCAGCAAATACGGCTTCCCCCAGGCTTTTGAAAGTGCGCGCCATGCCAGTGCCCACATTCAGGATGCCATTTGCTTGCGGATTATCCAGAAGCCAGGCAATCAGGCGCACGCAGTCTTTCACATAAACAAAATCGCGTTTCTGGCATCCATCCGCTATGGCCGGATCATTGGAGGCGAAAAGCCCTAGCCGCCCAGTTTTGCCGATTTGCTCAAAGGCCTTGGCAATCACGCTTTGCATTGCACCTTTGTGGTATTCATTTGGGCCATAAACATTAAAAAATTTGAGGCTGGCAACGCTTTCAAGCAAGTTTTCCCGCAAGAGCCACAAATCCATAAGCTGCTTGGAATAACCGTACATGTTCAAGGGACGAAGTTCGGGCAAAACCTCAAGCTTGTCGGAAAAACCAGAACTTCCGTCGCCGTATGTTGCGGCCGAGCTTGCATTGATAAATCTTGCGCCCTTTTCAAGGGCAAAGCAGCACAAATCACGACTGTAATGGAAATTGTTTTCCATAAGAAAGTCGGCATCGCTTTCCGTGGTCGAAGAGCAGGCGCCAAGATGGACAATGGCGGATATATCGAAGGGCAGGGCATTTTCGCGCGCAAGATCAATAAAGCGATCCCTGTGCATATAATCCGCGTATTTGCGCTTGACCAGGTTTTGCCATTTGGAACTGTCGGCAAGATTATCGACAACAAGAATGTCGTCCCTGCCAAGACTGTTCAACTGCCACAACAGGGCGCTCCCGATAAAGCCCGCGCCTCCAGTTACCACTATCATCCGGCACCCTCGCAATTCTGGCTTTTTGGATTGCCGCTCAATGCGGCGGAATAGTATTCTTATTTGTTCAGTTGGATTAAACAGGAGCATAAGAGTCCGTCAAGGCTAATGCAAGCCTGTATTGATGAATTTGCCGGGATTTTTGACAAATTCTGGTGGATGACATATTGAAAACAAGGAATTATGCAACATTTTCGCATAAAAATTACTGGCCAAAAAGGAGCTTGTAGATATGTCCAGAAAATCAGCCTTGCAGGGCATTTCCAAAATTTGGCTGCCATTTATCCTGGCCGCTTTCACGGCTTTGCCAGCCTGCGCAATGCCGGCAAAACAGGGCAACGCCGCCGGCTCCACAACATTTGAACAAATGGACAAGGACAATGACGGCAAGGTTGTTCTGGAAGAATTCCGCACGGCCTTTCCCAACATGAACGAAAAAGCTTTTGTTGTCATAGATAAAAATGGCGATAGCGGCATTGAGCGCGCGGAATGGTACGAATTTATCGAGGGCCATGCCAGGGGCATGCAGCCGGCAAAAATGCGAGAAGGCGCGCCAATGAACAACATCCCTGGCGATCCCATG
>VSMX01000111.1 GCA_009773975.1 Desulfovibrio sp. | reverse complement strand
AAATAGGGAGTGTAGGCCTCGAACTCGCCGGCGCAGGTATCCACCAGATAGTAGGTGGGCTCGACGCCGGTTTCGCGCCTTATTCGCCTTATGTCGGCCTCCGGCCTTTTCCACATTTCGGCCAGCTGCCTGTCCGAAAAGCCGTATTCCTTTGCCTCGCGCAAAATCTCGGCCAGTTCGGGATTGGCTGGCGTCATGTCGCTTTTTACGCCAAAATCGCGGATTCTTTTCTCCATCTTCACAATGTCGTCAAGCTGGCGGATAAACCAGGGGTCAATGCCCGTGGCCCTGAAGATTTCGTCCTCGCTCATGCCGGCAAGCAGGGCGTCGCGCATTGCGAAAATCCGGCGGGAATTGGGCACGCGCAAGTTTTCCAGGATAGCGTCGCGGGAAGGCAGGGGGGCACGGAAGTTGTCGCCAAGGCCGGGCGCGCCGATTTCCATGGAGCGCAGGCCTTTTTGCAGGGCTTCCTTGAATGTGCGGCCAATGCTCATGGCCTCGCCCACGCTTTTCATCGAAGTTGTCAGCTCGTCCTTTGCGCCGGGGAATTTCTCGAAGGTGAAGCGCGGAACCTTGAGAACGACATAGTCGATGGCCGGCTCGAAACTGGCCACGGTCTCGCGCGTGATGTCGTTGCGCAGTTCGTCGAGCGTGTAGCCAATCGCCAGCTTGGCCGCGATCTTGGCAATGGGAAAGCCCGTGGCCTTGGAGGCCAGGGCGGAGGAGCGGGAAACGCGCGGATTCATTTCGATGACAATCAGCTCGCCGTTTTCGGGATTGACCGCAAACTGCACGTTGCTCCCGCCTGTTTCAACGCCAATCTCGCGCATGATGGCGATGGAGGCGTCCCGGATTTTCTGGTATTCGGCATCGGTCAGGGTCTGCACCGGCGCGACGGTGATGGAATCGCCGGTATGCACGCCCATTGGATCGAAATTTTCGATGGAACAGACAATCACGCAATTGTCCTTCTTGTCGCGCATGACCTCCATCTCGATTTCCTTCCAGCCCAGCACGCTCTGCTCGATCATGACCTCGTTGATCGGGCTGGCGGAGAGGCCGCGAGCGGCAATGGTCTCCAGCTCTTCCATGTTGTGGGCCACGCCGCCGCCCGTGCCGCCAAGGGTGAAGGCAGGCCGGATAATCAGCGGAAAGGGCAGTTCCCTGCCAAGCTTGCGCACCGCGTCCATATTGTGCGCAATGCCGCTGGCCGGCATCTTCAGGCCAATATTGGCCATGCATTCCCGAAAAAGCTCCCGGCTTTCGGCTTTTTCAATCACGTCGGCTCTCGCGCCGATAATTTCCACGCCGCATTCATCCAAAACGCCGCTCCTTGAAAGTTCAAGAGCGGCGTTAAGCGCGGTCTGGCCGCCCAGGGTCGGGAGCAGCGCGTCCGGCCTTTCCTTGCGGATAATAGCGGCCAGCGTGTCATGCTCCAGCGGCTCGATATATGTTGAATCGGCCATGTGCGGGTCGGTCATGATCGTGGCGGGGTTGGAATTTACCAGCACCACTTCATAGCCTTCTTCCCTGAGGGCCTTGACGGCCTGCGAGCCGGAATAGTCGAATTCGCAGCCCTGGCCTATGATGATCGGGCCCGCCCCGATTACCAGAATCTTGCGCAGATCGTTACGCTTGGGCATTATTCCCCCTTATGCTCTTTTGCACAAACAGTCTTTTATAGATAGTCCGGGGAGCAAGGTCAAGTTGCCCTGCTAACCCCGCAATTCCGATTTTGGGGCATTTTCATTTTGAAAATGCCCTGGCGGCTGCGAGAACAGATATTTTCATTCAATAAATGTTATCGCGCTCATACGCATTTTTTACAAAATTCGCAAAAAATCCTATCCGCCGGGAATTGCGAATTTGCAAAAACAGTTTGCCTGGACACAGTTACGATAACAAGCAAAACTGGAACTGCCGGGGCTGCCGCCGTGAAAGGAATCGAGGGAATGGGCACGGCAAGGCCTCGCTCCGCTGGCGCCGACTTTCAATTCCTCCCCTTAACGATTTGCGGGCGTTGCCGATAAATCCTGCGGGAGGAATTATGCCAAAAGAACAGGAAGAATTCCGCGATGCCGTCGAAGCAGTTCTGCGGGTGGTGATTTTCGAAAACTGGCTGCGTTTTTATTTCATTGTCGGCAAGGGCGAGGATGAAAGGCTTTTTCTGGAAATTCCGGAAAAAAGCATGAACAAAATAAAAAATTTGTACCCGCAATATCTGCCTTTGGCAGAAGGCCTGAAACACAGGGAAATCGACTTCCAGACGTCCCAAAAAGCCGTCTGCGAATTTGTTCTTGCCCGCCTTGACGGCCAGGCCTTCCCGCAAAACATGGCCCAGATTGTCCTTTCCAGCGCCGCTTTCCAGCTCCAGATGCAACTGTTCAACGCCTGGGTGCAAATGCACGAGGATCAGCTCGACCAGGGCTTCCTCCAGTTTGACCAATGGCTTGATCTTTTCGATCAATGGCGTAATAGCCAGGGTGCAAAAGAACTCCTCGAGAAACTTCATCCGGATGGGTAGTTTCCAAAAAAATGCTCCAGCCTGCCGAATGGAGTGAAAATATTTTTACAGCCTTTACAGCCACAGCGTTTGCAAACCCTTTATCCGGTATAAAACATTGTACCAATCTTCTTTTGTAATTTAAATTTTTATTCAAATATTTCAATGGATTGGCTTCCATTGGAACTGGCGCGGGGAATGGTATGAGAATTGCATAAGGTGTTGCACCTTCCTTTCTTTTGCTGACAGCCTCCTCCAAATAGAAAGGCTCGCATCCCCGGCGAGCCTTTTTTGGCTTTTTGGGGGATGTTTTTTCTGGGGGCAGGGGATTCGGATGGCTTGTTTTTTAATTTTACCGCATAACCGGAAGGAACAATCCCATGAGCGAAGGATTTCTTGCAAGCGAATACAGGGCGGCCGAGGCCGGCAGGGCCATGTTCTGGGTTATTCCCGCGCCTCTTGAGCGCAGCGTTTCCTGGGGCGCGGGCACGGCAAGGGGCCCGGAGGCGATTTTGCGCGCCTCGCAGGAGCTTGAAGCAATCGACAATGATCTTGAACCCGGCAGCGCGGGC
Source organism: Desulfovibrio sp. (assembly GCA_009773975.1). GTDB lineage: Bacteria > Desulfobacterota > Desulfovibrionia > Desulfovibrionales > Desulfovibrionaceae > Desulfovibrio. The sequence continues at coordinate 4,289 of VSMX01000111.1, read as the reverse complement.
ATTTATACCCATGCGCCAATTGATTGCTCGGGTTCCGCGCAGGAGGTTCTTGCGCGCATTCAGAATGTGGTGGAAGAAGCCCTGAAAGCCGGAGCCGTTCCCGTTTTGCTTGGCGGCGAGCATACGGCCACGCTTGGCGCCCTGCGCGCCCTCAAGGCTGCGGGGCGTGATTTTGGAGTAGTGCAGTTTGACGCCCATGCCGATTTGCGCAATCAGTACCAGGGCGATTCATTTTCCCACGCCAGCGTCATGCGGCGCGCCGTGCTCGACCTTGGGCTGCCCCTCGCGCAGTTTGCTGTTCGTGAGATTTCCAAAGAGGAAATCGAAGCCCGCAAAATTTACAATGTAACCCACTATGATTCCCTTTTTCTCTCCAGGGTGGGCCTGCCTGAAAAGCCTCTGCCGGAAGACTTTCCAAAGGATATCTATCTGAGCTTCGATGTCGATGCGTTTGACCCGTCCCTGATGCCCGCAACCGGCACTCCCTCGCCCGGCGGCCTGGTCTGGAAAGAAACGCATTTCATTCTGGAGCGGGTTGCGGCCCAGGCCAGAATCATTGGCTGCGACGTCATGGAGCTGGCCCCGATTCCGGCCCTGCATCATGCCGACTTCACAGCGGCGAAACTGGCCCATCTGCTCATGGGGCTGGCCTGGCAGGAAAGGCAGGGCCAAAAAATTCAATAAAATGAAAAGCTGTTTGCGCATGGAGAATTTTGTTCTCTCGCAAGGAAGATAAGTATATTATGAAGGGAGTGTGCCCTTACGGAACCCGACCGGAATAATTTACGAAATCCGGCGCAGCCGCTGAAAGCGGCTTGCGGATGCGGGGCTCCGGTTGCGCGGCATGACGCAGCGAGAGGGCAGGATGCGCATGTGAAGACAGATTCTGAATATGCCCCTCCCGGGGCATATTTTCAATAAAGCTTGTCCAGCAGTTCTTCTTCGCCCTCGATCTTGTAGCAATGATCTCTTGTGGGGAAAGAGCCGTGTTCGACTTCTTCGCGATAGGTGGCCAGCGCCTTTTTGATTTCATCGGCCACGCCGCCGAACTGGCGCACGAATTTCGGCGCGCGCCCCGCAAGGCCCAGCATATCCTGCCAGACAAGAACCTGGCCGTCGCAATGCGGCCCCGCGCCAATGCCTATTGTCGGCACTTCCAGCGTTTCGGTGATTTTTTTGGCTATCATCACGGGCACGCATTCGAGCAGCACGGCAAAGGCGCCGGCATCCTGCACGGCGCGCGCATCGTCAAGCAGTTTCTGGGCCGCGGCGCGGGTTTTGCCCTGCACCTTGTAGCCGCCAAAGGCATTTACCGATTGCGGCGTCAGGCCAAGATGGGCCATGACGGGTATCGAGGCGCGGACCATGGCTTTTATTTCGCCGCAAAATTCCTGTCCGCCTTCCATCTTTACAGCCTGCGCCCCCCCTTTCTGGACAAGGCGCCCGGCATTGCGCACGGTGTTTTCGATGCCGTTCTGCGAACTCATGAAGGGCATGTCGCAAAGGATCAGCGCGTTTTTGGCGCCCCTGGCAACTGCGGCGCAATGATGAATCATGTCTTCCATGGTCACCTTGAGCGTGGAATCATGTCCAAGCATGACCATGCCGAGGGAATCGCCGACAAGGATGCAATTGATGCCCGCCTCATCGACCAGCCTGGCCATCGTGTAATCGTATGCCGTAAGCATGGAGAGGCGCGAAACGCCCTTTGCCGCCCTGAATGTCGCAACCGTGTTCGCCATTTGCCCGCCCCGCTTCACTGCAAATTCGCGTCATACCATGCGCCCGCAAGGGCCAGGCCCTGCCGCACATCGAATTCGGGCGTATAGCCGAGCAGTTTCCTGGCCTTTGAGATATCGGCCAGCGAGTGCCGCACGTCGCCCTTGCGGAAATCGCGGTATTCGGCCTTTGCCTTTGCCGCTTCCGGGTGCCGTCTGGCGACTTCCGCGCGGATGAGCCCGAAAAGCTCATTGAGCGTTGTGCGGCTGCCAAAGGCCACATTGTAAATCTGGTTTTGGGCATCCTGGCCCGCGAGGCTGGCCAGCAGGTTTGCCTCTACGACGTTGTCGATATAGCAGAAATCGCGGCTGGTTTCGCCGTCGCCGTTGATATAGACCTGTTCGCCCCTGATCAGGGCCTTGAACCATTGGGGAATGACGGCGGCATACGCGCCGTCCGGGTCCTGGCGCTGGCCAAAGACGTTGAAATAGCGCAGGCCGATGGATGGAAAGCCGTAGCAGCGCTCAAAGACGTCTGCATAAAGCTCGTCAACATATTTGGTTACCGCATAGGGCGAGAGGGGATGGCCGATGCGATCCTCGACCTTGGGCAATTCCTCGCTGTCGCCGTAGGTGGAGGAGGAGGCCGCATAGACAAAGCTTTGCGCGCCCGCGTCGCGCGCGGCAAGAATCATGTTGAGAAAACCGTCGATATTGCAGCCGTTGGAGAGAATCGGGTCGTCTATCGACCTTGGCACGGAGCCAAGAGCGGCCTCGTGCAGCACATGGTCAACGCCGGAGCAGGCGTTTTTGCAGGTTTCAAGATCACGGATATCGCCTTCGATAAAGATGAAGCGGGCAAAGTTGTCCTCGCCCACAAGCTTGCGAACCATTTCGAGATTGCGGCGGTGGCCGGTAAGGAAATTGTCCAGGCCAACGACTTTCTGGCCGCATTCCAGCAGCCGCTGCAACAGGTTTGAGCCAATAAAGCCGGCAACGCCGGTAACAAGCCAGGTTCGGCTTTCCTCGTTCAGTTTTTTCAGCAAATCCTGATATGCGCGCATGAATATCTCCGCGATTGTTTTTGAGGTTTTATTTATACGCCGCCCGTGATTAAGTCAAAAGCCTTCCGTTCACGAGCTTTACAATCACAGGCGCAGTAAGTATGATTATAAGTTGCAGGCCTTAATATAAAAGGGAGAGAACGGGAATGTCGGAAGGGATTTTCGCCAAAAATGGCGCGCTTTTGTCATTATGGAACGAACACGGGCCGGAACTGGCTATTCGGGAAGCTTTGGCCCCGGCTGTAATCCAGGAGGCCATTAGCCTTGGCTCCATGGTTTTGCTGGGCAATCCCCGCCATGGAGGGGTGCGGCCCTGCCTTGTCGGCCAGCCGGCTTCGGTCAAGGTCAACGCCAATCTTGGCACGTCTCCGCTTTCCAGCTGCATCGGGACGGAAAAGCGCAAGATAGAAGCCGCGAGCCGCGCCGGCGCGGACACGATCATGGATCTTTCGATTGCCGGCGATCTGGATGCCATCCGCCGTGAGATGCTCGGGCTATGGACGCGTCCCCTGGGCACGGTGCCCATGTATTCCGTTGGCCAGCAGCTTATGGACAATGGCCGCGACATTGCCGATATGCGCCCGGACGAGCTTTTTGGCGAAATCGCCAAACAGGCGGAACAGGGCGTTGATTTTGTCACCGTGCATTGCGGCCTTTCGCGCCGCGGGGCCGAGCTTGCGGTAAAAGACGCCCGCGCCATGGGCATTGTTTCGCGCGGCGGCTCGATGCTGGCCCGCTGGATGCTGGAAAACGACCGCGAAAATCCGCTTCTTGAAAATTTTGACCGGCTGCTTGATATCTGCCTGCCCAATAATGTTGTTCTTTCCCTTGGCGACGGCCTGCGCCCCGGGGCCGGCTGCGATGCCGGCGACGCCGCCCAGTGGGAGGAAGTCATCAATCTTGGCATTCTGGCCAAACGCGCCCATGAGCGCGGCGTGCAGGCCATGATCGAGGGGCCTGGCCACATGCCGCTCAATATGGTTTGCGGCCAGATTCAGGGCATCAAGCGCCTTACCAATAACGCCCCGCTTTATGTTCTTGGGCCGCTGTGCTGCGATACGGCCCCCGGCTATGACCACATAGCGGGCGCAATCGGCGGGGCGGTGGGCGTGACCGCCGGCGTGGATTTTCTCTGCTATCTTACCCCGGCCGAACATTTGACCCTGCCGGATGAAAAGGATGTTTTTGAAGGCGTGATGGCCAGCCGCGTGGCCGCCCGGGTGGGCGAGGTGGCTCTGGGCCGCCCGCAGGCCCTGGCGCGTGAAAAAGCCATGAACGACGCCAGAAGGCGCCTGGATTGGGATGGCATGCAAAAAGCCGCCATCGATCCGCAAAAGCTGGCCGAGCGCCGCGAACCCCACAAGAACGAGGAAGTCTGCGCCATGTGCGGCAAATTCTGCGCCGTCAAAATGCTGCAAGGGAAGTAATTTTTTTGTCGGGGCTGCCGCCCCCGCCCCCCCCTGGGGGGCCCGGGCCCCCCCCCCCCCCTATAAGCAAGCGCGCGGCG
>VSMX01000110.1:5349-7438 GCA_009773975.1 Desulfovibrio sp. | reverse complement strand
ATAAAAGGGAGCTGCATGGCTCCTTTTTTTATTGTCTTTTTACAGAAAGTTGCCTCAGGATAAAACAAACAATCTATAGTTTATGAATTTTGTTCCGAAATATAGGGTATGTTGTAATTTTGAGCGGCGCAAATTCCGGTTATAATTGCGCCTGTCTGGGCAACGTTCAAAGAATCGAAATCTCTGGCCATGGGAATATGAATAAAATGCTGACAACGCTTTGCTACAACAGGTCTGATCCCCTTGTTTTCATTGCCGAGCACAATAACGGCCGGCAGGATAAAAGTGGCAGTAAAGGCGTTTACATATTTATTGTCCCATTTGCCTGTTTTTTTAACAGTGGAAGCGGAAGATGAAGGCTGGCAGCCCGTGCCGTAAATCGTCAGGCCGCTTTCTTCGGCCAAATCAAGAGACGTTGCAAGGTTTGTTACCCGCGCAAGGGGCAGATCGCGCAGCGCGCCGGCAGAAGCGCGCATTGCAGCCGGGCCGGGAAGGGCATTGTTATGTTTTGGCAAGATGATGCCCGCTCCTCCAAGGGCGTAGAGAGTTCGCGCAAGCGCGCCGAGATTGCCTGTATCCTGAACCTGGTCAAGGGCCAGCAAAAGCGGCAGGGGAGCATCATGAGCCTTTGCCAGCAAGTCCTCAAGGCTGCAGAATTGTTTTTCAATTATGCGCGCGACAACACCCTGGTGCGTAACCGGCATCTGGCCATGGGCGGAGCAAAGCCCCTGCAGCACGGAAGTTTCGACAAATTTTACAGGAATATGCCTTTTTGCGCAGATATCAAGAATCTGCTTCGTTTCCGCCTTGTAGAGTCCCTTTTTGCAAAAAACCTGCACAACAGTTTCCGGTCTGGCGCCCAGGGCTTCCAGAACCGGTTTGAGACCGGGCAAGGTTCCAGTTTCGTTTTCCGGCATTTCGGCCATCGCAGCTACCTCCGCCTGTTTCTTCAAATAGCTTCTACGCATAATTATCCGGCATTGCAAGATTGTCGGCAAAGAGTTCAATCAAAGGACGAGTTTATGCTTGTGAAAAGATTTTTCAGGATATCTCCTTGTCAATGGGTGCTTCTGTTCATTTTGTGCGTGCTCGCCCTGATTTCCGGTTGCGCAGGCAAACAGCAAAGTCCTGACGCAAATACGGTGGAGGCGCCGCCATTCATCAATCCTTCCGAAATTTCCTCAGTTTCCGATGCCACGCTTTCGCGCAATGAAATCGCCGCGCTCGAAGCGACCGGCCAACTCGACAAAAATGTTCCAGCACACGCCAACGGCGATGTAGCAATGCAATACAAGTATTTTTTGCGTGATGGCCGAAAAATAATGTGCTCGTTTTCGCGCCAGTCCGAACAATATCTGGCATACGCCCGGGAGGTTTTCCGCACGCGGGGCATGCCGGAGGAACTTGCCAATCTGGCCATTATCGAGAGCGGGTACAGGCCAAAGGCAGTTTCCCGGGCCGGCGCGGCTGGAGCCTGGCAATTCATGCCTTTTACCGGCAAGAAATATGGCCTGGCCCAGGACTGGTGGCAGGACGAAAGGCTGGACCCCTACCGCGCAACAGAAGCCGCAGCCGATTATCTGCAAAAGCTTTATAACGACTTTGGCGACTGGCCAACAGCAATCGCGGCCTATAATGCGGGGGAAGGCAAAATGAGCCGCGCCAAGGAAAGCGCGGGCGCCAGGGATTTTTTTGAGGTCAAGGCCAAAAATCACCTTCTGGATTACAAGACCCAGCTGCGGGCCGAAACAACCCAGTATGTGCCCCGTTTCATGGCTGTAACAAAGATCATGCGCAATTTGCCCGAACTTGGCTTTGACCCGATTGCGCCGGAAAAAGCGGTCGAAGTCGCCAGGCTTGAAGCCAGGCCAGGCACGGACCTGACTGCCGTTAGCCGCGCCTGCAATTTGAGCTGGAGCGAATTTCAAAAATATAATCCGCACCACAAAAGAACCATTACATGCACGGACAAGGTAACCTATATTTATGTGCCCCGCCATGCCCATGAAAACGCGCGCAATTTTCTTTGCACAAACGAGGCCGCGAATTACGCGGGCTGGAAGCCGGTCAGGATTGCCAGTTCCAGGGA
>VSMX01000110.1:0-5339 GCA_009773975.1 Desulfovibrio sp. | reverse complement strand
AAAAGAAGCAATATTCCCCTTGGGCGCCTGCAGATTGCAAATCCCGGCATAAACCGCCTGAAAGCCGGCCAGACCATTCTGTTGCCAGGCTCCCTCAATCTGCACAAAACCGCATACGCCGCGCTTGAAAGCAAGGGCAAGGCCAAGGCCGCACCTGTGAAGCCTGTGCAGGCCACGGGCGGCAGGGAGCATCAGCTCAAGAGCAATGAAACCCTCTATGCCTTGTCCCGCAAATATAATGTAAGCATTGACGATATTGCCAGACATAACGGGATTGAAAAAAACGGCAAGCTTCACGCCGGCCAGACCCTGCGCATCCCCCAAAAAAGCGCGCCTGCCAAGGGCGGGGCAAGTGGAAAAATAGGCAAGACGAAAAAGAAAACGCATATCGTGGGCAAGAATCAGAGCCTCTGGACAATTGCCAAAAGGTACAATGTAAGCGTGGATGATCTCAAGCGCTGGAACAATGTCAACGAGAAGAACCTGCGCTTTGGAGCGACACTTGTTGTCGAGAACTGACGGAAGCGAAAATGGCATTCGTCAAAAAACGTGTTTTTGGCTCATTCACGCCGCTTTACGCGGCGCGCCGGATTGCAGATCCGGCGGAAGAGCCTGTTTCCACTGAAGTGAAAACGGTCTCTGACAGTAAATTGATTAGCCAAAGCGGGCTTGTGGCCTTCCGGCCGGGGCCTTGAACCACAAAATACTTGCGAATAAGGAAAGACCGCGGAGCCCTGAAAGTCCGCGGTCTTTTGTTTTGATTTTCATTCTGGTGAAATTGCTGTTTCCTTCGGCTCCTCAAATGTTGTAGTCGCCGCGGTTGAACTTGAATTTTTCCGTTGCGGTCATAATTTCAAGCTGGTTGAGCACATCGTCCAGACCCGTATTCCTGCCTTGCAGGCCGGCGGTATCCTGCCTCAAGCGGGAAACCTTGCTGTCTATCCCCTCCAGGATGGAGTAGGCATCCCGCAGGGAGGCCTGTCCTCCTCCAATGCTCCGGGCATAGGCATCCCAAAGGTCAAGCGCGCCGGAGGCCTGGTCAAAGGCGGCATTCAGGCTGGAAGTATCTGTGTGCTGACCGGAGTCCAGCAAAATCTGGCTGATCATCTGGGCCTGGGGCGTACCGGGAACGGACGCTGCCCCGCCCATGGAGTCAGCAGAGAGTTCCTGAAACAGCAAGGTATTGAAGTCCTGGGAGGCTTCTCCAGTCTTGCGCTGGGCTTGCTGTTCCTGCACCCTCATCAGGGCTTCGATATTTTGGGTATTAATTTCCATAATCGCCTCCAGGGTTGGCGTTTGTCCATAATATGCAAATTGGAGGCCAACCTCAAAATGTATTGGGAAACAAGGCTTTCAGCCTCACACTCCCCATTTGCGCAGGCAAACTTTTCCGGTTTGGCGCAATTTCACCTCAATTTTAAAGCGGATGCTCGCGGTCATATTTCTCAATATGGGCAATAAAGGCATCTTCCAGGGTTGGATCAGCCACACCCTTTACGCTTGCCTTCAAATCGTCCGGGCTTCCCGTGGTGATCATCGAGCCGCGGTAAATCAGCGCTATGCGGTCGCAGTATTCGGCTTCTTCCATGAAATGGGTGGTAACCAGCACGGAGGCCCCTGCTGTTGTCAGAGCCGAAATATGCTTCCAGAAATCGCGCCTGGTGCGCACATCCACGCCGGAAGTCGGCTCATCCAGAAACAATACCGGCGGTTCGTGCAGCGTGGCGCATAACAGCGCCAGCCTTTGCTTGAGGCCTGGCGGCAGCATTCCGCTTTTCTTGTGCAGATAATTATCCAGATAAAGCGCGTTGACAAGGATTGGCAGCAATGAATCCCGTCTTTTTTGGGAAAGCCCGTACAAATCAGCGCAAATCATTATATTTTGCCAGACTGTGATATCCGGATAAAGCGAAAATTTCTGGGCCATATAGCCAAGCCTGGCGCGCGCCTCGCTGCCGGAACGCAAAAGATCAACGCCATCGACGGAACATTCGCCAGATGTTGGGCGCAACAGGCCGCAAAGCATCCTGAAAGTAGTCGATTTGCCCGCTCCATTGGGGCCAAGCAAGCCATAAATTTCGCCGGCCCTCACTGTAAAGCTCATATCGCGCACGGCCGTGAAATCCCCAAACTTTTTGGTCAGCCTGTTGGCCACAATCCTGGCGCCGGCATTTTGCGCATCGCCTATATGGCCAATATCTGCGTATGGGGATGGCCTTTTGTCAATGCCGCCTACCTCCGCCATATAGGCATCCTCAAGCATTGGGCTTGTTGGTTTGCCACCTTGGGCAAGAATTTCCTGCCGAACATCGGGGGAAGCATTTTTTGCCACGGCCAGGCGAATGCTGCTGCCCTGAATCAGGGCGTCGCTGACGCCCTCGCGCAATGTCCACCAGGCAAGCGCCTTGCGATGGGCCTGTCCATCGGGTTCCCCCTCGTTTTTGGGCTTGAGCAAATAGACCTGGCCGGCCATTTTTTGGGTCAGGTCTTCTGGCTTGCCTTCAAAAATGGCCTTGCCGGAATCGAGCATGATAACCGCCGGGCAGCGCGCGGCTTCATCCATATAGGATGTGGACCAGAGCACGGTCATGCCGTTGCCGGAAAGCTCCACAACCATTTTCCAGAGATCGCGCCTGGATTCCGGGTCAACGCCAACCCCGGGCTCATCCAGCAGCAAAAGCCGGGGATTGCCCAAAAGCGCGCAGGCTATGCCCAGTTTCTGTTTCATGCCGCCGGACAATTTGCCCGCAAGCCTTTTGGTAAATGGGGCAAGGGAGGTAAACTTGAGCAATCTGGCGAAAAGACCTTCCCTTTCTTCTCCTGTTATGCCCCGCAAGGAAGCATAAAGCCGCATGTTGGCAATGACGGAAAGATCCTCGTAAAGGCCAAACCGCTGGGGCATATAGCCAATGGCGTTCGGATAGCGGTTGGTCAGCCTGTCGGCAGGCAGACCAAAAATTTCCGCGCTGCCGGCAGTTGGGGAAAGCAGCCCCGCAAGCAGGCGCATCAGGGTTGTCTTGCCGGAAGCATCCGGCCCTACAAGGCCAGTTATGCGGCCTTCGGCAATATTGGCCGTAAGGCCCTTCAGCGCCTCGACTTCTGTCTTGCCCTTGCCGTAGGAAATATGCAGATCGACAAGTTTTACGGCAATGCCGCCGCTCATTTGTCTTCCACAAAAATGGTTACGGGCATGCCCTGGCGCATGACATTTTCCGGGTCTTCCGCCTGGATGCGCAACCGGTAAACAAGGGCCGTACGCACTTCCTCCGTTTCGACCGTTTTTGGCGTGAATTCGGCGGACGGGGAAATGAAGCCGACCCTGCCGGGGAAAGTCCTGCCGGGCGCCGCGTCAACAGCCACGCGCACAGCCATGCCCGGCTTGATCAGCCCCAGGTTTGGCTCGTCAACGTATGCCCTGAGCCAGACGGGATTTACAAGGGTAAGGGTATAGACTGTCTGCCCCGCGTCAACGATGGCTCCCGCTTCCCTGGCCCGTGTAAGCACAATGCCTTTTTGCGGGGCATGGAGCACGGCGTCGTCAAGCTGGATTCCGGCCATTGCAAACTGGGCTTCGGCCTCATCCACGGCAGCTTTCTGGGCGGAAACCTCCTCTTCACGAAAACCGGAACTGAGCATGTCCAGATTGTCCTGGGCCTCTTTGAGTCTTGCTTTGGCCTCCCTGTCCTGGGCTCTGGCATTGTCCAGCTCTTTTTGGGAAATCGCGTTTTCTCCGCGCATGGCCGACACGCGATGCAAATTTTGGGCGGCATTGACGGCCACGGCCTTTGCGGCAGCCACTTTGGCCCTGGCCTGGGCGACTTCCTGCACGCGGTAGCCGCGTTCAAGCTTTGCAAGCTGGGCTTTCTGGGCCTCAAGCGAGGCAGCGGCACGGTTTTTTTGCTGGGCCAGAATATCGGCATCCAGCCTGGCCATGGGCTGCCCTTCCTCAACCTTGTCGCCTTCGTCCACCAGAACTTCCGCTATGCGGCCGCCAACCCGAAAACCAAGGTCAACCTGCCTGATGTCCACATTGCCGTAAAGGGTGAGGGCGCCTGATTTGCTGGAGCCGAAATATTGCCAGCAAAATCCGGCGCCGCCGATTATGGCCAGCAAACATGCTATGGCAGGAAGCAGTTTCGTTTTTTTCGATAATGTCATGAAGCGTGTCCTGTAGCTTGCAGGATTGGCGGAAAATGAATCTTCTCAGAAGAGAAACAGGGTTGCGAGGCCAAGAAATATGAAAAAGCCCGCTCCATCTGTCAAAGTGGTCAGGAAAATGCTTGAGGCCTGGGCCGGATCCCGCCCAAGAGCCCGAAAAACAAGCGGAATGGAACCGCCCGCAATCGAACCCAGCAGCATGTCGCAAAGAATGGCGCCGCCCATTACAATGCCCACTTTTTCATTTTTGGTAAACCACCAGGCGCCGCAAAAAGAAAGCAGGGCCATGACCAGCCCCGTGGCCAGACCGATCTTGCCTTCCCGAAGCACCGCAAGCCAGGCTTTTTTGGCATCGAAACGGTCCTTGGCCAGCTGGCGAATCATTACGGCCAGGGATTGCTGGCCGGTATTGCCGCCCTGGTTGGCCACCATGGGCATCAGCACGGCAAGCACGGCCATCTGCTCTATTGTGCCGTCAAACATGTAAACAACGGAAGCCGAGAGGGCCGAATTGAGCAAATTGACCACAAGCCAGGGCAAACGCTTGCGAACGCTTTCCTTCCAGGGCGTGTCGCTGCTTTCTTCCGGGTCCGCGCCGACCATGCCCAGCATGTCGGCGCTGGCTTCCTCATGGATAATGTCCATGATATCGTCGTACGTTACCACGCCCATGATATGCCCTTCATAATCCACAACAGGCATGGCCAGGTAATTGTAGTGGGAAAGCAGGTTGGCGACTTCTTCCTTGTCCGTGTCCCATGTTACGCTGACCACATTCTGGCCGGCAGCTATATCGCCGATTATCGTGCCCGGCCTTGCCAGCATGAGATCGCGCAGGGAAAGAACGCCGGTCAGAAGGTCATGCTCATCTACCACATAACCATAATAGGGGCTTTCCTTGTCTTCCATCTCGCGGCGAATGTGGGCAATGGCCTCATCCACGGTCAGGTTGTCTTCCAGGAGGATGAGATCGGTGTTCATCACGCCGGCCGCCGAATCGGAATCGAAATTCAGCAGATGGCGGAGGTCTTCCGAATCCTCCCTGTTCATTTTTTCCAGAACGGCGTCGCGGCGCTCGGCTTCCAGCTCGTCCAGAATGTCGGCCGCGTCGTCCCGATCCATCTCCGCTATGATTTCGGCGGCTAGGTCTGCATCCAGGTTGTCCAGCACATCAGCCGCCA
>VSMX01000011.1:17590-25223 GCA_009773975.1 Desulfovibrio sp. | reverse complement strand
GGGGTGGGGAGGGTGTCATCGTCCAGGCGCCCGACTTCCGCGCCATCCTGATAGGCCGCAAAAACAAGATGCCAGAATTTTCGCGCAAATGCCTGGCGCAGGGCATCGCGCAGGCTCAGACCACGTCCGCTGGCAAAGCCCAGGGGAAGGCCGCGCTCCAGCAGACTTGTCAAAAGAGCCAGGATGTTGTCATCTGGCATGGCATTGTTCAATTGGCCGCCTGAATATACCGTGCCGTCAAAATCAAGAATGATCGCGCCAATTCTTGCGGAGCGCAGGCGTCCGAGAAAGGCTTCTTCCCTTTTTTGCCAGAGATCCAGAAGGCCGGCTTTGGCCAGGGCGTCAAGCGTTGTCCCGGACTTGAATTCGATGGGCTGGGTCATGTCGGAAAACCAGATTGTCAGCAAGGCCGGCCGAAGCCTCAAATCACAAAGGCGCTTGTGGATGAAGAAACAGTTTTGCGCTGTTCATGATTTGGCCTTGCCTGTGCCCTTGTAAGCGGCCACGTCCAGGAGCATCAGATTGCTTTTGGGGCGCAGGGTAAGGGTAAAAAGCTGCACATCCCTGGCTGGCGCGTCGGAATCCGCCAATAGCGGCAATGAGCCGGCTGGCGCGAACATGACGGTGGCTTCGCCTTTTCTGTCCTTGAGGAAATTGTCCAGTGCGCCATCCAGAAAATTCCATTGGGCCATGGTGTCCTTCTGGGACATTTCCGCAAAGTCCACGTCCAGGCCGGGCAATTCGGCCTGCCAGGGCACATATTTGTTTTTCCACAAGGATTCCAGGAGCTTTTTCAGGTCCGCAAATTCCAGCGGCCTGCGCAGCTCAAGGTGCTCAAGCATCCCCCCCTTGCCGGGATAAAGCCTTGCGGCCCAAAGCTGGCCATCAAAGCCAAGGCCGGCGATCACCGCGCCGTTATCGTCTTTTGGCGCCTCCTTTTCGAGGATGGAGCAGACATCGGCCATGGTCATGCCGGGCGTAAAGCGCGATAGTTCGCAAACCGGCCTTGAATTCTCCTCTGGCACCAGATCCTGGCGTTTGCCCTGCAAATGAAGGGATTTTCCATCCTTCAGGTCAACGGAGAGGCAGTCGGCATGCGCGCTGCAAAAAACCAGGGCAACGGCATCCGGCAGCGGCACTTTTTCATAAAACAGAAAAAAAAGACCGTTATCGACGCGCAGATTGGCAACAAGATCGGGATTCTCGACTTCGTCGGAATCATTGGGCGCCAGATCAAGCCGCAGGAAAAAATCCTTTTTTCCTGCGGTGACCCGAATATTGAGAATGTCGGTCTCGCTCTGGTTTTCCAGACGCAGCAGATCCTTCCCGGCCGCATGCGATGATGGCGCGGGCATGAACAGCGCGAACAGGATTGCCAGGATTGAGCAAAAAAAATCTGGACGCGCGATATGGCTAATGCGTGGAATCAAGCACCACCTCGGCATCAGGATGGGCCTGGCGCAGCGCTTCATGCATTGCCGCCGCGTCCGCAAAGCCCTTGAACGGGCCTACCTTGTCCTTGTAACCGGTATTGCCGTAGCGCACAAAATAGGCTTTGCCCGGTTTTAGCGGCTGGCCTTTTTCGTCGCTGATGACTTCCAGATTCACACGGCAGACACCGCGTTTTTCAAGGTCAAGCTTTTTGGCGGCCGCGTATGAAAGATCAATTATGCGCCCGCGCACGTATGGACCGCGATCCGTAACGCAGACCATGACGCTCTTGCCCCTTTTCTGATCGGTAACCTTGACTATTGTGCCGATCGGCAGGGTGCGGTGGGCAGCTGTAAAGGTATGCATGTCATAATCAAGGCCGCTGGCTGTTTCCTTGTTATGAAAATCCTTGCCATACCATGAAGCCTGGCCTGTAAGGATTTCGCTTTCCCTGGCTCGTTCCATCCAGACCATGCGGCTGTCGGATGACTTTTCGGATTTATCCGTTCTGGAAGCCACTTTTTTGGATTTGTTCTTTATGGATGCGATTTTTTTGGATTTATCCTTTTTGGAAGCGGCTTTTCGGGATTTGCTTTTATTGGCCGAGCTTTTTTCGGCCTTTGATTTTTTGGATGCCTTGGCAGTGGTTTTGACTGCGGAACCTTTTGCCGCTTTCTTTGAGGGGGATTTTTGAACTTTTGCGGAAGTCTCCTTGTTTGCAGCTGCCTGTGCTACGGGAGGAGCGGTCAGGGTAAGGCAGAGCGCCAGGGCCGTTCCAATGAAAAACCAGTTCAGATACTTCATAATCAATCCCTTGCTGGATTATTTAGGGCTGCGCATATAAATGGCGCGGATCGCCCCGCGATCCTGACCCGGCGGACTTTCCGCTGGCCGTCCGAACGCATCTTCGCGCCGGTGCGGCCTGTCCCTGGGAATGCCCTGTGAAAAACAGAATAGGCGATAAATTTTACTGTTGTCAAACAGGAAGATTCAAAATTCAGGACACGTTTTCGGCTTTTGTGGCCATGAAAACAATAGCAGGACGATACAAGGCAGGGATAATCATTATGTTTATGACCAATTACTGCCGGCTGGATATTTTATACAAATTCCGTGCCGTAATTGGCAAAGCTTTACGAATAATTTCTTTTTGCTTATAATAATGGAATGCAACAAATTTCGGAGAATGCCATGAGTGACGAAAGTTCCACTGGCGGCCTTGCGCGTCGCCTCCAGATGCGTCGCGTTGACCAGAGCATGGCCAGGGCTCAGACGCAGTCAAAAAAGCAACAGCAGGATTATACCGGCATTCTGGTAGACAATTTACGCGAAAACGGACAAATCATCCTGGTTTCCGACGATATGGCCTTTGCCGGAAGCCTGCGCGAGCTTGTCTGCAATACGCTGAAAATGCCGCAAAGCTGCATTTCGCAGCAGGCCAATGCGGAAAATCTCATGCGTATTGCCAGAAATGCCGTGGAAAACAAGAAAGCCCCCCTGATAATTATCGAGCAAAACCTCAGGGGACGCGATCTGACCTATATAGTAAAACTTTTAAAAATCGGTTTTCCCGAACTCAAGGTCATAATTCTGGCAAAGGAAACCGACCGCCAGCGTTTTGTGCTGCTCCATGAAAGCGGCGTGGACGGTTGCCTTGTAAAGCCTGCGGACAGTCAGGCGCTGCTCGAGAAAATCGCCCTGACGCTTCGCCCCAACGACCAGCTGGAACGTTCCCTGGAATGGGCCCGCGTGCTGCTTGGCCAGGAGGAATACCTGCGCGCCCTGCAGGTCTGCACCCAGGCCCTGGAGCAGCAGTCCAACGCATCCGCCGTATTCCTGCTGATGGGCGATATTTTCCGCTCCATGAAGGAATACGACAAGGCCGTGGAGGCATACGGCAAGGCCATGGGCGGTTCGACAATCTATCTCGATCCCCTGCGCAAGATGTCCGAGCTTTATGCGGAAACAGGCGATATGCAAAAGCAGATTGAATGTCTTGAAAAAATGGACGAGGTTTCGCCCCTCAACCTTGAACGCAAGATCCAGATCGGCGAGCTTTTGCTCAAGCTCAACCAGAGCGAAAAGGCCCGCAAGGTATTCGATAGTGCCATGAAGCTTTCCAACAGGCAGGCGCGCGAAAATGTTTCCGGCGTGGCCTATCGCGTGGCCGATCTCTACGTCTCCACGGACCCGGAAACCGCGGCTTCATTCTTGCAGCGCGGCCTGGATGCGCGCAAGGAATTCTGGAGCATGGAGGACATCGCCACCTTCAATCGCCTCGGCATCCTGCTTAGGCGCATGGGCAAGTGGGAAGACGCGGCCAACGCCTACCTCAAGGCCATCTCGGTTGCGCCCAATGATGAAAACCTGCATTACAACCTGGCCATGGCGCGCCTGGAAGGCAAGGAACTTGAAGGAGCCCGCGCATCGGCTCTCAAGGCCATGGCCATCAATCCCGATCTGCCCAGAAAATCTTCGCGCATAGCAAGCAACCTGGCCGCTGTTTTCATGTCCACAAACGACAAGATGCATGCCATGCCGCTTTTGCGCCAGGCGCTCGAGCAGGATCCGGAAAACACGGAGGCAAGGGAATTGCTGGCCAATGCGGAAAAAGAATAATCCCCAACCAGGATGGGCATCAAGAAGATGAGCAAGATTGTTACCCGTTTTGCCCCAAGCCCCACGGGCCACCTGCACATAGGCGGCGCGCGCACGGCAATTTTCTCGTGGCTGCTGGCGCGCCATTATGGCGGCGAATTCTATCTGCGCATAGAAGATACTGATTTGCAGCGCTCCAAACAGGAATATACTGATTCCATCCTTGCTTCGATGCGCTGGCTTGGCCTGGATTGGGAAGGCGAGCCGGTTTACCAGACGCGGCGCATGGATCTTTACCGGCAATATGTCGAAAAGCTTTTGCAAAGCGGCAATGCCTACTGGTGTTCATGCACGAGCGAGGAAGTGGACGCCATGCGCGAAAAGGCGAAACAGCTCGGGCAGAAGCCGCGCTATAATGGCCATTGCCGCGACCTTGGCCTTGGCCCTGGCCCCGGGCATTGCGTGCGCCTGAAAATTCCGCATGAGGGCAAAATCGTTTTTGACGACATGGTCAAGGGGCGAATCGCCGTGGATGTGGGCGAGCTTGACGATATGGTTATCCAGCGCGCCGATGGCACGCCAACCTATAACATGGCCGTTGTGGTTGATGATCATGAAATGGGTATTACCCATGTTCTGCGCGGGGACGATCATGTTTCGAACACGCCGCGCCAGATCCTGATCTACCAGGCTCTTGGGCTGCCTGTGCCGACTTTTGGCCATGTGCCGATGATTCTGGGCAATGACCGCCAAAAACTTTCCAAACGTCACGGCGCGAGGGCGGTTATCGAATATGAAAGCGACGGACTGCTGCCCCAGGCCCTGGTTTCCTACCTGGCGCGTCTGGGCTGGTCCCATGGCGACCAGGAACTGTTCAGCCGCCAGGAGATGATTGACTTTTTTGACGGCAAGAACCTCAATCCCGCGCCCGCGGCCTTTGACCCTGCCAAGCTCGAATGGTGCAATGCCCATTTCATGCGCCAGCTGCCGCTGGAAGAACTGGCAAGCCAGGTCAGGCCTTTTCTGGAAAGAGCCGGTTTTGCGAAAATATCCAAAGAAAGGCTGCTGCCGCTTTGCGTAATGTTTCGCGAAAGAGCCAACAACCTCGCGGCTCTGGCCGAAAGCTTCCGGCCGCTGCTTGTCCCCGCCGCCGAACTTGCCTGCTCGGAAAAGGACGCAAAGAAGCAATTTACCCTGAAAGGCAGGGATCATCTTGAAAAGCTGAAGGCCATTCTTGCCAAAACCGAGCCTTTTGACGCGGCCTCGACCGATGCCGCGCTCAATGCGTATGTGGCCGACAACAACCTCAAGTTCAAGGAGGTCGCGCCGCCCTTGCGGACCGCCTTGATGGGCTTTATGGGCGGATCGCACCTCAACGAGATCATGGATTTCCTGGGAAGGGACGAAACCCTGGCCAGAATTGAACGGGCAATTGGGATGTGTCCGGAGTAACAGGGCAGTCGTAAATATAATAGCATATAACATATAAGGAAATTTTTTATCGGGGAGAATATGGCCACAATTATCGAAACATATTCTGGCGGCTTGCGTGTCGAATGCGAGCACACGCAGTCCGGCACAAAAATTATTACCGACGCGCCAACAGACAATAACGGCAAGGGCGAAGCCTTTTCGCCAACCGATCTCTGCTGTGCCGCCCTTGGCGCCTGCGCGATGACCATTATCGGCATCTGGGCGGAAAAGCGTGATGTTGACGTCAGGGGCACGCGCGTTGAAGTCAACAAGACCATGGCTGCCGACCCGCGCCGGATCGGCAAAATCGAGGTCGTTTTCAAAATGCCGGCGCGCAATTACAGCGACAAGGAAAAAATCATGATGGAAAAGGCGGCCCGCAGCTGCCCCGTGCATCTTAGCCTTGGCGCGGACGTGGAGCAGGTATTCACTTTCATCTGGCAGGATTCCCGGGAAGACCAGCCGTATTGACTTGAAAGAGGATTTAAGGTCATAATTGCCGGTGTCGCCTCAAGCGACGCCAGTCGCAATCCCGAAAAGGATTGCGCGCCGCCATCGGCGGCGTTGGCGAAGCAAAAATCACATTTTTTGCTTCGCGATCTTCAGACCTTTACGGCAGTAAAAGCCTGACATCCCATAGACGACCATGACTGACGCCAGAAGAACCGTATCAACCCCAACCTTGCCCCAGCTTGACGGCATTGTGGTGCTGAACAAGCCATCGGGGCTGACATCAACCCGCTGCCTCAATATCCTGAAGCGCATGGGCCAGAAAAAAATCGGCCATGCGGGCACCCTGGATCCCATGGCCAGGGGTGTGCTTCTGGTATTGCTTGGCTGTGCGACCAAGCTGTCTTCCTGGCTGCTTGGAGCCGGGCACAAGGTTTATGCAGGGGAGTTGAAGCTGGGGGTCGAAACCGACACCTGGGATACGGAAGGGGAAGTGTTTTGCGAAAAATCCCCGGATGGCGTGGGGTCTGCGGATGTCGCGGCAGAAATCCGGGCCTGGACCGAACTGACAAGCCAGGATGTTCCGCCATATTCCGCTGCCAAGCATCAGGGCAAGCCCCTTTATCAATATGCCAGAAAGGGGCGGCCCGCGCCAGCAAAGGTCAAGGAAATAAAAATCCACTCCGCGGACATGCTGGATTTCAGCATGCCCGTCGCCCGCTTCAGGGTGGTTTGCGATTCCGGCGCCTATATTCGTTCCCTGGCCCACAGCTTGGGGAAACGACTGGGCTGCGGCGCCGCGCTTTGCGGGCTGACCAGGGAATACAGTCATCCCTTCAGTCTTGAGCAGGCAGTTGATCTTGCCGAAATAGAGGCGGATCCCGCAATTCTGAAGCGCATTGTCAGGCCTGTGGAAGATGCCCTGCCCCACTGGCCAAAAATAGAGCTTGACGCGGCTTCCGCGCGGCGTGTCAAAAACGGCATGCCGGTCAGGGCGGAAAACAATGCGGCCGAACACGCCTTTCTTTGCCATGAGGGACGCGCCTGCGCCCTGGCAAGTCTGGCTGCGGATGAATATGGCCCTTGCTGGAAAGTCGCGCGCGGACTCTGAAACTGGTTAATCCTCAAGGAGAAATTGCTGTGGTAATGGATGCGGAACAAAAAAAGGCTGTTATTGAAGCTCACGCCAAGCATGAAGGCGACACTGGCTCGCCAGAAGTGCAGGTTGCCCTGCTAACAGCCAGAATCGAAGGGCTGACCAACCATTTCAAGATTCATAAAAAGGATTTTCATTCGCGCACCGGCCTGCTCAAGCTTGTCGGCCATCGCCGCAAAATCCTGAACTATTTGAAAAAGAAAGATATCCAGCGTTATCGCGCCCTTATCGAGAAACTGGGCTTGCGTAAATAAAAAACGGTCTTATTTTTTCCAAAAGGGCATTTCGCCTTTCAGGGCGGGGTGATTCCCGCCCTTTGCCATAGACAAGGGGGCTCCGGGAAAAACAGGCAAAAACACTTCTTTGCCAGCTTTTGCCGGATTCCCCTGATTTTTTAGGGCGCTTGCGTAATGAAATTGGACAAACGCTCTGGTGGCTGCGGCAGCAGGCACCCGCGCCGAATGAAGCCGCAGCTTGCCTGCGGCTGAAATGACGGCAGCGCAAATGAATGAAGGTATTCATTGG
>VSMX01000011.1:9281-17580 GCA_009773975.1 Desulfovibrio sp. | reverse complement strand
TATTCAAGAAATGCTATAGGCCAATATGCCGGTTTTTGGCCGTCATATCCTCCTCTGCGGATTTTCCGAAAAAATGCGCACAAAGATTTTCTCGGGCCAAACCTGCTCCGCAGACGGAGAAAACTTCTTGCGGGTGATACCAATACAAGGATATTTATGCCCAATGACATTTTCAATCCCACGCGTGTAGCCTGCGTGGTGGGCGGCAGGGAAGTAATTTTTGAAAGCGGGCGAATGGCCAACCAGGCTGATGGCGCGGTCTGGGTGCAGTGCGGAGGCACAGTCGTGCTGGTAACTGTCTGTTCGCAGACGCTGGAGTTCGACAAGGGCTTCTTCCCCCTTACCGTGGAATATTCCGAAAAAATGTATGCCGCGGGCCGTATCCCGGGCAGCTTTTTCCGCCGCGAGATTGGACGCCCTTCTGAAAGGGAACCCCTGGTTTCCCGTCTGATCGACCGCCCCATCAGGCCGCTTTTTCCAAAAGGGCTCAATGAGGATGTGCAGATTCTGGCCAGTGTGATTTCCGCCGACCAGGAAAATGAATCCGATGTTCTGGCCCTGACAGGCGCCTCCGCCGCCCTGATGATTTCCTCGCTGCCCTTTGCCGGCCCCGTTGCCGGCGCCCGCGTTGGCCGCATCAACGGCCAGTTCGTGCTCAATCCAAGCTTCGATGAACAGGCGCAAAGCGATATCAACCTGGTTTTTGCCGCTTCCCGCGATGCCCTGACCATGGTCGAAGGCGAGGCCCGTTTTGTGCCCGAGGACGTGATTATCGATGCCCTGGAATGGGGCCGCAATGAAATCCAGCCCCTTCTGGATGCCCAGGAGCAGTTGCGGGAATCGTGCGGCAAGCCCAAGATGGTTTTTGAGGAGCCAAAGGCCAATCCGGCCCTGCTGGCCCGGGTGGAAGAACTTGCCCTGGATGCCGGGCTTGCGGAAGCCATGCGCGTGCCCGAAAAACTGGCCCGCAAGGATGCCCGCAAGGCCGTCAAGACAAAGGTCATGGAAGCCCTTTCCGCGGATCCGGCCTGGGCGGATGATCCGGCAGCGCTTGCGCAAGCGGGCGAAATGCTCGAAGATCTCGAGAAAAAAATTGTCCGCGGGCGCATTGTCAGGGAAGGCATAAGGATTGACGGGCGCGATGTCAGGAGCGTGCGGCCCATCCAGATTGAAACTTCGCTTTTGCCGCGCGCGCATGGTTCCGCGCTTTTCTGCCGCGGCGAAACCAAGTCGATGGTTGTTACCACCCTCGGCGCCACAGCTGATGAACAGCGTGTGGATTCGCTTGGCGGCGATGTTACCAAACGCTTCATGCTCCATTACAATTTCCCGCCGTTTTCGGTTGGGGAAGTCAAGCCCGTGCGCATCTCCCGCCGGGAAATAGGCCACGGCGCGCTGGCCGAAAAATCCCTGCGGCCCATTCTGCCAAATGAGGAAGATTTTCCCTTTACCCTGCGCGTGGTGGCGGAAACCATGGAGTCCAACGGCTCCTCTTCGATGGCCGCCGTTTGCGGCGGCTCGCTTTCACTGATGGATGCGGGCGTGCCGGTGAGCGCGCCTGTTGCCGGCGTGGCCATGGGGCTGATCAGGGAAGGCGACCAGTTTATTGTCCTGACCGACATTCTTGGCGATGAAGATGCCCTGGGCGATATGGACTTCAAGATTGCCGGCACGGCCGACGGCGTTACCGGCGTGCAGATGGATATCAAAATTACAGGTTTGACCACGGACATCATGCGCGCGGCCATGCGCCAGGCCCGGGAGGGCAGGCTGCATATTCTTGGCGAAATGGCCAGGGTTATCGCCGAACCGCGCGCCGAGCTTTCGCCTTACGCGCCCCAGCATGCGGAACTGATGGTCAATCCCGATATCATTCGCCTGATCATTGGCCCTGGCGGCAAGAATATCAAGGCCATTACCCAGGCCACCGGCGCTACCGTGGATATCGAGGATTCCGGCAAAATCTCCATTTTCGCGCCCACGGCCGAGGCCCTCGAGAAAGCGCGCGAGATGGTCAGCTATTATGACCAGCGCCCAGAAATTGGCAGGAATTATGTTGGCAAGGTGCGCAAG
This sequence comes from Desulfovibrio sp., assembly GCA_009773975.1. Taxonomy (GTDB): domain Bacteria; phylum Desulfobacterota; class Desulfovibrionia; order Desulfovibrionales; family Desulfovibrionaceae; genus Desulfovibrio. The sequence continues at coordinate 15,507 of VSMX01000011.1, read as the reverse complement.
GTCATGGATATTGGCGCAGTTGTCGAGGTTCTGCCCAATGTAGAGGCCCTTGTGCATGTTTCCCAGCTCGACATAAACCGGGTCGAAACTCCCTCCCAGGTGGCGCGTCCGGGAGAAGACATGACGGTCAAGGTCATCGAAATCAACGGAGACCGTATTCGGGCCAGCCGCAAGGCCGTGCTGCTCGAGGAACAGGGGCACCCCTGGAGCCCGGAAGACACGGCAAGACCGCCGCGCCAGCCGCGTCCGCAGCACAGGGATGGCGATAGGCCGCACAGGGACGGGGACAGGTCCCAGCACAGGGAAGGCGGCCGCCCGCAGGGCCAGCCTCGCCGTAATTCCGGCAGTCACGCGCCCAAAAAGACAGACAACAATTAGGTTTCCGCTTTTTCGGGGTTTCAATTATTGAAGCCCCGTTATTATTTTTTTCATATTTCAGGGATGTTTTCATGTTCGGACGAAAGAAGAAAAGCAAAAAAGCAGAAGCTGCTCCTGCGGAAAAAGCGGCCGTGCCAGTCCGGGAAAAGCAGGAGGAGTTATTCCCCCGTTTTCACGCCGAGGGCCTGGGCGATGTCTGGGCGGCGCTTACCGGCCGCGACCCGCGCCAGATAATGGGCATGGTTGTGGGCACTGTTCTTCACGATGGCGGCACAAGGCCTGCCTGGCAATGGAAACGCGGCGGTACGGAATATGTGCTGATGGCCTGGCCAAAGGAATCGCCCATTCGGGCTTCCGTCCTCATGGCCGGCCCTGAAGGCGGCGAACTCAAGCCGGTTACGGCCGTGCCCCTGCTGGAAGGCTTGCCGATTGATCTTGCGGTTGCGGAAGTTCACCCGCGGGCCGAGGGCCTGGGCGCGGACGTGGCCGTGAGCATGATCGAGGGGCAGAAACCAATGTGGTTTTTTGACCCGCTATACAGCCGGGACAAGGATGATTTGACGCCGGAAATCACCCATACATTCTGGCTTTCCGCTGCCGCCTTTGGCATCCGCAAGGCTTTGCTGGATGAGTTTGCCATTACCAGCGGCGAAGAATTCGAGGAACACGCCAAAAACTGGCTGGAACAGAACCCCGGCAAAAGCCGCCTGGATGTGCCTCCGCTCAAGCTTGTTGTCAAGGACAAGCACTTCATCATGCCCGGGCGCAGGTATTGCGAATACCAGCTGCGGGCGAAAATTGACAGGATTGAGGACTACACCCTGGAAACCATGCCCATCAAGGCGCTTTACCTGGTTTTTCCTTTCAATGACAGGCCGGACATGAATCTGGTGCTCTTTGTCTCCAAGGCTGTCCTCAAGGATTATGAGCCGGAAGTTGGCCAGGAGATTGAGGCATACGCCTGGTTCCAGGGGCGGATAATTGATCTTGAACCGGCAGCGCCGGAAAGCTCCGGGCAATGATGCAAAAGGGCAAAACCGGCAACACGCCCTGGTATGCGGGTAAAAACAGCGATGCCCTGTTTTATCTGCTGATAGCCATTTTTTTTGTCGAACTGATCATTGGCGGCGTGGCCTTTTTTTACGGCATCATCCATTCCGTGCCGGAAACACCGGGCGGGCCGCCCATGGCCCGCTTTCCCTGGCTGGTCTGGAGCATTGCGGCCATCTTGTGTCCCGTTGGGCTCCTGTTGATTGTGCATCTGGCGGGCACCTGGCTATCAAAGGCCATGGATCGCGAGGAAAACGGCGGCGGGGAAGCGCCGGATGCGGACCAGGTGCCGGAGGGCATGCGCCGCTTTTACGCTACCGTGCGCAATGCCCCGACCCTTGTGGTGCTTCTCGGCATTTTGCTGCTTGGGGCCGGCCTGTTTTTTGTGGATGGCGCGTTTTCAGCGCTGATGAGGCTTTTTCATGCGCTTTTGCCCTATATGCCCTGGATTTGCGGCAGTTTGGGCGGCTTGCTGGCAATCTGTTTTCTGGCGCATGCCATAATGGTTTACAGGCAGCGCAAGATGGAGCAGGAATATGCCTGGCGCAGGGAAGTGCTTGATAAAACCGGCATTGTGCTGCTGGATCGCAAAAGTCTGGCCATTGGCGGCAATGACGGCAAAATTGCCCCTCTCGAGGCTCTGGACCAGAACAACAGGGTGCTGGACGTAACCAGCCAGGCCCTGCCGCCGTCCGACAATCAGCAATCGCCGGATGATGAAAAGCCCAAAGTTTGAGCTTTTTTCAAATAATTAATTCAAAATTTTGGAAATCCCGGCGCTGCAGAATCAGGCCGGGATTGTTTTCACGACTTCCCTTCAGATCCGAAAATTTGATCTTTTCCATGACCTGTCCTGTAATCGCGGCAATTCGGGGCCAGCAGCTTCTGGAGATTGTAGCCCTTTTCCTTTTTATCCTGGCCTTCCGCAAATATTTGCCCGTTGCCCTGGAAAAGGCAATCTGGCATTCGGTATTGACATTGCATTGTGGACAGCAGGACGAAATGAGAGAATTGCCCCGCAAAAAGAACGCGGCTGCGGGATCTTTCAGGCAATGTTGTCCCGGGGACACATGAACGCAAACTTGTGAAGTATTTATTCCTCGTCAGCCTCCATACATCTTGCAATAACGCCATGGAAAAAATGGCTGTTTGTTTTCAGCCATTCGTTCCTGAACTTTTCGGCCTGCATATCGGCTGCGCGCTCGCACTGAATTTTGTCCGGCGCAAGCACAATGTAATCGTCCATGGCCACAAGGGTATCCCCGGAATTCAAAAAGAATGTATAAATAATCCAGAAAGTCTTCACTCTGACCTCGTTGAAGCTGGTTGCGCCGGCAGGGGCGCGAAGCGACATTCGCGTCTGCCGCCCCAGGGGGAATATTTTTCGCCCGCCCCGGATGTGGCTGGTGTGCTTTGCCCGGGAGGTCTCCGCCTGGAATCAAAGGATAATCTTTCCAGGCCGGGGGCGCAATTTATTTGAGCCTGTTTACCTCTTTTGCGAGCTTATTTTCTTCTTTGGCGAAAAATTTTTCAAGCTTGCTTCCAATCCAGAGACCGGGCAAAAGGCCGCAGACAGCGCCGCAAAGGAAAATCTTGACCATGTCCCGGGTAACAGGGTCAAGCAGAGGGGCAAGAACGTGCAGCCCGAAAAATACAGCCAGAAAAACAAATACGATTACCGCGCATAATATCCAGAGAGTCTTTTTTTCCATTTTATAAGCCATGATTGTCTCCAATAAGCAAGATATTGTAATAAAGAGCTTTTCAGCCCGCTTCAATATGCGCGCAGTCGGCCCGCATGTTTTCGATTGTGCATTGCGCGGCCGGATTCATCAAGTCCGATTTTGGCAATAGGGCATATTTGCAAAATGCGGGTTATTTCACCACCTCATGCCTCTGCAGGGCCTTTGGCACAAACCATTTTTCAAAATTGTACATGATGCCGGCAAGGGCCGGCTGGATGCCTTCGAAGCGCCGTTGCACTATGGGCAGGGCGTAGGGCACAAAAAGGAAGCAATAGGGCTGTTCCTCGTTCAGGATTTCCTGGATGCGGGCATAGATGCGGGTGCGCTGCGCGCGGTTGGGCGTGGAGCGGCCTTCTTCCAGCAGCTTGTCCATTTCCGCGTTCTGGTACCAGACAAAATTCAGGCCGCCGTCATGGGCCTGGGAGGAATGCCAGATCTGGAAAATGTCGGGATCCTGGGGAATGGTCCAGCCCAGGATGACGGCGTCAAAATTGCCCTTGTGGACAAATTCGCGGGTAAAGGCCGCCCATTCCACAGTGCGGATGTGCGCCTCCACGCCAATTTTGGCCAGCTGGCTTTGAATCAGCGTGGCCGTAAGAATGCGCTGCTCATTGCCCTGGTTGGTCAGGATGGTGAAGGCCAGCGGGCGGCCTTCTTTCTCCCGCAGGCCGTTTTTTTTCCTCATGAAACCCGCCTCGTCCAGCATTTGTTCGGCCTTTGCCACATCCTGGGCCACGGGCTGCAGTTTTTGATGATAGGCCCATGAACCCGGCTTGAAGGGCCCGAATGCCGCCTCGCCCTGGCCAAGCAGCACTCCATTGACAATGTCCTGGCGGTTGATGGCCAGGGAAATGGCCTTTCTTACCCTTATGTCCGAAAAGAAAGGATGCCGCAGATTGAAGCCCAGAAAAATATAAACCGGGGCAAGATAGCGGTATTTGTGAAATTCGTTGTCCCACCAGTTACCGCTGGTCTGGCGCAGGCTCTGCAGCGGGTTCAGATTCATCACGTCCAGGCGCCCGGCGCGCAATTCCATGAACATGGTGGCATCGTCGGGAATGATCCTGTAAATCACTTCGTCAATGTGCGGGCGGCCGCCAAAATAGGTTTCCGAGGCTTCGAGCACTATCCGGCTGCCGGACTGCCATTCCTTGAGCCTGTATGGGCCCGCGCCCACGGGTTTGCGGCTGAATGGCGTGTCGCGGATGTTCCGGCCCTCCAGAATATGTTTGGGCAAGATCGGGCTCATCCAGGTGGCCACGGCGCGCGCGAAAAATTCCTCGTAAATAACCTCGATGGTATAGCGGTCCAGGACATTCAGCTCCTTGACGCGCAAAAAATCCTCCGCATACGGGCTGGCGGTTTTCGGGTCAATGACAAGGCGATAGGTAAAGGCCACGTCTTCCGCCGTCAGTTCCACGCCGTCTTCCCAGAGTATGCCCTTGCGCAGCCGGAACAGCATTCTCTTGCCGCCGTCTTCCAGCCTGTACCATTCCGCGGCCCAGGCCTCCGGCTCCAGATTTTTGTTGTAGCGCAAAAGCGCGGTAAAAATCAGGTCCGCTACTTCGTGGGAGGCGGAATCCGTGGAAAGATAGGTTATCAGGTTGGAAGCCTCGCCTATTGTGCCGAACACAATGCGGTCGCCATCGGCCGGGCTGGCCTTCTCACCGCTGTCCCAAACGCCCTCGCGCCCGCTTTCCGCGGGAATGCCGCGGGCTTTCTCCGCCCTGGACGGCAATGTTGAAAGAGAGAGAACGAGGCAGAGAAAAATCCACGGCAAAACTTTCTTGTTTGCAAATGAACTGGTTGATTTCATTGTCAAAGGTGTGTTACAGGTTTCCAATCCGCTACGTTCGGCAATGTTTTGTTTGGGGGAAATTGCCGGACCAAGATCCACGAGGGCCAGATGAGCCGATCAGAACACAGTGTTGTCCGCGAAATGGGCCAGAGTTTTCTTCACGACTGCGTGCCGGAATACATCCGCGACGCGGCCTACTATATCCTTTCCGAGGGAGGTGTGCAAAAAATAAATATTCAGGAGGGCGAAACCTGGGATGTGCAGGGCGTCATCCAGGGGGAGGACCTTCAGGTCTATACTCCTGCCCTGAATTTCACCCTTACCGACCGCAGCACGCGCCACCAGTGCAACTGCTCCGACGCCTTCACCGGCATTTGCCGCCATGTGGCCGCCCTGGCCATGCGCCTTGTCGAGGAACTGCGCAAGGAACAGGGCGACGCGGAGGAAACGCCGGCGCCCGTTACGGACTGGAAGCAGAGTTTCCGCACATTTTTTTCAACGGACATGGAGCCCGAACCAGGACGCCATTACCTTATTTTCCGTTTCGAGCCGGAGCCCGGGCGCCTGCTGGTTTCATTTTTCCGCGGCCGTCAGAACAAGTCCGGTCTTTCCACCGTGCATAACGAAATTACCCTTCAGCAGATTATCCAGAATCCCGAATGGAGCGAATTTTCGCCCCAATTGCCGCAGGTTGCAAAGCAAATCGGCCAGCATCTGGATTATTACGGGCACAGGGTGGAAATTCCCGACGGCCTGACCTCGTGGTTTTTCTGGGCCGTGCGCAAGGAATATTACCTGCTCTGGAAAAAAACGGACAAGCCCTGCCGCATCGAAAGCACGCCTTTTTCCCTGAAGCTCAAGCCAAACCTGGACGATTGCGGTTTCAGTTTCGATGTCATGCTGAAGCGCGAGGGGCGTCCCCCGCTGCCAATCGAACCGGATGCCGAGCATGCCGAGGAAGCCCCAATCACATTCCACGGGCAAATGCCGCTCTGGGTCTGCTATCAGCACAATTTTTACCCGGTGCAGACAGGGCTTTACCCCTCGCTTGTCCACAACCTGATTTATGAGCGGCCAGTCGTGCCCCATGACGAGATTTCGGAATTTCTCGACCGCGTCTGGACAAAGCTGCCTTCGAGCGAGCTTTACGAGCCCAGCCAGTTTCTGCAGCTCATGGAACCGGTTTTTCAGCCGGCAACCTATAATCCCAAGCTTTTTCTGGATGAGGAGGGCCGCTTGCTGACCCTCGAAATCG
>VSMX01000011.1:0-9271 GCA_009773975.1 Desulfovibrio sp. | reverse complement strand
ACAATGTTTACGAGACAAAACACGGCGAATTCACCTTGCCCGGGCCAAATCCCGATTTCCAGACAGGCAGCTATACCTGCGACGGCCAGACCTATCTTGTGCGCCGCCATCAGGACGAGGAAGCCCAGCTGATAAACGAACTGACCAGCATGCAGTTCCAGTCGCGCTCCAACAAGCTCTGGTTCCTGGAGCCGGAAGAGGCCATCGCCTTTTTGCTGGATTTTTACCCCTCGCTTGTCGAAAGCTATCGTGTCTATGGCGAAAAAGCCCTTTCCCGCTACAAGATGCGCACGGCCCAGGCCACAATCATGGCCGAAGTCAGGAGCAATGAAAAAGACAAGTGGTTTTCGCTCGACATCAGCGTCGATTACGAAGGCCAGACCCTGCCGCTGGAAAAAATCTGGAAGGCCTGGGTGCGGGGCAAGCGTTATGTGCAGCTCAAGGACGGATCCTATACCAGCTTGCCGGAAGCCTGGCTTGAAAAGCTTTCGCACAAGCTCACGGCCCTTGGGCTTGACCCGGGCAAGCCGCCGCAGCAAAAGTTCAAGCAGTTCGAAGCTCCGGTGCTGGACAGCATCCTGGAAGATCTGCCCAATGCCAGCACGGATTCCTTCTGGAACAAGCTGCGCGAAAAAATCAGCACTTTCCGCGAAGTCAAGCCCATTGCGCCGCCAAAGGGCCTCAATGCCTCCCTGCGCGGCTACCAGTCCCAGGGCCTTTCATACCTCAATTTCCTTTCGGAATACGGCTTTGGCGGCATCCTGGCCGATGAAATGGGCCTTGGCAAGACTGTCCAGACCCTTGCCTTTATCCAGTACATGGTGGAACGCAAGTTCCACGGGCCAAATCTTATTGTCGTGCCCACCTCCGTTTTGCCCAACTGGGAAAGGGAAGCGGAAAAATTCGTGCCCGGCCTGAAGCGCCTGACAATTTATGGCACGCGCCGCGACAGCATGTTCAAGCATATCGAGAAATCCGATCTCGTCATCACCACCTACGCCCTTTTGCGGCGCGACCTGGAGGAGATGGAGAAGCACGAGTTCAACACAGTGATTCTCGATGAGGCCCAGAACATCAAGAATCCCAATACAATCACTGCGCGCGCGGTGCGCCGCATCAATGCCCGCATGCGCCTTTGCCTTTCGGGCACGCCCATCGAAAACAATCTTTTCGAGCTCTGGAGCCTGTTCGAATTCCTCATGCCCGGTTTTCTCGGTTCGCAGCACGCCTTTCAGCGCGGCATTGTCAAGCCTATCAAGGATGGCGACGCCGAAACCCTGGAATACCTGCGCACCCGCGTGCGGCCCTTCATCCTCAGGCGCACCAAGGCGGAAGTCGCAAAGGATCTGCCGCCCAAGGTGGAAAGCGTCACCTGCTGCGCCCTCGAGGAGGCCCAGGCCGAGCTTTACGCGGTGCTGGCCAGGAAGCTCCGCGCGCAGGTGCTGGCCGATGTGGATGAAAAGGGCCTGGCCAGGAGCCAGATGTCCATTCTGGACGCCCTCCTCAAATTGCGCCAGATCTGCTGTCATCCGCGCCTGCTCAAGATGGATTTGCCGGGCTTTTCCAACAATTTGCCCAGCGGCAAGTTCGATGCCTTCAAGGACATGGCCATGGATATTGTGGAAGGCGGCCACAAGGTGCTGGTCTTTTCGCAATTTGTGCAGATGCTGCACATAATCCGGCAGTGGCTGGAATTTTCGCAGGTGCCTTTCTGCTATCTGGATGGCGCAAGCAAGGACAGGTTCGACCAGGTGGACCGCTTCAACAATTCGCCGGAAATCCCGATCTTCCTGATCTCGCTCAAGGCCGGCGGCACTGGCCTCAACCTTACCAGCGCCGATTACGTTATCCACTATGACCCGTGGTGGAACCCGGCCGTCGAAAGCCAGGCCACGGACCGCACACACCGCATCGGCCAGACCAGGCAGGTATTCTCCTACAAGCTTATCTGCCAGAACACGGTTGAGGAAAAAATCCTCAAGCTGCAGGATGCCAAGCGCAATGTGGCGGAAGCCATCATTCCCGGCCAGGACACCTGGAAATCCCTGACCCGGGAAGATCTGGAAATGTTGTTTGATGTATAGTATATCCTGTTTATATGGAATTTTTTCTGGAGGACTTATGCGCAAAATCGCCGCCCTGATGCTGGCCCTTGCCATTTGCCTGCCGTACGCGGCCCGGGCCGAAAATGCCCGGCCCGGCAACGCAGTCAGGGATATTGTTTCGACATTGCCGACAAAATCGGACAGCAAGGAAATCCTGACCAGGCTGCCCAACGGCTTGCTGGTTTACATCCTCAAGGATACCAGGTTCCCGCTGACCTGCACGCGTCTTTATGTGCGCACGGGTTCGGCCAATGAAGACCCAAAGCAGGCCGGCATCAGCCACCTTCTCGAGCACATGGTCTTCAAGGGCACGGAACACCGCCCCAGGGGGCAGGTGGCGAAGGATGTCGAGGCCCTGGGCGGCTATCTCAATGCCGCGACCAGTTTCGACCGCACATGGTATATTGCGGATATGCCGGCAAAGCACTGGCGCACGGGCATTAGCGTGGTCAAGGACATGGCCTTTGGCGCCACGCTCGACGCGGCCGAGCTGGAAGCGGAAAAAAATGTCGTTATTTCCGAGCTTGAGCGCGGGGAAGATTCCCCGATGCGCAAGCTTTATGAAAACCTGCAGGTCGCGGCCCTGGCCCATACGCCTTACGGACGGCCGATTATCGGCTATGTGGACACAATCAGGAGCGTAACCGCCCAGGATTTGCGCGACTATGTGAAGCGCTGGTATCAGCCCCAGAACATGATGCTGATGGTGGCCGGCGATATTGAGCCACTGGCCGTGCTTTCCTGCGCCCAGGAGCTTTTTGGGGATTTGCGCAATACATCCGATCTGGTCGTGCAGGAAGCGGCCGACCTGGCCACGGCGCCCGGAGGCAGCAAGGTTGGCGTGGATCGTGGGCCCTGGAGCAAGGTTTACCTGGGGATTGCCTGGCCCGTGCCAGGCTACAAGGATTTGCGCTCTGTCGATCTTGATATTTTGAGCTATCTCATGGGCGGAGATGCGACTTCTCTTCTGTACAAGAAGTACAAATACGACTTGCAGATGGTGGAAAGCATAAGCGTGGACAACATGAGCCTTGCCCGCGCCGGCCTGCTGACCATCACGGCCCGGCTTGACCCGGCAAAAACAGGCGAATTCTGGAGTGCGATCACAAAAGACCTGGCGGATCTTTCCGCAAAGGCCTTTTCGGATGACGGCCTGAAAAGGGCCAGGCTGAATCTGGAAGACAGCATGGACCGCGCAGGCGAAACCCTCAACGGCCTCACAGCCTGGAAGGGCACGGTGCAGTTTGATCTTGGCGGGGAGCAGGGCGAGGAAAACCTGCGCTTCACCCAGCAAAATGTCGATATGGGCCAGATTGAGGAAGCCATTGACCACTGGCTCAACCCGGCCATGGCCAGGGTGCGCGTGTTGGCGCCCGAAAATGCGGAACTGCCGGATTTTGCGGGCATAATGGAGAAAAACTGGCCGCCCAGAAAGCTTTCGGTCAAGATGGACTGGCAGGCCGACATGGGCAACCGCGAAACGGTCGACCTGGACAATGGCTGCCAGGTTGTGCTGATTCCAGATGCCACCGTGCCCTATATCTCGCTTGACCTGCTCATGCCCGGCGGCAATGCAATGCTCAAGCCGGACCAGCAGGGCCTGGCCGAACTGACTGCGCGGCTTCTGACCGACGGCAGCGGCGACCTTGATGCCCAGGCCATGGAACGCTGGCTATCCGAACGGGCCGCCTCAATGAGCGCAAGCGCCGGACTGCAGACTTTCGGCATCGCGCTTACCGGGCCTTCGCGTTTTGAATCCGATTATTTCGACATCTTGCGTCATGTGCTGCTCAATCCCAGGCTGGCCCCGGCCGAGCTGGCAAGGGAAGTCAACAACATGAAGGCCGCAATCAGCATGCGCAAGGACAATCCCCTTTCCTACATGTTTTCGCGCATCACGCCCTTCCTCTTTCCGGACGGCCAGCCATACGGCTATGAAAGGCTTGGCGATCCGGACATCCTGGACAAGCTGAATGTTGTCGATGTGCGCAATTTCTGGACCATGCAAAGCGGCCAGCCCTGGATACTGGCAATAGCCGGCAGCTTCAACCGGGAGAAAGCCCTGGAATTTGCCAAAAGCCTTCCAAAGCCCAGGGTGGACAAGTTCGAGTGGCCTGTGCCGCACTGGGGCAAGGAAAAAGATCTCAGGCTGACGTTGCCTGGCCGCAACCAGGCGCATTTGATGCAGATTTTTGAAACCGTGCCGCCAACCGACCCGGACGCGCCGGCCATGATGCTGCTGCAGGCCGTTCTTTCCGGCCAGAGCGGCCTGCTCTTTTCGGATCTGCGGGACGAGCAGGGCCTTGGCTATACGGTAACGGCCTTCAACCGCTCAATGCCCAAAACCGGCTTCATGGCCTTTTACATAGGCACGACGCCAGACAGGATTGAAAAGTCCAGGCAGGGCTTTGCAAAAATTATCGAGGAGATCAAGGCAAAACCCCTTGCCGAAGATTTGCTGAAAGCCGGCGCCAACCGCCTGCTCGGCGACTGGCTGCGCGAACAGCAGAGCCTTGGCGCGCGCGCGGGCGAAGCCGCGACAGACGGCATTCTGCATTATCCGCCCAACTTCCGGAAAAAGCTTATTGATGAAGCCGCGCTCCTGACGCCTGCGGATTTGCAGGAGGTAGCCCGCAAGTACCTCAGGGCCGATAATTTGCGGGAAGCCACGCTGCTGCCGTAGTGATGGTTTTTATAAAATGATTTCTTTGGGGAAAACCTTGTAAAAAGGTTTTCCCCAAGCCCTTTCAAAAATTTTTAATGCCGCACAAATTGCGCTCCCCGCGCCAATTGTGCGGACTTTCATCTTTATAAATCGCTGCCCGGAAGCATTCCGGCCTTCGGGCGCTTTTTGTCAATAACAAAGGTGCTTGCGAATGAAGCTGGGGCTGAGAATACTCCCTTACGTCTGTATTTGCGCTTATGTAGTTTTTGTTTTTCTCAGCGTGCGTGAAAGCGATGACGAACTGGAGAAATTTTATCGGGTGCCCTATGATGTCTCCCTTGAGGTGCGGGACATGTTTTACCGCCTGCAGACACTCAGGGACAATTTGAGCGATGTTTTCCAGTCAACGCCAATCAATTTGCAGCGCATCGGACAAATGATCAGCGAGCATAACGCGGCGCAGTCCGAATCCATCAGGGAAATCGGGGAGCGGCTGGGCGAGGGGGAGGCGGAGCTTGTGGAACGCCTGGAAAAGCAGGCGGCCAGCCTGCAGCGCCTGAGGCTCGAAACAGCTTCGGACATGGGCAATCTGGAATACCCGCAGCGCGCCTTTGGATTTTATATGGAAAAGATCGGCCCGCGCCTGGATGCTATCAGCGGCGTGCTTGCCAGGATAAGCCAGGCGGCGGACGAAAGAGGCAGGGAAATCCGCCAGAATTTGCATTGGCGCCATCTTCTCGACAAATTCATTGCCGTGGCAACCGGCATTTTCTTGATTCTGACGCTTTTGTATAATGACTGGCTCCGCAGACAGGCCACAAAAGCCCTCAGGTATAACGAAAGGCTTTTCAGCCTGCTTTCGGGCACGATCGACAATGTCTTCATCATTTCAAATCCCACCGGGACATTCGAATATGTCAGCTCGAACAGTACAAGGGTGCTGGGCCTGGACAGCAAGGCCATTACCTCCAATCCCAAGCTCCTTTATTCGAGGATGGAAAATGCCGGCGCCCAGTGGCTGATGGAAAGAATGGGCGAAAGCGAGGATTGCGAAACAAGCGAGACTGACGCCGGTTTTCGGAAAAGCCGCAAGATGTTCAGGATCCGCGTCTATCCTATCTGTTCCGAGATGGGAGTTCCGGAAAAGCACATTGCCGTCCTTAGCGACCAGACAGCCGCGATTCTGCACGAGCAGGAGCTTGCGGACGCCCTTGAGGTAGCCAGGGAAGCAAACGAGGCCAGAAGCAATTTCCTCGCCCACATGTCGCACGAGGTTCGCACGCCGATGAACGCGATTATCGGCATGACGACAATCGCCATCAACAAGATCGGGGACAGGGGCAAGACCCTGGACTGCCTCTATAAAATTTCCGATTCCTCAAGACATCTTCTCGGGCTGATCAACGATGTCCTGGACATGGCCGAAATTTACGGCGGCAAGCTGATTATCGAACACCAGACTTTCAGTCTGCGCAAGTGTGTGGAGGATGCCGGTTTTCTCATTCGCCAGAAGGCCGCGGAACATGAGCAGCGTTTCGATATCCAGATTTACGATGCCGACAGCGGCAAATTTGTCGGCGATGCCAGGCGCATCATGCAGATTTTGCTCAAGCTCCTTTCCAATGCCGTGAAATTCACGCCGGATCGCGGGCGCATAAGCCTGGTTGTGGAAGTTGGCAAGAGGGTTGGTCATACGGCCATTGTCAGCTTTGTTGTCAGCGATAACGGCATAGGCATGAGCAGCGAATTTCTGGAAAGGCTGTACGAGCCTTTCGAACAGGCCAAACGCCCCGGCCTGACCGGGCGGCGCGGCGGCGGCCTGGGCCTGGCTATAGTCTTCAATCTTGTAATCCTGCTTGGCGGAACCATCGACGTGCAGTCCGAGGAAGACAGGGGCACGAGTTTCACTGTCGAGCTGCCGCTGGAAATTGCCGGCCCCAATGCCAGGACAATAAAATCCGGCCAGAGCCCTGCCCGGATGGTTGCCATGCAGGGCGAGGCGCCCGATGAAACGGCCATCAGCGGGCGGAATGGCGCGAAAGAGGATGATGGCGAAATGGCGGAAAGCGCCCCGGAGCCAAAATTCGCGGGCAAGCGCGTTTTGCTGGTTGAGGATAACGAGTTCAACAGGGAAATTGCCCAGGAATTCCTGGAAATGGTCGGCGTGGATGTGGAGCATGCCGAAAACGGCGAGGCCGGGGTGAAAAAATTTGCCGAAACCGAACCCGGCTATTACGACCTGGTGCTTATGGATATCCAGATGCCGGTTATGGACGGTTATGAGGCCACGCGCGAGATCCGCAAGCTGGCGCGGACGGACGCGGCCACCGTGCCCATCCTGGCCATGACGGCCAATTCATTTGACGAGGATGTGGCCAATGCCAGGGAAGCTGGCATGAATGACCATATCGGCAAGCCTATTGATGTCGCCGCGCTTTTCGCAGCCCTGGACAAGTTTTTGGGGCGATAAGCCGTGCCGTCGCGTTATGTTTTCAAGCTTTCTTGCGCCCTGTCATAAAATAGACGTCTTCGCCCAGACAGCTATTCGGCTTGATGTGAAAAAACGGCCGCGAGGCGCTTTTTTGGGGACTAAAATTGACTTTTATCGCGGTAAAGTCCTGTTTCATCACTACCGCTACGCCAAATCAGCTCTACCCCTTCCTCCGCACAGCCCGGCCGACCATCCTCAAGGGTTCTGTCAGCTTCCAGGATTTGCTGTTTGCGTAGCCGGCGACAAGTTCCTTCAGTTTGGCTATTTCCTGGCGCAGATCCCGCGCTTCGGCCTCGCCTTTTCGCTTCTCCTCCTCCCGACGCCTTTCATGGGCCTCAATTTCGGCAGTGTGCCGCGCGCCAATCTCGTCAAGCTCCCTGGCGTGGGCCTCCCCGTTGGCTCTGATTTGCGCTTCAAGGCTGGCAACATGCTCCGTATTTCTTTTTTCCTGCTCCTGCGCTTCTCCAACCCTGGCAAACAAGGCCTCGCAGATTGCGCCGGCATGGGAAAAATAACGTCGCGCCATATCGGCGGCCTCCTGGCCCAGGCTGGCCAGTTCCACAAGGGGCGCGGGCGGATTTGAACCAACAAGCACAACGCCCAGGCCGTAGCAGTGGTCAAAGCGGAAATGGGGATATTTGGCCGCTATTTCGCGCCAGGCGTCAAAGCCGGTGTAACCGGGGATGCGGGCGTTGATATCGTGCATCAGGATAATGCCGCGCTCGCTCATTTTTGGCAGCCAGGTCTCGAAATCATGAAGCATGGCCTCTTTGGAGTGGTAGCCGTCAATGTGCAGGAGGTCTATGCCGCCGTCATCAAAAATCCCCGCGGCCTCGTCAAAGGTTGTTCGCACCAGGTGGGCGCGGCCGGCGTAGTTTTTATGCATGTAGGTTGCAATGTCGTTGAAAACTTCCTCACCGTAAAATCCTGCCTGTTCGTCGCCTTTCCAGGTGTCCACGGCGTAGCAGAGGCAGTCGCCGGGGTTTTGCAGGGCTTGCTGGCAGAAGGCGCCGAAGCTGACGCCGTAGTGGCTGCCGAGCTCGACGAAGGTCTGGGGGGCGCATTGGCGAGTGACCCAGAAGGCGAAGGGGATGTGGCCGGTCCAGGCGCGGCCGGCTATTCATTGCGGAACTTGCAGCGCCGTTGCGGCATCCCCCGTTATCGAAGCGAGGAAGAGTAGTTCCCTGGCGGTAGGCCCGGGGTCTTGCAAGGGCAGAGCGGTCATGTCTGGCGTCTTGGCGGTCATGGAATTTTGTCCTTTTGGCTGGAAAGCTGGGTTTTGGCTTGTGGCGCTTGTGATTCGCAGGAGTTACCCCTGCGACAGCCACGCCTGGCAGCTGCGCTCCCAGGCGTCAGCGGTAGTTATAGTGCCATTATGTTACAGTGTGCGTTTTGTACTGTGGGCAGATCATGGCATACGGTCGAGGCGGCAGGGAAAATCCCGACAGAAACCCTCACTGGCTCCTGCGGGCGTCAAGTTCCCGCAAGGCCTGGTACGCGCTGGCGGCTGTGATTTCGCTTGCCAGCAGGCCGCGATCATAATTTCTTACGCGCTCTGCCTGCGCGCCCAGCCCAAAGCAGACCAGGGGCAAGCCCAGGCCCATGCACTCCTGCACAACATAGCAAAAAGTCTCCGGCCAGACAGAAGGCACAAGCGCGACCGTTACCCCATAGCGCTCAAGCAGGGCCGGCAGTTCTTCCCGCTGATACGCGCCATGAAAGACAACTTTCTCCGAATCCGGCGCAAAGCCTTCGCACCCGCCCAGCACAATCAGCTGCTCATCCCTGGCCAGCAGGCCATGCAGTTCCTTGACAATATCAAGCCCCTTGGGCACATTGATATTGCCAATAACAGCCACCCGCATCGGCCCCCCAGGCGGCGGCACAAAGCGCTTTGGCCAGGAAACAAGCGGCTTGTGGGGCACAAGGCGATTCTTTTCCGCGGCTTCCGGGTAAATCTTGCGGAGTATGTCCGCTGACGGCGCCGAAAAACAAATAATCTCCGAAAGA
>VSMX01000109.1 GCA_009773975.1 Desulfovibrio sp. | reverse complement strand
CGCTCCCATCCGCATCTGATTCAGGCCTGTTTTGCGCAAGCAGGATGTGTTTAAATATAAAATAGATGATCAGTAAACGACGGATGACCGTTTTCTGGATGATACTGATCGTTTACTTTATTCATGAACATACAGTCATGAAACGTTCCGCTTAATCATGACAGGCTTTCGCTCCGCTATGTTTAATTTAAAACTGAATGATCAGTAAACATCCACAGGGATTCGGTGGAGCTGCTTCATTCCTTCCAGCAGAGCCTGCCCAAGGCCGCAATCCATGTATGCAGGAATTTGTTTTTCGGGCAGCCGGAGCAGTTTGAAATTTACAATACATCAAAGGCCAGGGAAAAGGTTGAAGCCCAAGGCAAGACTCTTGATTTTCCCGTATTGTCCCCGAGTGTAGCCACTGCCCTTTATTCCCGTCGCCAGCCCATCAAAACCGCATACGAGCAAATGCGCATCAGCGAAAAAGTTGAATTGAGCCGCTGGAAAAACAGGTGCGGGGAAATGCTGAATAAGGTTATTGAAAACCCAAAATCATAATGGTCGCCAGCCCGCATTGCTCCGCGTCTCCTGTGATAGGCAAATGAAATTGCCTATCACAGGATCGCGTCTTTGTTTGCAAAGACGCGCGCGAAATTGCCGCAAGGCGGATTTACTCCGCCGTTACGCGGCAATTTCAAGCGGTTATGATGATAAGACGGTTTGTCGCAATGCGGGGCCCCGGCGGCAGACACAGCCCCCTGATAATCGCCATTCCGCACCGTCTCGAATTTGTGGAAGTTGAAACGCGCTACTCACATAACTCATGCGCTTGACTACCTGGCCTGGTATCATTATTGATATTAGCAAGGATTTGTTATGGGCGATTATGACAAAGAATTGCGGCAAATGGCCGATGCGCCGCAAAATGTTCGTTTTTCGGATTTGTATAGGGTCTGCGAACATTTTCTCGGTGAGCCAAGGCGCAAGGGCACAAGCCATTGTGTTTTTAAAACTCCCTGGCTCGGCGACCCGCGGGTGAATATCCAGAACGACAACGGCAAGGCGAGAGCCTATCAGGTGCGGCAAGTAGTGGCGGCCATACGCCGCTTGAAGGAGTTCAATGATGGATGCGAATAAATATAGCTATCGGGTTATCTGGTCAGAGGAAGATCAGGAATTTGTAGGACTTTGCGCCGAATTCCCAGGCCTTTCCTGGCTGGCCAAAGACCAGGTCGCATCCCTGCAAGGCATTGTCGATCTGGTGAAAGACAGCATTGCCGATATGGAGCAAAACGGCGAAAAAATTCCAGAGCCAATCTCACTGCGCCATTATTCAGGCCGTTTTGTGGTGAGAACAACGCCGGATATGCACAGACAACTGGCTTTGGCGGCCTGTGAGGCGGGAGTAAGCTTGAACAGGTATGTCAATAGCGTGCTGGGGGGCGTGTAGTGAGAAATGAAGCTTGAATTTGATGCCAGCTTCATTACTTTCAACAAAGCCTTCCTGTAGAGGCAATACAGGTATTCCGAAAATGGTTGAAGTTGGGAAGCACAAATATAATTGACAAAATGCTGGATTTAAAGGGGGGATTTTGTTATGCGGATATAATATGACTATATGATGTTTTCCTATGCAATTTTTTGGCGTGGGATGAATGCTATGGGGACAGATACCAAGTTTTTCACCAATGAAGACAATAATTCCCTGCTGGAGCGCTTTAAAAGCACGCTTCCAACAACTCGTTATTTTGACGTTCTGGCGGGATATTTCAGAAGCAGCGGGTTTGGATTGTTGTCCGATGCGCTCGGCAACGTCGAAAAAATGCGCATTCTCGTCGGTCTTGAAACTGAAAAATCTGTGGTGGACGCAGCTCAGGCTGCATGTGGCCTTTTGCCTGAAGTCCTGGCCTCTCATGCGGAAATTCATGGTCAATATTCCAAAAGCGTTCAGGATGAATTTGAAAATGCCCCGGAAAACCAGCAAACGGAAGATTCAATATCGCAATTTATAGCTTTTATTCGGGCCGGCAAAATAGAAATCAGGGGCCATCCCGCGCGTGATATTCATGCGAAAGTCTATATTTCCCGTTACCGGGATGACAGGGATTTCGGCAATGTCGTTACAGGATCAAGCAATTTCACCAATGCCGGCCTGACTGCGCAAAGAGAATTTAATGTGCAGCTGAAAGACGAGTGCGATGTCAAATTCGCCCTTGAACGTTTTGAAAAGCTGTGGAACGAAGCCGTTGAGCTGACCGGGGAATTCATTGACACGGCCACCAGAAAAACATGGCTCAATAACTCAATCACTCCATACGAGCTTTATCTTAAATTTCTGTATGAGTATTTTAAAGAGGATATCAACGCGGCGGATGGCATTTCCGCAATGCTGCCGGATGATTTTCAAGACCTTGAATATCAGCGCCAGGCTGTAATCGCCGCCAGAAAAATACTTGACGCGCATAACGGCGTTTTTCTGGCCGATGTGGTTGGGCTTGGCAAAACATTCATTGCATCAATGCTCCTGCAAAGCCTGCCGGGCCACAAACTGATAATTTGCCCGCCTGTTTTGAAACCCTATTGGGAAGAAGCGCTCAGGACATTTTATGTTCATCCGTTCAGGGTTGTTTCAAGCGGCAAGCTCCCTGAAATTACCGATTATGCAAAGTATTCCTACATTGTTGTGGATGAGTCCCACAGATTTCGCAATGAGAAAACCCAGTCGTATGAACTCCTCAAAAAAATTTGTCTCGGCAAAAAAGTAATCCTATTATCCGCAACGCCCCTGAATAACAGGCTGGATGATTTGCTTGCCCAAATCAAGTTGTTCCAAAAAGGCAAGGCCAGCACTATTCCTGGCGTTTCCAATCTGGAAGCTTTTTTCCGCCAGCAGGCCAAAGCACTGAAGGATCTGAACCCTGCTGACAAAGATGACAGGATTCAGGCTGAACGCGTTGCCGCCCTTGTTCGCGACAAGGTTTTGAAGCATGTAATGATTCGGCGCACAAGAAAGGAAGTCAGCAAATACTTTACGGAAGACATAATCAAAAACGGTCTGAAATTTCCTGATGTGGAAACTCCAACACCTTTAATTTATGAGTTTGACGATGACCTCGAGGCGGCATTTAATCAGACAATACATTTACTGAAAGACCTTACATACGCCCGTTATACCCCTCTGCTTTACCTGACGGCTGGCGCGAGCCAGATTGAGACCTTGAGCCAGAAAAATATCCGTGGATTTATCAAAAGCCTCCTGGTCAAGAGGCTGGAAAGCAGCTTTTTTGCATTTGGCCTTACCGTCGAGCGCATAATTTATTCATACGAAGCCTTTATTGAAGCTTTTGGGAAAGGCAAGGTCTATGTCGGCAAACAAGTGGACATAGGCGACATCCTTGACAGCGACGACCTGGAGGAAATGGAGGAAAAGCTCACTCTAAAAGGCGTTGAAGTTTATAATGCCGATGATTTTGACGAACAGTTTTTGCCTGACCTGCAAAAGGATCTTGCCGCTTTTCAGGCAATAGCCGCCATCTGGTCAAAAATTGAGGCGGATCCCAAATATGACGCCTTTTTGCAAAATCTTGTTTCAAATGAAACATTGAAAGGTGAGCGGGTTCTGATTTTTACCGAATCCCGCGAAACCGGCGAATATCTTTATTTTCGCCTGCAAAATACTCTGCCCAGCGTGGCAATGATGTTTTCCAGCAAAAACGCATTGCACAATGGACAGACAATTTCACCCCGCGATGCCAGAAATATCATCAGGCGCAATTTTGACCCGTCGCATGATGACCCTGGAGAAGATTTCCGCATTTTGATTACAACCGATGTGCTTGCCGAGGGCATGAATTTGCACAGGGCCGGTCGAATTATAAATTACGATTTGCCCTGGAATCCAACCCGTGTCATACAGCGGCTTGGCCGCATCAATCGCGTCGGCACTGCCCATAAGAAACTGTATATTTTCAATTTTTTCCCTACCGCCCAGGCGGATTCCCATCTTGGCCTGCAAGATAACATCACCAAAAAAATCACGGCCTTCAATTCTGTCCTGGGCAATGACAATAAAATCCTTTTCGAAGAGGAAAACCCCGATCCACATGGGCTTTTCCGCAATCTCGTTTCCATTGGCGAGGAGGAAGACGAAGATTCGGAGCTTGAGTATTTGCGGGAAATCCGTGAAATCCGGGATAATAATCCCGCTCTTTTTGAAAAAATCAAACGGCTTCCATTAAAAGCCCGTTCCTCATATATCAATTCAGCATATGCCGATGAGCTTCTGTTTTTTTTCAGGGAAGGCTTTCTCAAAAAATTTGTCGCTTGCGGCGCTGAGGTTCGTGAACTGACCTTTCTTGAGGCGGCCCCACTGATGCGCGCCGCCCCGGATGTCAAGAGGGCCACGCTGCCATTGGATTATTATTCGCGGCTGCAATCCGCCAGAACATTTCTTGAAGGCGAAGTGGAAGCGGAACTGGCTTCGCCGCGCCCAAATACCCAGAACAAACGCCTGCTTGAGACAATTTCCTATCTCCAGGGCCTCAATGAGTTGACGGACGAGGAGCAAGACTACCTTAAATTGCTCCATCAAGCTGTCTCGCAATCCGCCCTGGCCAAAAAAAGCATTAAACGTCTTGCGGACATCTGCAAGCGTTCCCATCCTGGCCCAATGGCGCTTTTCAATGCCCTGCGAGAAGCCATCCCGCCCAAAGACCTGAAAGGGCTGCAAGCCGAAGAGGAAGCAGCCCCAAAGGCGGCTCGCAAACCCAAACAGATTGTCCTTTGCCAGTACCTTGCTCCAGTACAGGGAGAATTAGCATGACGCCTGAAATCACCCCGGAAGAAGCTAGCCGGCTTGCGCGGCAATGCCTGGGAACCTCATATGATGAAAGTATTTTCCGGCAATTTGCCGCCAATCTGCTTCCCGATGCGGAAAAATTGTCAGAAGGGCACATCGCCGGAAAATATATCCCGGAGTCTTTTCAGGGCCATGTGGTTTCATATAGACGGCTTGCCAAAACGCCTGATGCTGGAAGGGAAAAGCTTGATGTTCTCGCCGTCAAACTGAAAAATTCCGGTCAACTGCTGAATGCCCGTTCCATGCAGCGCCAGTTTATAGCCAGCTATTTAAACGGCGCTCGCGGCGGCAAGCTCAAGGACGCTGCCCTTGTTGCGTTCCACAGCGATGATTCCCCCGATTGGCGCTTCTCCTTTGTTTATAAAGATCGCGTCTGGGTGGATGGCAAAGTTAAGTCTGTGCTGTCAGAACCCAAAAGGGCGTCATTTATGGTGGGGCCGCATGAGTTGACCCACACCGCGGAACGGCAATTTGTCGATCTTTTGCAGGCGCCGGACAAGTCAACCATAAGCCGCATACGGGAGGCTTTTGGCGTTGAGCGGGTAACGCGGGAATTTTTTAATGAATATCGCCAGCTTTTTCTTGAATTGTGGGATATTATTCAGCAAAACATCGACTCTGACGCCAGGATTCGCAAAGAGTTTGAAGTAAGGGGCATAAACGCGCAGATTTATGCGAAAAGAATGTTGGGGCAGATTGTATTTCTTTATTTTTTGCAAAAAAAGGGCTGGCTTGGCGTTGGACAAAAGCAAAAATGGGGCACGGGCTCACATGCCTTTTTAAAGGAGTTGTTCACCGCTAATCAAGAAAAAGATTTCTTCAACGATTTTCTCAATCCGCTTTTTTATGATGCCCTGGCAACGGACAGAACTTCCAACGACCATTTTTTTGCCTTGCTCGGCTGTAGAATCCCATTTTTAAACGGCGGCTTGTTCGAGCCCTTGCGCGGCTATGACTGGCGGTCATTGCGCCTTAAAGTTCCAAACAGCTTTTTTGAACATCTTTTTGAAGTGTTTGATCGCTTCAACTTCACCGTCCGTGAGGATGAGCCTCTGGAAAGCGAAGTCGCGGTCGATCCTGAAATGCTTGGAAAGGTTTTTGAAGGACTGCTGGATGTTGAGGAAAGGCGCGAAAAAGGCACTTTCTACACCCCTCGCCATATCGTTCATTATATGTGCCGTGAAAGCCTGGCCCAATATCTTGATCGCGCCCTGAACCTTTCACCAGTATATGAGGAAAACCGGAATATGCTGCCAGGTATGCCAGGCAAGAAAATTGACCTGACATTGCCTGGCGTAAAAACGAAAGAAAAAAGTATCTTGCGCTGGCACAGGGATGATCGTGTGCCTCTGGCGGATATTCAGGCTTTCGTGCGGCAAGACGAAGCCTTTGAGGATGACGGCGGAAGGACGAAAAACAAGAACAGGGCGGCCGAATATTCAGCCGAGCTTTCTGCCGAATTGCCGGAAACCATAAAAACATACGCCAGGAGCATAGACGATGCTTTGGCCAATGTTAAAATATGCGATCCAGCCATTGGCTCCGGCGCCTTTGCTGTGGGCATGATGCATGAAATTGTGCGGGCGCGTAAAGCCTTGCGGGATGCCTGTCCTGAAGCTGGACTGAAAAATTACACTAATTATGAATTAAAACGCAATACCATTGCCAACAGCCTTTATGGGGTGGATTTGGATCCTTCAGCTGTGGATGTTGCCAAATTACGTCTCTGGCTCTCCCTTGTCGTGGATGAAAACGATTATGACCAAATTAAGCCTTTGCCAAACCTTGATTATAAAATTATGGCCGGCAATTCGCTGGATGCCGTCAGAAGCCTGAAGAACAGAGGCAACCTGCTTTATCATGACGCTTGCGAGCAAATGGAAAAATTGCAGAAAGAATTTTACGACCTTACGGATCACGCCCAAAAGAATGAAAAACGGCGAGCCATTGCCGCGCAGAGGGAAAAATGCGGAGATATTGGCGCATTTGACTGGTATATCGACTTTTTCAATGTTGCCGGCAAATTTGATATCGTTATCGGCAACCCGCCTTATATCCAGATTCAGAGCATGGATGAGGCCACAAAAGCGCTTAAGCCCCAATACAAATCTTTTGAAAGAACAGGAGATGTCTATTGCCTTTTTTATGAGCTTGGAGTCACCTTGCTCAAATGGCACGGCATTCTGACTTTTATTACTTCCAATAAATGGATGCGGGCAGCTTACGGAAAGGCGCTGCGCAATTTCTTCCTTGAATCCGCAAATACCATTAAGGTCATAGATTTTGCAGGGAACAAGGTCTTTAAGTCCGCCACAGTTGACGTCAATATTATGATTCTGGAAAAGATAAAAAGCTTTGAAAACAAAAAATCTGAACAAGCCATCAGTGCCTGCACAATCAAGGAAAATTGCTCGAACAATATGAGCGATTATATTGAGCGCAACGCCGTCTTCACCCATTTTGAGGTGGGCGAGTCCTGGGCCATCCTCTCGCCTATTGAACAGTCCATCAAAAAGAAAATCGAGGCCGTGGGGAAGCCATTAAAAGACTGGGATGTAAAAATCTATCGCGGCATCCTGACAGGCTGCAATGAAGCCTTCATTATTGACGGAGCCAAAAAAGATGAACTCATTAAAAAAGATCCAAAATCAGC
>VSMX01000108.1 GCA_009773975.1 Desulfovibrio sp. | reverse complement strand
ACCGACCGTGGCACGGAGTATTGCGGCAAGGTGGAAACGCATGACTATGAGCTTTACCTGGGGGTTAGCGGCATAGAGCATACAAAGACCAAAGCTCGGCATCCCCAGACCAACGGGATATGCGAACGCTTCCACAAGACCATTCTCCACGAATTTTATCGGGTCGCCTTTCGGAAGAAGATTTATAAATCTCTTGAGGAGCTACAGACCGATCTGGATCAATGGCTAGACCACTACAACAACGAACGAACTCATCAAGGCAAAATGTGTTGCGGAAGAACGCCCATGCAGACCTTCCTTGATGGCAAAAAAATCTGGGAGGAAAAGGTCGGACAGTTGAATTTATCTGACTAAAGAACCGCCATCAAAATGGAGCCATTGTAAGATCAAGTTTAAAGCAGTACACGTCATCACCATTTCGTGGCATGTAATCGATCGCATTGCGTAAAAAATGCACATAGCAGCGCTGCCATACGCTTTCTGGCAAAACTTCCGCTATGGCTTTACGCAACCCTATAGGCCCTATGCCCGGCTTCCGGCCTCGGTGGCGTAAACGATTTTCACATTGTGACCATGCTCCATCTCAAGAAGTTTTTTCCTGATTTCGTCCGCCACGTCGCCGGATAGTGCCTCCGTTTCTCCGCGTCCATAACAGTCAAGCAGGATTTTTTTGGCAAAAGCCTCGTCATAAACGCCCACATACAGGGTATTTGCCCTTTTCGCGTCAACCTCGGCCAGCCTTGCCAGGATAACTTGCTCAAGCTCGGGCCAGGGTATTTCGCCTCGCTTGACGCGGACAAGCTTTTCCCTTGTGGCCAGGGGGAAGACGATCTTGCCCGTATCGAAAAGTTCCTCCATCTGGTCGATGGCGCGCAGGGCGTGAGAAAGGGCCTTGTAATCGACGCCATGGTTCCTTTGCGCCTCATCGGCTCTTGTTCCATAGCGGGCAACATCCGCGTCCAGGTGAGCGGAAAACTCGGCCATGGGCACGCCCTTGTGGTGCATCTTGCCGCAAAGAGCCAGGAATTCGCCATTGTTTTCGCAAAATTTGCCGTCACAGGCGCGCACAATGTCATCCATATACGGCTCAAGCCGGCCGCCAAAATCGGGAAGATTTCGCACAAATTTCCGCGCAGCACGCAAGGTTCCGAGCCTTGAGCCCTTGATGCCATACTTTTTGGCCTGTGAAAGGCTGTATTCGGCGTATGCCGTATTGTTGGCCGTATTGATCAGGCGCAGGGGATTGTTGAAGGCCACATCAAGCAGGGGATCCCGCATGAAGACGCAGTCCCTGTTGGAGGGGGAAAAGAGAAGATCCAGCGCCCCCGTGTCCCCGGACGGCAGAAGTTTTGTCAGCCAGTGTCTTGCGGACCAAAGGTCAATGTCGATGTCCGATCCGCAATTTCGCGAGAAGTTATCGCCGGTTGAAAAATGCAGGCTCTTTTTGTCTTCGCCCAAAATCACGCTTTCGATGGAAGGCAGGAATATGCCGCGAAGGTCGGTGTCGGACTTGCTGGTAACCGTTCCGTAGAGCTCTGAGCCGAATAAAACCAGATAAAGCAGTCTGGCGCCGTTTTCAAGGCAAAGCCTTTCGGCAGCTTTCAAGGCCTCGTTTCGCATATCAACCTCCCGGCTTCGGCATGCGTTTGCCGGACATGCAAAATATTTTGCAATTTTGTGAAGCAAAAGTCTTTTCCACGTTCATGCGTTGTTTTTGCGGCTTTAACAAAACAGGAATAGCTATGGGACGACTGGGAGAAAGACAAATTATAGATGTCGACATTGAAATGTTTAAATTTCAATACAGAAAGGTACACAACTCCAACCTGGACGGCTACACTCCAAGGAACACAACGATGTTCCTTGCCTGACAGATAAATGGCAAAAAAATAAGTCCTTTCGGACAATTACAGTCTCAAAAGGACTTCCTTGAATTGCTTTGTGGCGGAGGGGGTGGGATTCGAACCCACGTACCGGCAATTAAC
Source organism: Desulfovibrio sp. (assembly GCA_009773975.1). GTDB lineage: Bacteria > Desulfobacterota > Desulfovibrionia > Desulfovibrionales > Desulfovibrionaceae > Desulfovibrio. Next base: position 5,515 of record VSMX01000108.1, on the reverse strand, counting down.
CGATAACCCGATTTCGAGTCGGGCGCGTTACGGCCGCTTCGCTACCCCTCCAGTATTATTTTAAAATTTATGCGAATTTACCAATAGCGGCTGTTATCCTGGGAATGGCCGATAATGCCGCCGGCCAATGCGCCGGCGCCGGCGCCGGCAAGAGCGCCCCAGCCCGCGTAGCCGCCGGAAATCGCCGCGATGCCAGCGCCGCCAAGGGCGCCAAGGGCAGCGCCGCTAGCCACGCCCTGCTGGGTGCGGCTCATATTCGTGCAGCCGATGCCAGTTGCAAAAATAACGGCCAAAATGCCTATAATCAACGCTTTTTTCATATTGGCTCCCTTTTACTGCTTCTTGTTCAACAGCGGGGTTACGACTTCATTCCAGAGCACGCCCAGCACAGGGCGATCAAGCTGGTCAGGATGCGCGGCATACCAGTCGTCAACCATCTTTACCGCATCCTTGCGGGAAACATCCCGAAAGGCTTCCATCCAGCATCTGTCAAAATGGGAAAGGAAGCGCGGGGGTTGCTTCTTGCTTTTTTTGGCAAAATTTTCCCTGGCCTTTTGCTCGGCAAAATAATTGGCAGCCACACCAAGATCAATGCCGAAAAGAATGGCTTGCTTGTTGGATTCCTTTGATTCCTGCCAGACTTTTCCGGTAAGCTGATCAATGGGATTGCCAGCTGGATTGGCGATTACCTTTTCCGCCCGGGTTTCGGCGGCCTGAACCCCAAAAGCGGCAAAAACCATAAAGATGGCTATTCCAAGGCTCAAAATTGATTTCTTCACCCTTCTCTCCTGGCCCCTTTGGGGCGGCTTTATGACAAGTAGATGGCGGCTTGAGGGTTTCCACCTCATTCAACGAAACCAGCATAAATTTAAGCCGCGCCAATTTCAAGCAATTTTGCGCAATCCCGCAAACTGATTCAATATCTAACCAGCCCAGGCGTCAATTTCACGAAAAAGTTCCATGCCAGGATTGACGCGAAAGCCAAGGCTCATCATGCAATCGTACCTGTCCACCTTCACCCAGGCCTGCACGCTTACATTGCCTGGATGCTGGAGCAAAATATTCTTGAGGGCCAGCATATCCGTTTCGCCAAGACGATGCCGCGGAATGCGAAATCTTACAGGCTCGTCGCTTTTGGCGCAGACTTCCTCAAGCAATCTCGCGCCCATGCCCAGCATTTTCAATTCGCCACCCGTCTGGCCATCATCCTCGCCATCATCCGCATCCTGGCCAGATGATTCCTGCTGGCCATCTATCCTGGCCGAAAGGCAGACCGGTTTGTCCGTTTTCAGAAGCTCGCGGACTTTTTCATAATCCGATGGAAAAAATGTAACTTCGGCATGGCCTGTAAGATCTTCCACAGTCACAAAGGCCATCAGCTTGCTTTTGGCCTTGGTCAGGATTTCCTTCACGGATGTGACCAGCACGGCGCAGCTAACCTGCCTGCCTGCCGCAAATTCACGGCAATCCTCAAGCCTTTGCAGGCCCAGACGCGAAATCTGGGCATTAAAGGGCTGCAGCGGATGGCTGGTAAGATAAAAACCGAGAGCCTCCTTTTCGGCGGCGCGCAGCATATCGTCCGAAAGTTCCGGCAAGCCGCTTTCCGGCAAGTCAATCCCAAGGCCCGGTTTTTCCTCTTCCGCCTTTACCGGCGCCATGGCCAGCAGGGAAGCCTGGGGGGATGTGCCGCTTTTGGCTTTTTTCTGGGCCCTGGCCGCCACAATTTCAGCTGATGCCAACATGGCAGCACGGCTGATGCCAAAACAGTCGAAGGCCCCGCTTTTGGCCAGGGCTTCAAGCACACGGCGCGTGATTTTGCGCAGATTGACCCGGCAGCACAAATCATAAAGAGATTTATACGGCCCCTTTGCTTCGCGAGCCTCGACAATTTCACGAATGGCCTCGTCGCCCACGTTCTTTATGCCGCCAAGGCCGTAAACAATCTTGCCGCCAAGGGCGGTAAACTCGCGCCGGCTGTCATTCACGCAAGGCTTGACCACATCAATGCCCATATCACGGCAGCATGAAATATATTTGAGAAGCTTGTCCTGATTGCCCATTTCGCTTGTCAGCAGGGCGGCCATGAATTCAACCTTGTGATGCACCTTGAGATAGGCCGTAAAATAGGAAATCAGCGCATAGGCCGCGGAATGTGACTTGTTGAAGCCGTATTCCGCGAATTTTTCCATTAGATCGAAAATCTCATTGGCTTTTTTGGCGTCAATGTTGTTTTTTTCCGCCCCGGCCACGAATTTTGTGCGCTCCTTTGCCATGGCCTCGACTTTTTTCTTGCCCATCGCGCGCCTGAGCAAATCTGCCCCGCCCAGGGTATAGCCGGCAATAATCTGGGCAATCTGCATGACCTGTTCCTGATAGACAATGACTCCGTAAGTGTCGCCAAGGCAATTGCTAAGGGATTCATGGGGATAGACAACAGGCACCTGGCCATGCTTGCGCTTGATGAATTCATCGACCATACCGCTGCCAAGTGGGCCGGGGCGGTAGAGGGCGAGCATGGCGATTATATCCTCGAAGCAGCCTGGCCTGAGCTGCCGCAGATATTGGCGCATTCCGGAACTTTCAACCTGGAAGACGCCATCGGTATCGCCCCGCGAATATAGATCATAGCTGGCCTGGTCGGTCAGGGCCAGATTGTCCAGATCGGGCGGAACCTTGCCCTGGCGGACAATGTTGTCCAGGGTATCCTGAATCAGGGTCATGGTCTTGAGGCCGAGAAAGTCGAACTTGACAAGCCCTGTCTTTTCGGTCATCGGCCCGTCGAACTGGGTTACCAGCTTGCCGCGCTTGTCGAGATAGAGCGGCAAATATTCTTCCATCGGCCTGTCCGAAACCACAAGTCCGGCCGCATGGGTTGAGGCATGCCTGGCAAGGCCTTCCAGTCTTTTTGCCAGGTCAATGAGTCTTTTGACATCCTTGTCCGTGCCGTAAAGCTCCTTCAGGGCCGGCTCCATTTCCAGGGCCTTGTCGATTGTCATTTTCAGGCTGTCGGGCACAAGCTTGGCTATCTTGTCGGTTTCTGCAAAGCTCATGCCCAGGGCGCGTCCCACATCGCGCACCACGCCTTTGGCCTTCATTGTGCCGAAGGTGGTGATCTGGGCGACAGAGCCGGCCCCGTAGCGGTCAACCATGTGGTTGATGACCTCCCCCCTTCTGCGTTCGCAAAAATCGACGTCGATATCGGGCAGGGAGACGCGCTCGATATTCAGGAAGCGCTCGAAAAGCAGATTATAGGGCAACGGATCGAGGTTCGTGATCCTGAGGGCCCAGGCCACAAGGGAGCCGGCAGCCGAACCGCGCCCAGGGCCGACAGGAACGCCATGATCCTTGGCCCAGTTGATAAATTCCTGCACAATGAGAAAATATCCCGGAAAACCCATTTCCCGGATAACGCCAAGCTCGTATTGCAGGCGCTTCCTGTAGGCTTCCGCGTCAATCTTGTCCCGCTCGGGATGCTTCTCCAGCCGTCTTTCCAGCCCTTCTTCCGCCAGGCGCGTAAATTCGGAATCCATGCTCGCGCCCTGCGGCAGAGGATAGACCGGAAAATAGTGATGGCCCATATCCAGTTCCACATGGCAGCTTTCGGCAATCTCGCAAACATTGGCAATGGCCTCCGGCATATAGGAGAAGGATTTTTCCATCACCTCCGGCGATTTGTAATAAAATTCACTGCTTTTCATCCGCATCCGGTTGGGATCATCCATTGTGGTCTGGGTCTGGATGCAGAGAAGCACCTCCTGGGCTTCCGCATCATCCTGATTGAGATAATGGCAGTCATTCGTGGCCACAAGTGGCAATTTCAGCTCGCTGGCCAGCTCCATCAGGCCCTGGTTGGCCTTTTTCTGTTCGGGCAGGCCGTTTTCCTGCAGTTCCAGATAAAAGCGGCCCGGAAAAATCTTCGCGTATTCCAGGGCCAGTTCCCTGGCCGCTTTCATGTCCTCCCGCAGAATAGCCTTTGGAATTTCACCCGAAATGCAGGCCGAAAGACAAATCAGACCTTCCGCGTACCGGGCAATCTGGGCCTTGTCCACGCGGGGCTTGTAATAAAATCCTTCGAGAAAACCGTGGCTGACAAGCTTGACAAGATTATGATAGCCAACATCGTTCCGGGCCAGAAGAATGAGGTGATTGCGAAACTTGCCTGTTTCTGCGGATTTGTCCTCGTGATTGCGGCAGGTATAGACTTCGCAGCCCAGGATTGGCTTGAGGCCGAAATCCTTGCAGGTTGTATAAAAATAGGCCGCGCCGAAAAGATTGCCATGATCGGTGATGGCGCAGGATTTCATGCCGAAATCCACCGATCTCTGACACAAATCCTTCAGCCTTATCGCCCCGTCAAGCAGGCTGTATTCAGTATGGCAATGAAGATGCGCGAAATCACTCATGTCTGGAATCTCCGGATTGAAAAAACAATGCCTAAAAAGTCCTCACCCTTGCCAGACGGGCGGTAAAGGCCGCGCAGGCCACGCAGATCAGGGCCGCTGGCGCCAGAATATAGGCGCCAGTCATTTCAAGCACAAGCATGATGGCCGTAACAGGCGCGCGTTCGCCGGCTGTAAACGACGATGCCATGCCGAGCACCAGGCAGGTATCCATATATTCCGCCGGCAGCAAATTGACGTACTGCAAAAAATCCGCATAAAGACCGCCAGCCACGCCGCCAACGCAAAGCAGCGGCACCATCAGGCCTGCAGGAATGCCGGAGCCATAGCAAAAAGCGGTAAAAAACAATTTTACAACAAGAAAAATCCATAAAAATGAAAACAGCGCCTCGCCTTTTTCCATCTGCGGGAACACTCCTAGTCCTTCGCCACAGGCAGCGGGGAAGATCAGGATCATGACCGCAGCGCAGACAAATGGGAAAAGCGGCCGATACCTTACCGGCACCAGTTCCTGCATTGCATACAGTTTTATTGAAATGCGCACCAGGTAATTGTAGGCAACGCCAACCAGTCCGCAAAAAATGCCAAGCGGCGCTAAAAGCCAGCATGTGCCCAGGGAAAACAGGGGCGTATTATCAGTGGGCAGCATGACGCCAAGACCGAAAATCAATGTGCAGGACAGATATACCCCAAAACTTCCGGCAAGTAAAAAAGCCAGCAGGGAATGCGAAATTTTTTCGCGCATTACTTCATAAACATAGCAAATGCCCGAAAAAGGCGCGGAAAAGGCAGCGGCAAGGCCGGCCGCGCAGCCGCCAAGGATGAAATAACGGCGTTCAAAGGCATTGCTGGCGTCAAGATTTTTCAGGCCCATGGCCGTTGCGGCGCCCATCTGGATGCAGGGCCCCTCCCGGCCAACCGAAATGCCGAAGGCCATGACCAGCCAGCTGCCCACAAATTTTGGCAACAGAATGCGGCTCAAGGCGTGGGGCTGCGCTTTTTCGATGGTTTCGTCATCCCAGGCCGGCCCCCCAAAACGAATAGCGGGATTGCGCATCAGCCTGCCAACCTGCAGGGCCGCGAGTATGGCGAGAACAAGCCAGATGCCGGGGACA
>VSMX01000107.1 GCA_009773975.1 Desulfovibrio sp. | reverse complement strand
ATGCGCATCGGAAGACGGCTCATCAGTCAAGTGCCATGCACTCCCGGATCATCACTGTATCGCCACCGACGCCTTTGGCGGCCGGGCTTTTGCCAACCGCTCTGCTGCCAGGGAGGGTAAAGCAGATTTTACCTGCCATATCCCCCCCCTGCTTGTCCTTGTTAAGCGGTTCATGGCGGTAATAAAATGTTCTGAGGCTGCCCGTGCCGTCATCAAGGACTATTTGCCCAAGATCCCTGGTCACAACCGGGCCTCAATTATCGGGATACGGCCTGCTTTCACCTTCATAAAGGTCAAATTCCGCCTGGGCAAAGCCGGGCGTCAACAGGAAGGCAATCCCAAAAACCAGCCGCCTCATTTGTTTTCGACCCTGACAAGATCCTCAGCTTCCGGATTCTGGGCTATAGCCGCCTTGATGATGTCGGGCGACTGCTTGATTACATAGCGCAGGGCAAGCCCATCGCGCTTGACGGCTTCCATGCAGATTTCGGCCGTCTGGTTCAATACCCATTGCAGGGCCTGGGGGGCATTACGCATGGCAACTATGCAAATTTCGCGACTTTGCTTGTGCACATAGCACAGGGCGCGCCCGCTTTTGTGCACGGCTGTCAGCGCCACCCGCTGGGACTGATTGCGGATGTACTTGAGTGTAAAGGGATTTTCCCGCACAGCCATCAGGCAAAGCTCGTTTCCTGGCTCGCGCACATGGCGCATTGCGCGGTAATCCTTGCGGATGGCGATCATGCAGATGTCCCTGGTCTGGTTTTCCACAAACTGCAAGGCATCCGGGGTCTGCATGATGGCGGCCCGGCAAATTACGGGATTCTGGTTTTTGACAAATTTAAGGGCCATCCCATCGTTGGAAACAGCGTCAATGCAGATGCCCTGGGTCTGATTTTCGATAAATTCCAGTATTTCGGGATGAAGTTTGACGGCCTGGGCGCAAAGCGCGGGCGTTGGATCCTTCACATATTTGAAGCATTGCGGATCCTCGATTATGGCCTCGAGGCACAATCTGGGCGTTTGCTCCTGCACATGGCGCAATGCCCTGGGATTTTGGGCAATAGCAGCCAGGCAAAGCACAGGCTCCTGCCAGTCGGGCGGAACCATGGCCAGCTTCTCACCATCCTCGCAAACAGCGGCCATGGCTTCATCCAAAGTCTTGAATCGTTGCTCCCCTGCCACCTGGTGCTCCTTGAAAAAATATTATGTAAATATTTCGGTCTTGCGGTTTGCAATATTTGCCCGTGTTCTTGCCTATTTTCCGCTTTCCTTCTTTTCAACCTTGGCCCAGGTATCGCGCAGGGTGGCCGTGCGGTTAAAGACGGGCGTTTCGGGCGTGGAATCCCTGTCCTTGCAAAAATAGCCCAGGCGTTCAAACTGCACGGTCTCTCCCGTGGGGATTTCCGCCAGGGCCGGTTCAAGCCACGCATCGCGGGTTTCGAGGGAAGCCGGATTCAAGTTGTCGATAAAGGTTTTGCCTTCCGGCACATCGTCGGGATTGGGTACGGCAAAAAGCTGGTCATAAAGCCGTACTTTTGCCGGCTTTCCATGATCTGCCGAAACCCAGTGCAGCGTTCCCCTTACCTTGCGGCCGTCCGGGCTCTGCCCTCCCCTGCTTTCGGGATCATAGGTGCAACGCAGCTCAACAACATTGCCGTCATCGTCCAGAATCGCCTCTCGGCAAGTTATCAGATAGGCATGGCGCAGGCGCACTTCCGAGCCAGGGAATAGCCTGTGGAATTTTTTGGGCGGCTCCAGCCTAAAATCATCCTTTTCTATGTAAATTTCCCTGCCGAATGGCACCTTGCGCGTGCCCCTGGCCCGGTCTTCCGGATGGTTGGGCATTTCGAATTCCTCAACCTGGCCTTCGGGATAATTCTCGATCACCACTTTCAGCGGCTCAATAACCGCCATCAGCCTTGACGCACTTTCGTTGAGCTTTTCGCGTATGCAATACTCGAACATTGAATACTCAACCGTGGAATCAGCCCTGGCCACGCCAATGCGCGAACAGAATTCCCGAATTGCGGAAGGCGGCACGCCCCGCCGCCGCAAGCCAGAAATCGTAGGCATTCGCGGATCATCCCAACCTGCCACGTGGCCATCCCTGACAAGCTGGATAAGCTTGCGCTTGGAAAGAATTGTATAGGTAAGGTTGAGCCTGGCAAACTCGATCTGCTGGGGATGATAGATTTCCTGCGGGTCCAGATCCGAGTCATAAAGTTCCCTGTTATTGACAAATTCAAGCGTGCAAAGCGAATGGGTGATACCTTCGATGGAATCCGAAATGCAATGGGCAAAATCGTACATGGGGTAGATTGCCCACTTCTCGCCAGTGCGATGATGACTGGCATGCCTGATGCGGTAAATTGTAGGGTCGCGCATAATGATATTTGGGGAAGCCATATCAATTTTGGCCCGCAAAACCTTTTCGCCGTCCGCAAATTCTCCTCCACGCATGCGCTTGAAAAGATCCAGGTTTTCTTCAACACCGCGATTGCGCCAGGGGCTTTCCCTGCCGGGAGAAGTCAGCGTGCCGCGGTATTCGCGAATCTCGTCTGCCGAAAGATCGTCCACGTATGCCTTGCCCTTGCGAATCAGATCTTCTGCATATTCATAAAAGCGCTCAAAATAATCAGAAGCAAAAAATTTTCTGTCCTCCCAGTCGCCGCCCAGCCAGGCGACATCCTCGGCAATGGAATGGACATATTCATCTTCTTCCTTGACCGGATTTGTATCGTCAAAACGCAGATTGCACTGGCCGCCAAATTCCTTTGCCACGCCAAAATTGAGGCAAATGGACTTGGCATGCCCAAGATGCAGGTAACCGTTGGGCTCTGGAGGAAAACGGGTATGCACCTTGCCGCCGAAACGGCCGGTTTTGTTATCTTCCTCAATGCGCGCCCTGATGAAATCCGTACCCTGGGCCTTGTCGCTATCGTTGGCCATTGTCCATTCCCCGGAAAAATTAATTTATGAATAATATGCAACAACCATTGTCGCAAAAGATTATACTATAATCCCAAAATAAAAAAAACTGGCGTTTTGCCAGTTTTCACCAGGGGAACCAGGCAAGGAAACATCAGTGACCGGTTATGCCGTACTTTTTCAATTTGTATTGCAGAAGGCTTTTTGAAATCCCGAGATATTCGGCGGCCTTGACCTGCACAAGATCGGCGCGGACGAGTGCGCGGCGGATAAGGGCGGCCTCGATTTTTTCCAGCGTGTCGGCAAGGTCAAGCTGCACGGGCAAAAGATCCACCGCGCTCTTGAACTGCGCTTCCTCGTCCCTGATGCCGGCCGGCAGGTCATCCACTTCGATGACTGGGCCAGGCACAAGCACAAGGCAACTTTCCACCACGTTTTCAAGCTGCCGGATATTGCCTGGCCATTCATAGCCGGTAAGGTAGTTCAGGGCCTTGTTGCTGAAGCTTTTGGGCTGCTTGTTGTTTTCCGTGATGAACTTTTCGACGAAATGGGCCACAAGCAGCGGAATGTCCTCCCGCCTTTCACGAAGCGGCGGCAGGGGGATCTGGACAACATTGAGGCGGTAATAAAGATCTTCCCGAAACAGCCCCTGCTCGACCATTGCGCCGAGATCCTTGTTGCTGGCCGCCACAACCCGGATATCGACCTCGATTTCCTCGCTTGAGCCCACGCGTTCGATGCGCCGCTCCTGCAGCACGCGCAAAAGCTTGACCTGCAAATCGGGCGTCAGCTCGCCGATTTCATCCAGGAACAATGTACCGCCGTTGGCCTGTTCGAAACGGCCGCGGCGCATGGCCACAGCGCCAGTGAAGGAGCCTTTCTCGTGTCCAAAAAGCTCGCTTTCGAGAACGCCGGGATTGAGGGCCATGCAGTTGACCGAAATAAAGGGCTTCTCCTTCCTGGGGCTGGCATAGTGGATGGCGCGCGCGACAAGCTCCTTGCCAGTGCCGGATTCTCCGCTTATCAACACTGTGGAGCGGCTTGGGGCCGCCCTTTCCACCATGTGCAGCACATCCCTGATAACCTTGCTGCGGCCGACAATCTGGTGCACGCCGAAACGCTCTTCAACCATTTCCTGCAAAAGGCGGTACTGGCGGTGGGCGCGGGAAAGTTCGACCGCGTTATGAATGGAAATCAGCAGGTCATCATTTGAAAAAGGCTTGGTGATATAATCGAAGGCGCCGTATTTCATCACTTCGACAGCGCTTTCTATTGAGCCGAAGGCCGTCATGATGAGTACGGGAATATGCGGCCAGTCCTTTTTCACTTCCTGCAGTATCTCGCGACCGCTGACCCTGGGCATCTTCATGTCGGTTACGACAACATCCACCTCGCTTTCGGCCAGGAAAGCCAGGGCTGTTTCCGGGTCGGAAATGGCCGTAACGGAATAATTTTCGTCTTCAAGCAGGGTCTGCAGCACAAGAAGATAATTTTTTTCATCGTCTATAACAAGGATGTGGGCTTTTTCACTCATTTTTTTCTCCGGCGCCAGGCAGGATGACCCGAACAAGCGCGCCGCCATCCGGACCGTTCTCCAGTTCTATTTCGCCACCGTGGCCAAGCACGATGGATTTTACAATCGGCAGGCCAAGCCCGGTACCCCCGTCCTTGGTGGTAAAAAACGGATCCATAAGGTTATCCATGATATCCGGGTCAAAGCCCTTGCCGGAATCCAGAAATTCCAGAATCACCAACGGGCCGTTTTCGTCTTTTTTTCGCTTGCTGCAAATTTTTATAATACCCGGGCTGTCCATGGCCTGCTGACCATTGATCAGGATATTGTAAAAAGCCCTGTAGAGCAAATCTTTGTCGCCGCGCACAAAAAGCGCCCTTTCAACATCGTTTTCCACAGCCACGCCGCGACGGGAAAATTCATCCTGCAAAAATCCGGTTGCCTGGTCGAGCACAAGCGAGACATCCACAAGATCATCCCTGGGCTGGCGTGGGCGCGCATAATCCAGGAAGTCGTTCACCGTCTGCGAAAGGCGCACGCTTTCATCATAAATTGCCTCGAGAATACGATTTGTGCCGGGATCGGTCTTGCCCGCCCGCCTTTGCAGCAGTTCGGCGCTGGAGCGGATTATGCCCAGCGGATTGCGGATTTCATGGGCAATGGAGGCGACAACTCGCCCCATTGAAACCAGTTTTTCATTGCTGTGGATCTGGTTTTCCAGTTGCCGATTCTTGTGCATCCTTTCGGCAAGCACCCTTTCCGCGCGATGGATCAGCATGAGCAGGAGCCCGAAAAGCACAACCGAGGAAAGCAGGCACATGACCACAATTATGCCCTGAAAGGCAAGCACCCGCTCGTAGTCGTCGGTAATGTCCTGCGTAAGTTCCAATGCACCCATTACGGGCGCTTCTATTTCCTTACCGTTTGCGCTGATAGGTTCGCCCTTTAGAGGAAAAAGCACCCGCAGCACAAAGGAGCCCTTGTCCAGGGGCACATGGAAAGGCGCCTGCCAGTGGGGATATCGGGAAATAATTTCGGACTTGGCGGCATGGCCTTCCAGCACGTCTTCCAGGTTGGCGGGTGCAACGCCAGTTTTGCCAATTTCGTCCTTTTTTGTGGAATAGGCAACAAGATGGGAAAAATCGTAAATGCGCAGTTTTTCAACAGGCAAGCCTTCGATAACGGATTTGACCACATTGTCCAGACGCTCATACTGGGTAGGCTGACGCAGGGAAATCCGGCCATTGGCCAGAATGGTGGGCAGGGCAAAACGCCGAAAAATCTGGCTGTTCAGGTTCTCCGCCAACAAGCGGGCAAAATCCACCTGGCCGCGCATCAGGGTTTCGCGCACGGAGCTGGAAATAAAGAAAGACAGCGCGAGGCTGGTCAACAGGATAAAGAGCAGCGAAAGCCAGGAAAGAGTGCGCGCGTATGAAAGAGGCAGGGATTCTTCGGCTTTTTCCGGGCCTCCCTGCCCCTGTTGATTTTCTTTTTTGCCGAAAACCATTTGCTGATTCCGGTCTGGTTGCGAGTGTGGCATCGAATATCTATCAGAAATTCTGCCTGTCCTGCGGACGCGCCAGATAGGCGGCCAGATCCCTTGCCTCCTCTGGATAGCCCTGCGCGCCAAGGCGGCTGTTGGCCAGGCGTTTGCCAAGCTCGACTGCAGGCTGGTCAACGGGGTTGATCTCAAGCAGCCAGCCGGTGAAGATGGTCGCGGCCTCAAGCAGCATCATCAATGAACCGGCCGCTTTCTCGTCCAGGCTGCCCATATTGATTTGCACAAGTGGCATGCGGCTCTGGCAAAGGGCCATGCGCGTTCCCAGTGCCTCCGCTTCCAGAAGGGAAGAAAAAGCCTTGCCTTTCAGCCACGCCCACTGTTCTGGCAAGTCCTGGCCAAAAGAGAGGCTGCTGTCGGGCTGTTCGCCGGTAAGGAACAGGCACCCCTTGTTCTTTGGGCCATCCAGGAACATCTGGTTGATGGAATGTTGATCCGTAACGCCTGTGGCCGGAATCGGCATCATGCCGCGGCCGTCCTTTCCCAGGCTTTCGGCCCAAAGCTGCGCGAACCAGGCGCCGTATGCGGCCCACTGGGGAATGTAACAGAAAAAGACAAGCTCGCTATAATCCCTTGCTTCGAGTCCCCGCGCCCAGCAGGCCAGGTCAAAGGAAGGATGCGACGCTATCGAAGCGGGATTATCGACCAGGGGTTTGGCGACGCTGGCTGCACCATCAAGCAGGCCCTCCCAGTCAATGCCCAGAAAAGCAGCGGGCACGAGGCCGACAGCGGAAAGGGCGGAATAGCGGCCGCCCAGAAAATCCGGGGCTTCGAGCGAAATAAGGTCTTTCCGGGCTGATTCCTGCCGCAAAAAGCCCTTTTCGGGGTCGGTTACAACAATCATCTGCTCTTTCCAGGCATCGCCCAGGGAGTTATGCAGCCAGTTGCGGGCAAGGAAATACTGGGCCAGGGTTTCGATTGTGCCACCGGATTTGCTGATGCAAAGCACAATGGTTTCCGAGGGATCAAGCTTGCCAAGCAGGCCCTCAAACTGTTCCGCGCAAACATTGTCGCAAATCCAGAGCCAGGGGCCGTTATAATTCGGGCCATCCTGGCCTGGCGCAAAGGCGCGCTGGATGGCGCGGGCGCCAAGCGCCGAACCGCCAATGCCCAAAAGCAGCATGTGTCTGTAGTTTTTCATGCGTTCAATGGCCTTTGGCATATCTGTTTTCAGGCGCGCCCTGTAGGGCATGCTCAGGAAGGGGAGCTCCCCTGCGGCCAGTTCGCTGGCCAGCCTTTTGCCGAGCGTATCGGCCTTTGCCTGCCATGTCTTGCAATCATCCTTTTCCAGACGGCCGGAAAATGCGCTGGACCATTCAAGATAATTTTTCATTATGAGACTCCTGTGGTGAGGTTTCTGTTGGCCATGATAATTTCTTGGCAAACGCGCCGCAAAGATTATCGTTCATTATTCCTTTTCGCCATCCGCTTTTGTGCCATGTACCATTGGAGGAGCAATGCAGACAAGCGAACCGGGAGGCACGCCGGAATCGTCAAGCATGGTCAGCATGAGCTTGTTCTTGTGCAGTTTTTCTGCCCTGGCCTCGCCAATTTGCGTGCCGTCCGGCGCAAGCACCATACGCACATTGCCCGGTTTGGGAGTAAAGGGGCCCGGATTTACCAGGCAATAGACGAAATATTGGCCATCATGGCGTTTTGAATGATAAATTTCGGAAAGGCCAAGTTGACCAAGGAAAGAAAGATAACGCCGCCCGAAGCAGTAGGTTGCAAC
>VSMX01000106.1 GCA_009773975.1 Desulfovibrio sp. | reverse complement strand
GCCATGCTCAACCGGAAGAAAAGATTTTTATAAATTTTTTTCTTCAAGATTCGAGTTTTTTTGGGGTGCCGTTGAGGCAGGGGGTGTGATAAAAGATTTTTGACCTGGTGTAATTTCTTGCACCTGAGGGGGGTCTTTCTTTACAGTTTCCTGAGCTGCGCATCCTCCAAGGAATATAAAAGCCATCAAAAAAGCATATACAATCCTGCACATAAAAATGTTCTCCCGGCTTGAAAAATCTATTGAAATAGTTTAAAAAATATTAAATATTGTAATCTTTCGTTATACTCTTGTAAAGAGCTCTTAAATATTTTCCTGGTATAGATTGTGCATAATTAATATATTAATCATCTAAATTGCCGAGGAATTTATGGCTGAATTGGATATGCCTGTCATGGAAACCAAAAAAAGTTTTTTTTACAAACGCCGCACCATTGTCATTTTGGCTCTGCTTTCTTTGCTCTGTATCATCGCTGGTTGTATTTGCTGGCTTTCTTTGGGCAAAGTTTCCAGTGTTGCAGCGCGGATTGATGGGACAGTGTATACTGTTGCTCCTCAAATATCAGCGGCCTTGCAGGATTTGTATGTCCAACCTGGCCAGGTTGTCTCACAAGGGCAGGAATTGGCCAAACTGGACATAGGTGTGAATAAACCAGGTTCATCCAATTTCTCCGATGCAACCAGAATGAATGAAATCGGGTATGCCCAGTCAACTGAAAGACAACTGGCTGAACGTCTGGCGGCAGCCCAGCGCGAGGAAGAAAAATTTCGGCTTGTTCGGGAAGAGAAAGTAGTTGAGCATGTGCGCGCCCAACTTGCCATGCGATCTGCCCAGACACGCACCGGCCATTCCAATGAACATGCGATCAACGCAGAGAAAATAGCCAGGGCCAATATGGAAAAGGCCAAGGAAGATTTTGACAGGGCAAGCAAGGTAAGGGCTGTTACAGAAAAGGAATTAAACCGCATTCGGGCTCTTGCCCGACGTGCCGGCGGTTATTCAGCATCTCAAAGCAGGACTGAAAATTCCCAGTCCCAACCCAAGGTTGACGGCGGAATTTTTTCTCCGATAAACGGCAGAATTGTTGCCGTAAATGCTGCGCAGGGTCAAATGTTGCAGAAAGGACAGCCCATATTCATTATTTTACCAACCGGACAGGACCTGGGGACAAATGCGGTCTGGGTTCAGGCATGGTTTCCAATCGATGCAAAAGAAGAGCTGGCGCATGGCTTGCCAGCTGAAATTTTTCTTTCATCGGGCCTGGCGTTGAAAGGTCAAATTGGCGAAATATTTCAACCGCAGGCGCTACCGGAATCTTTAATGTTAACTCTATCTTCGGAACAATTGTCAGGAATTAAATCAAAAACTCTTTTTATTCCTTGTCGCATAACCCTGGAAAACCTTTCTGGCATACCGGCAGACAAAGTTTTTCCCGGATTACCTGTTCGGTGTGTAGTTCAGACAAGAAGTATTCTGGGCTTCAGGGGCTGGTAAACCAAATTTCAAATCCGTAAGGGTTTGCGTCTTGCGCCCGCATCTGATACCTCGCCTGAGAATGTTGGGCACTGGCTCATGTTCTCCCGGACGAGTTCGGAAACCTCAAAGGCGCTTGTGGATCAAATATTGAAAATTGGCCTTCAAAGGCTTGACATTGAAAATCAATTTCAATTATAGTCTTCTGCAGATGTTAATTATTACATTTTGGGAGAAGATTATGTGCGTAACCCTTGTTGGTGGGATGGACAGATTGCGTCCAGAATATCAGGCAGCAGCCGAGGCAAAAGGGCACGAACTGAAATGCGTGGGGCATAATGAAAGGAATTTTGCAAATAAAATTGGTAATCCCGATGCATTGATAATTTTTACCAATAAAATTTCCCATGAGGCAAAGCGCAAGGCTGTGCGTTTTGCCCGTTCCCGTAATATTCCACTGCAATTGATTCATTCCTGTGGCGTATCTTCTTTAAGAGAGTGTTTGCCGGATGACAATGGCCGGTGAGCAAAATTTTTAAGCGGTTTTTGAAATTGAATTTCAATTTATGACGTTCCCTGCTGGAGGATTTTATGGGTGCTGTAAAAGAATTGTATTCCCACTCCGAGATGAGAAAAATGAAATCGGATAACATGCGCATCGCTCTTGCTGGTAATCCAAATTGCGGAAAAACAACGGTATTTAATGGGTATACAGGATCAAGGCAGCATGTGGGAAATTACCCCGGGGTTACGGTTGACCGAAAAGAAGGTGAGCTAACCTTTGAAGGACAGTCCATTATACTGGTGGATTTGCCTGGAACATACAGCTTGACGGCGTATTCGCAGGAAGAACTTGTTGCCAGAAGAGAATTGGCTCTTTCAAATATTCAGTCAGTGATAGATATAGTTGATTCGTCAGCTCTTGAAAGAAATCTTTTGCTTACCGTGCAGATGCTTGAAATGGGCATTCCGCTTGTTTTGGCCTGCAATATGATGGATGAAGCCGAGTCAGCCGGTATTAACATTGACATGCCCCGACTGGGCAATTTGCTTGGGGTTCCCGTTGTGCCCATGATTGCCAAAAAGGATGAGGGTTTGGAAAAAGCGCTTTCAGAAGCAATAATTGTTGGCAAGGCAGGACATCGTTCACCGTTGAGAATATCCTATGGGCCAGATCTCGATACGGCGTTGCTTGAACTTGAGAAAATAATTGAAAAGTCCGGGCTCCTTGAAAATATCTATCCATCAAGATTTGTGGCCATCAAATTATTGGAAAATGATCAGGATATGTTCCATGAAATACGCCGCGTCAATCCGGAAATTTCCGCAAATCTTGAAGCCATTTGCAACAAGGCATCCAAACATATCAGGGAAACATTCAATGCCAGCCCGGAATCAGTTATTACCGATCACAGATATGGGTATATTCATAGTGCATTGCAAGATGGTGTGATTACTTTTGATCCATCCAAGGATCGTCTTGCTTTTTCGGACAAGCTGGACAAGGTTTTGACGAACTCCTTTTTCGGTCCGTTGATCATGCTTTTCGTCCTTTATCTGATGTACCAAATTACGTTTGAAGTGGGAGCATATCCTCAGGAATGGGTAGAAGCCGGATTTGGCTTACTTGGAGACTTTTTTCTGGATGTAATGCCAGACAGCCTGGCCAGATCACTTATTGTAGATGGAGTTATTGCGGGAGTTGGGGGTGTTTTTAGTTTTGTCCCTCTTATCATGATCATGTTTGCATTGATTTCGTTTATGGAAGATAGTGGTTATATGGCCCGAATGGCTTACATGATGGATCGAATTTTCAGATTTTTTGGCCTTCATGGAGCTTCTGTGATGCCTTATGTGATTTCTGGTGGAATCGCGGGCGGCTGCGCCATCCCCGGGGCAATGGCTACCAGGACATTGAGAAGCCCCAAAGAAAAACTTGCAACACTTCTTACATTGCCCTATATGACCTGCGGCGCCAAACTGCCAATTTTTATTCTGCTGGCAGGCGCTTTTTTCCCGGAACACGCGGCGACAGTAATGTTTTGCATTATGTTGGCGGGATGGTTTTTTGCTCTTGTAATAGCCAAGTTTTTACGTTCCACTTTTATTAAAGGCGAATCAACACCTTTTGTCATGGAATTGCCTCCCTATCGTTTGCCAACTCTATTCAGCGTATTGCTGCATTGTTGGGAAAGAGCATGGATGTATATCAAAAAAGCCGGCACAGTTCTGCTTGCAATTTCCGTTATCATTTGGGCCTCCATGACTTTTCCCTCTTTGCCTGAAGAAATTTCCGCTCCGTATGAACAACAAATCGCCGGACTCGAAGACGAATTGAATAAATTCGTAAAAAATTCTCAAGATTACGAAAAGCTTCAGGAACAAATAGCTGGTATTCGTGATGAGCTGGGAGAAACAGAACTTGCTTATTCCATTGCTGGAAGACTCGGCAAATGGGTTGAGCCTGTAACTAGGCCTGCCGGATTTGATTGGCGCACCGATATTGCGCTTATTGCGGGCATTGCCGCAAAAGAGGCCGTTGTGTCAACTCTGGGAACAGCATGGGCGCTTGGCGAGCAGGACCCAGATGACGCGGAACCTCTTGCTGATCGCCTGGCTGCGGATCCGGGCTGGTCACAGGCAACAGCACTTGCTCTCATGTTATTTGTTTTGCTTTACTCTCCATGTTTCGTTGCCCTGGTTGTTATCAAGCAGGAAGCCGGAAACTGGGGCTGGTTGGCATTCAGCGTCCTGTTTAATACCGCGGTTGCCTATGTCGTTGCGGTGATTGTTTATCAGGTTGCCAGGAGGGTTTGGCTATAGATAATTTATTGCTATGCGCCATGAATAATGCCTCCACGTAATGATCATTCCTGGTCAGGTGGCAGGAGGGAGATGCGGCTATTGCGGACATTTCCCTCCTGCTGCCGCGATTTTCCTCCAAATAACCTTTCCTTGACCTATTGATAATTTGGAATTACAGCCATATTGTATTCATGACAGTCAATATTTCATTTTGTCAAAAATTTGCAATGTTACATTGTAATTTGTTCCATTATGCCAGATAATTATACTGCGGCTTATGTAGCTGCGAGAATTTCATAATATGGCCGATTTCATTCCATCGGCTTTCCTCGATCACCTTGCGAATCCGGGTCAACTGGCGGAGCTCAACGATAGCCAATTGCTTCAATTGGCAGGGGAAATCCGAAATCGTATAATTTCAACTGTTTCTCATAACGGTGGGCATCTTGCGCCTTCTCTTGGCGTAGTCGAGTTGACTCTTGCGCTTCTTGCAGAATTCGATCTTGATAAAGATAAATTGATATGGGATGTCGGGCATCAGGCTTATGCTTATAAATTGTTGACTGGAAGAGCAGCAGTTTTTAATACCTTACGCACGCTTGGGGGAATATCTGGCTTTCCCAAAATGGACGAGAGTCCTTATGATCATTTCGGGGTAGGCCATTCATCCACCTCTATTTCCGCAGCTCTTGGAATGGCTCAGGCGAGAGATTTGTCCGGGCAAAATCACCATGTTATTGCGGTAATAGGCGATGGCTCGTTAACGGCAGGAGAAGCTTTCGAAGGTTTGAATCTCGCTGGCCACATGGGGCGCAGACTGATAGTTATTTTGAATGACAATGAAATGTCCATATCACATAATGTGGGCGCCCTCTCGCTTTTTCTTAGCCGAACTCTCTCTCACCGCTGGGTCAGACAAACGAGAAAAGAAGCATTAAAATTTTTGCGGGCAATACCAAGAATTGGACACAAACTGGCTCTTTACGCGATGCGCGGAGAATGGAGTTTCAAGTCTTTTTTCACTCCTGGAATGTTGTTTGAAGCTTTTCGTTTCAATTATATCGGTCCAGTAGATGGACATGATATATCGGCATTGAAAAAAAATTTACAAATGGCAGCAGCGGTGGAAGATGGACCAGTTCTCTTGCATATCCGGACTCAAAAAGGGAAAGGATACCCCCCAGCTGAAAATAATCCTACACAGTATCACGGCATAGGTCTTTTTTGTCCCGAGACAGGCAAGTCTTTAAAAATTGAAGGCATACCTTCGTTTACAAAAGTTTTTGGTGAAGCTCTTGTGGATCTGGCTCAGGAAAATCAAAAAATTGTTGCTATTACAGCTGCGATGCCGGAAGGTACAGGCACAGAACATTTCAGGAAAAAATTTCCTGAAAGATTCATTGATACTGGCATTTGTGAACAACACGCTGTTACTTATGCAGCTGGACTAGCCAGCCAGGGTTATCGACCAGCAGTCGCCATCTACTCTACATTTCTGCAAAGGGGCTATGACCAGATTGTGCATGATGTCTGCCTGCAAAACCTTCCAGTTGTTTTTTGTATCGACAGAGCCGGTCTTGTGGGAGAAGACGGAGCAACCCATCATGGTGTTTTTGATATTGCATATTTAAAACATGTTCCAAATATGCATATTCTGGCGCCAAGAGACGAAGGTATGTTGAGGCATTGTCTCAAAACGGCATTTTCATTGAATGAGCCTTGCGCAGTCAGGTACCCACGCGGTTCCGGGTATGGCGTGGATACGAAAGAAATAATGAGGATATTACCCAAAGGCATGGGCGAAACCATGCTCCCGGGTAGAGGCGTTGCCATAATAGCTGTTGGAAGCAGGGTGCATCCGGCATTGAAAGCGGCCATGCGCATAAAAGACGATATTGGCTGGCAGCCAGAAGTATTTGATCCTGTCTGGCTGAAGCCCTTGCCTCAAGAACAGCTTGCAAATCTCGCGCGTACCTTCAAGGCATTGCTTTTTGTAGAGGAAGGAGTCCTCTCTGGCGGCTTTTCTTCTTCTGTTCTGGAATTTTTAAGTGATAATTCACTCCTGGATAAAGTGCTGATCAAACGGCTGGGATTGGGAGATAATTTTGTGGAACATGGATCCCAGCACGAGTTGAGAAAATTACAAAAAATCTCGGCATCGGATATTTATGAAGAAACTGTTTCGTTATTCAATAAATTATAGATGTTTGTAATCCATGGGCCAATGCAAAACCAGTTTTTTTTTCCTGCCTTTTTTTCGTTGCAAAACAAGACTTGCCTGATAGTAGGTTTTGGCAGGGTGGGGATGCGAAAATTACATGGTTTGCTTTCTGCCAATCCATATTCAGTGCTTGTTTTGGATCTGAAACCGCTATCGTCTCTTTCCAAAAGGCAAATAGACCTTTTGGCTGACAGAAGAGTAAGATATGAGGTCCGTTCTTGCACCAGGGAAGATATTTCTGGTTGTTTTCTCGTTTTTGCTGCTACCAATAACAAGGAAGAGAATGCAAGAATTGCGAAACTTTGCGCCAATGACGGCGTATTGTGCAATTCTGCCAGTTGTCCGCAAGATGGTTCCTTTATAATTCCTGCCAATATAACAAAAAATAATGTATGCTTGGCTATCAGCACAGGAGGGGCAAGCCCTGCGCTTGCAAAAAAATGGCTTGAAGAACAAAAGCTCTGGTTGGATAATAAAGCATCTTTTGCATTATTTATGGGCAAATTGAGATGCATTATCCTGACAACAGAAAAAAATAGTGATCTGAATGCCAAT
Source organism: Desulfovibrio sp. (assembly GCA_009773975.1). GTDB lineage: Bacteria > Desulfobacterota > Desulfovibrionia > Desulfovibrionales > Desulfovibrionaceae > Desulfovibrio. The sequence goes on along the minus strand of VSMX01000106.1, from coordinate 745 downwards.
TTTTTTCGCAAAATTGTCAATTCATCATTTGAAGAATGGTTTATTTCACGAAATATTGATAAATGTGCGGCATGGCTCCAGCAAGAACTTTCTTCAGACTTGTATAATAAAGTAAAAGAGATACTTTATGATCTCACCTGAATTTTCAACATCCTTTACAATAGCAATATATATGCTGGCAAGTATTGTCGGACTTGCAGGAATGATCCTGCGAAAAAATATTTTTTGCACTGTCGGTTGTTGGTTGGCATGTGCGGCATTTTTTTGCCAGACCATGCTTCTGACATTCGGTTTTCATAAATTTTTCTCCAATGGATTGAGCATTGGCGCATATTTGCAAATGTTTGCATGGTTTATCCTTGTTTGCGGGCTTGGTGCGTGGATAATTTATAGTCAAAAAAGCTTTTTGCTTTTTGCAGCCCAGTTTGGATTGATTCTATTTCTAATGTCGTCTCCCTGGCTTGATGTAGCATTGAAAATTCCGGCCACTCTTGAAACGCCATTCTACATCCTCCATATTGGGGCCCTTTTTTTATTTATAGGGATTATATCAATCGCTTTTGTGGCTTCAATCCTGTTTCTGTTTTTATCCTTTCGTATAAAATATAAAAAAAAGATGGATGGCTTTTGGCATGATTTGCCATCCTTGTCTGTACTGGATAAAGTAAATGCGCTTTGTGTATTTTTGGCATTTCCAATTTTTTCAACAGGAATTATTTTCGGATTTATATGGTCAGCACAGATA
>VSMX01000105.1 GCA_009773975.1 Desulfovibrio sp. | reverse complement strand
GGTAACAAGCGCGCCAAGCCGTTTTTCATTTCCATATCTGAAAAAACGCGTATCAGAAATAAATTCGCCGGCATCAAAGGGAAATTCGCTTTCAAGCAAAAGCGGAATTGTCTTTTTCGCCATACCGGCCTTGTCAGTCGGCAACATAAAATCATGGGAAATAGCATTTTCGGCGGAAAGGCAAACCACTGCTCCGTTGCTCCAGGCAGCTCCGTAACCGGCAGCATCGCAATCGCTTTTCAATGCCTGGAGGACTGATTCGGACATCTCGCCGGCACCAGTTTCACGCTCAAAGAGAGCAACAAAGCGTGGCGGCGCAAGACTGGCGCGCAAAATAACCGCTGTCAGCCTTTCCGGGCGCTGGATAAGAGCCAGATAGTAGCGCATAAATTCAGTTTTCCACTTTTAAACGCGGATTTGCCAGTGTCTGGACAATATGCGCAGTAATAACGCCATCTTTTCTTATTTTGGCCAGCATGCGCTCCGGAATCATGCTTGTCTCAAGATCGGCCGGATTGATACGAAAAGATAGATCAATATTCAACTGAGCTGCAGACGGTTTTTGCCAGCCATCCAGTGTCCCGCGAAGGGCAAAAGAGTCATTTTCCGAGTTGAGGAAACATTCATAGATAGTACAGCGCCTGCCTTCCAAAGCCAAACTAGCCTGTCCAGAGACATTCCTGAACAAGCGTTTCTTCAAAACCGGCAAAGAGGTCTTCAATTCGGCATCTTTCAGAACAAGAGTTATTTTACCGTGCGGAATCTGCCAGCTTTTTCCCCGCTCAAGCTGGCCATGGCAATCCACAATTCCTCCAACAACGCTAATATGCCGAGACTGGCCCGGAAAGTGCCCGGCTATAGTTTTCAAGGACAAATCAACGCCTTCAAATTCAGCTTTTAATATTTCCGGCCTCAAAAACGAGGACAGAAAGACCTGCGCCTTTACCGTGCCGCCCATAAAATTGCAGTTTATTTTGAAGGACCGGGGTGAAGCAACCGGAACAATTTCAATATCAGTAATACTCAGAGGAAAACTTTTAAAAACGCCAGTGGCTTGCCGTATTTGCAGAGATGGCGGGAAAAACGATAAGTCAGCCCCCTGCAGGATGACACCATTTTTTGCGGCAATCTGGCCAAACTCGCCAAGTTTGTGCAGCACCATTGCACGCATATAAAAAAAAACAACGAACAGGATGAATAAAAAACCAAACAAAATTATATAAGACCAGAAGACAGGCATTTTTTTCACGCGGGAAAGTTCCAGGGAAAACTTCATAAACGCACAACCCGTTCCACTTCTTCCAGAGAAGTAAGGCCCTGAGCCGCCTTGCGCAAGCCATCCATACTGAGCGTACGCATGCCATCCCTGATGGCTGCGGCGCGGATCATATTTGCGTCCGCCTTTTCCACAATCAGTTTCTTTATATGGTCGGTTACCGGCATCAGCTCATAAATGGCCATTCTGCCCTTGTAACCGGTATCAAGGCAATATTCGCAGCCAACAGTCTCGCGCAAGCGTAAATCAGCCGACAGGCCGGCAGTGCGAAACTTGTTCCGTATTTCGGGTGTTAGCTCTACTGGGCGCGCGCAATGAGGACACAAAATCCTTACCAGCCGCTGCGCCAAAACGCCCCTGAGAACGGAAGAGAGAAGAAATGGCTCAACATCCATATCAAAAAGCCGTGTTACGGCGCCAGGCGCGTCATTGGTGTGCAAAGTGGAAAAAACAAGATGTCCTGTAAGAGCTGATTGCACAGCGATGGATGCAGTTTCGCCATCGCGGATTTCCCCTATTAAAATAACATCCGGGTCCTGGCGCACAATTGCCCGCAACCCATCGGCAAATGTAAGGTTAATTTTGGGATTCACCTGCATTTGTCCGACCCCATCCAGTTCGTACTCCACCGGATCTTCTATTGTCAGTATATTTTTGTCGGGGGAGGCAATCTCCTGAAGCACCGCATAAAGAGTAGTCGTCTTTCCGCTGCCTGTCGGCCCCGTGACGAGAACAATGCCATGCGGCATGGAAACCAGACGCGAGACCAGGTCAAAGTCCTCCCGCGCCAGGCCAAGCTCGCCAAGAGAAAGGATGCGCTCGTTTTTTTCCAGAAGCCTTAGCACAACCCTTTCGCCAAAAGAAGTGGGTAAAGTGGACACGCGCAAGCCTGCCTGCCGCCCTCCGAGAGAAATAGCGATCCTGCCGTCCTGCGGCAGTCTTTTCTCCGCTATGTCCAGCCTGGCCATAACCTTTATGCGGGACACTATTGCCGCATGGTGCGCTTTCTGGATAGCATGGCGTTCATAAAGCACACCGTCCAGCCTGTAGCGAACCCTGGAAACATCCCTGTACGGCTCAATATGGATATCGCTTGCCCCGGCGCGCAAGGCCTGCGCAAGAATGGTGTTGACCGTCTTGATAAAAGGGGCGTCTTCGCTTTCCTCAAGCAGATCCGCGACGGAGTCCTCGTCGATGTCAACAGTCTCCTCGTTTTCCAGCATGCTCTCTACGGATTCGCTGTCAGCATCGCTTTCTCCATAAATCTTGTTAACGATATTTTCAATTTCCTGTCCTGGCGCGAAAACATATTCATCAAGATTTTCGCCGCACGCCACGGCGACCTCTCTGGCCAAACGGATATCTTCCGGGGAAGATACGGCCAGAATCAGGGATTCCGCCCTGCGCAGGGGAGCGACATGAGCCCTGCGCAACCATGCAAGCGGCAATTTACGCAAAATGTCGGCATCCGGCTGCCACTGGCTTTCCGCACGGAACACCTCCTGGCAAAGATCAGAAATATATGGAATACCGTACCGTTCGGAACAGATACGCAGGTAGCGGTCCTCATCTATACGACCGCTTGCATGAAGGGCTTCCGCTATATCCTGACCCTTTCCAGCCGTCATAACGCGGATGGCTTCCTGTTCGTCCGGGGGAAATTCCGCAAGAAGATCCGTCATGTTCAGCGCACCCAGACAGGCTTAAGCATTTTTGCCTTCCCGATTGCCGGTTTTCCCAGGCCCTTTTCGTCAATGCCCGCATTGTGGACTTCAATTTCCTTTGCATGTGTAAGCCCAGCCGCATCGTCAAAGCCATGAATAACTTTCGGCGTTATAAAAACAAAAAGATTTGTCCGTGTGGCCTGCTTGCTTCTTGCCTTGAACAGCCAGCCCAGCACGGGAATATTGCCAAGACCGGGCACCTTCTGCTCGCTGAACGTGCTTGAATCGTCCAGCAGACCGCCAATTACAGCTGTTTGCCCATCGCGCAGATGGATTGTAGACTTTATGCCGCGTTTGCGCGTTGTCGGCGCAATGATCTGATCGCCGTTGCGAAGAGTCACAAGGCCCGAGGTGACGCGGCTTACCTCCTGGTCCACTTCCAGGCGCAAGTCTCCATCTTCGCTGATGCGTGGAGTTATCTTCAGTTTTACGCCGACATCTTTGTAGTCCATGGACTGAGTCGTAAAGTCATTGTCATTTTTCGTGGTTGACTCCTTGGTGTAGGGGATATTGTCAACCACTTCCACGGTCGCTTCCTCATTATCCAGGGTTAACAGCTGCGGAGTGGAAAGAACATGCACATCAGAATTGTTTTTTGTAAGGTTTATAATGGACTGGATGTTATACAGTGAACCACCTATGCTGAAGACATCGCTCAGGATAAAGCCAAGACTTGCGCCGCCAGGAAGGCTGGCCATGCGATCGCCTCCAAGCACAAACCCGCTGTCGCTGAGGTTTACGCCGCCAAGCCCTGTAATGTCGTTATGCTGGCCCGCTCCCATCCAGCTGACGCCCAGATTTATCTGGGCCTCAGTATTCACTTCCATTATGAGCGCTTCTATGAAGACCTGTTTACGCACCTTGTCCAGCTTCTCAATAATCGCCCTGAGAGCGTCAAACTCGTCTGGCCTTGCCGTTATCAACAGGCTGTTGGTGGCCGGGTCTGCCACGACTTTGACATCCCTGGAAAGCACTATATCAGCTTTCTGGCCTTCGCCGGGTGTGCCAACCTGTCTTTCCACGAGAGTATTGATCACAGTCGCCAAATCAACAGCCTTGGCATTGCTCAGTGTTATCAGGTGAACGCCGCCCTTGCCCTTGGGCGTCGGGATATCAAGACTGGACACGGTTTTGCGCGCTATATCCTGAGCCTCCCTGTCTCCATAAACCATAATTGAATTGGTGCGCTCATCAGCTTCTACCAAGCTTAGGCCAATACGGCCTTTTTTAGAATCCTCCTCATCTTTGCCCTTTAGAATTTTGGAAAGATTTGCCGCGATACTTTCGGCATCGCCATGTTTCAGATTGAGTGTAATTGAGCTTCCCCTGGACTTGCTGGACTCCACCTGTTCAATGAATGTCATGGCTTTCGCAACATTATTGGCAGGCGCCGTAATAGCCAACGTATTGGATGGAGTATATGGCGTAAGTGCATAATCCTTGCCCAGCAGGGACGGGAGAACTTTAGCAATTTCGGAAGCCACCCCCACTTTAAGCTGCACAATTTGAGTTACTATGCTATCAGCCGGAGCAAGGGGCCGTCGCCCCGAAGCATTAATTTCGCTGCCCTGGCCCATGGCATCTTTCATCGGAACAATCTTCCAGTTTCGACCGCTTTTCTGCACTGAATAGCCATGCACACGCATCATTGAAACAAAAGTTTCAAAGGCCTCCTCTGGCGTTATCTTGACCGGGGAATAAACTGTCACATTGCCTTTTACTGCCGGATCCGGGATAAAATTATGACCTGTAGCCTCGCTGATGTATTTTATGAATGTATGGATATCCACATTTTCAAAATCAAGAGAAATACCGCCCTGTGGCGCGCCTCTGACTGATCCGGCAGAAATAGGGAACAGAAACAGACCAAAAAGCAATATGGCGCAAATATATATATCCGGGCGACTTTTCATTAATTTTACCTGTTAATATCATATTCCAGCACAATATTCTTTCCATTGCGGATAAGCTCAAGGCGAAGGGAATCCTGACCTGACAGGCGCCCCAAAGCGGCCAGATCCCCGATCCCGGCAATGTTTTTGCCATTGGCAGAGGTCAGAATATCATTTTGCCGCAAACCAAGACTGGCAATAAAACTGTCAGGCTGTAAAAACGTGACACCCAAGCCGTAAACACCGTTCTGTTGTGTTGCCGCAAAGCCAACCTGCTTCGCAAGATCGGGCAGATTGTTTATTGCCTTCTCAATATCGCCGGCATTAATGCTTTTGCGGACTGCCGCCGGTTTTGCGGGCTGAGGCTGGTTTATATCCCTGCCGCCCACAAGCAACCTTTCGCGGCGACCATTTTTTTCCATGATTACGGTTCGCCGGTCTATCAGCGCGATTTTCCAGCCTTTCAGATCTTCGCCCCGGGCATATGCCCCCTGTTTTCCGTTAACCATCACAATCGCCCGGCTTTGCGCCGGAACCAGCGTATTGACTATGGTTCCCGCCAGAGTCCAGCCCTGCTTGCTTATGGGAAGTTTGCCTATCTCTTCCAGCATAAGAGCTTTTTCAGCTTCAGACACGGCATGCTCGCGCCCTTCGGCATCTGCTGCTGGCGGCTTTTCCACAACCGCGTGAAAAAGATTACGCCGCAAAACAGCGTCCATGCTGGCAGAAGCAACGACAGCCCTGTCGCGAGACATTGCAGCGTGGCCATTTTTGTCGTCCGAAAGGAAATAAAATTCCGGCAATGAAGGCGGAATCAGAAAATAAATCACGATTCTGGCGGCAAGCCAGGCCAGACATATGCAAAAACAGCCGGCCAGAAAATGTTTTAGCAATTTACGCGCCAAAACCTACCCCGCCAGTGAACTCATTTCAAATATGGGCAAAATAATTGCGATAACCACAAATCCCACAAGTCCGCCAAGCACGAGAATCATGATTGGTTCAAGCAATGATGTCAGAGTCTGCAGCCGTGCCGCAACATTGCTTTCCGCATCGTCTGCCACCCAAAGCAGCATTTCGGCGAGCCTGCCGCTTTTTTCTCCAGCTGCCACCATTTGCCGCGCTATGGCGGGATAAATGGCTGTATCAGTCATAACGGAAGAAAGATCACGCCCTGCCTGCACCCCATCGATCATGGACTGCACGGATTCCATTATTTTTATATTGGACGATGCAGAACGCGCTATCTGAAGAGCGCTGAGCAGGGGCACGCCATTTTTGAGGAGCATTCCAAGAGTGCGGGCAAAATTGCCCAGCTGCGCCCTGGCATAAACAGCCCCCCCAAGCGGAACAGAGAAAAGCAACGAATGAAACATTCTTTTGCCTTTCTCTGTTTTCAGCATTCTCCACAAAAACAGAATACAGCATAAAAGACACAGGACAAGCAGCCACCACCAATTTCTGAAGCCATCGCTTACGGCCAGCAGCATCCTCGTTGGAAGGGGCAGCTCCCTCCCCATATCAGCAAAAATCCTGGTTACTTGCGGAATGACAAAAGAGAGAAGGAAAATGACAACTGCCACGCCGACGACAAACATCAGCACAGGATAGGCAAGGGCGGATCTGATCTTTCTGCGCATGGCCTCTTCCTGTTCAAGATGGCTTGCAAGCCTTTCCATTACCAGCGCCAGTGTGCCTGAGGCTTCTCCTGCATGGATCATGGCGATGAAAGTTTTGGAAAAGACGGAAGGATATGCGGACAAGCCATTCGCAAGATCCTTGCCGCCGAGAATAGTTTCATGCAGTGTTGCCACGATTCTGGAGAGAGGAGACACTTCATCTGAAGAGTAAATCGCGCTCAGAGCCCTATCCAGCGGCAAACCAGCCTGCAAAAGTGTCGCCAGCTGGCGTACCAGGGCTGCCACAGACGCTTTCGGCACCCCGCGACTGAATGATATCCTTTTCTTCCAGAGTGGCTGACCGAAAGCCGCGGACTTGCCGGTATTATCCTGGGCAGCCAGTGAAATTTCAAAAGGTGTCATGCCCATAACGCGCAGCCTGTTTACGGCTGCGCTTCTGGATGGCGCCTCCAGGCGCCCTTTCTGCTTTTTTCCCCTGGAATCCAGCGCGGAATAGGCAAAATGAGGCATAATTATTATAAAAAGGGACAATCCCGCAGGGCGGCATTGTCCCTTCAGTACTCCCGCCGTTATTACGGCAAAGAATTATCTACGCTTGTCCGCCGCTTGCAAATCTGCGGCGAAGGAAATTAATTCCCACAAACGCCAGCAACACGACAGTCAGGATAGCCAGATCATAGGCAGGCGTTGTGCCTATTGTGCATCCGCCGCTGTCGTCATCATCGTACCCTACGGGCTGCCAGTTTGTGGCCTGGTCGCCCTGGGAGACAACTTCAACAAGGCCGCCGAAACTTCTGGCATCGGCGCCGGCTGAAGTCGTGGCTGGCATTGTAAAGTTGACAAGATAATCCGCATTACGCGCAAGCACGCTGCCAGTGCTTTCAATTTCCTTCGGATATTCGGCGGGAGCGATCCAGAATTTGCCTGTTTCGGCCATCGCGCTCTGGGCGTTGCTGATATCACTGCTGACCATCTCATACTTCTGGCCATCAACAAGAAGCATGAAGGCTTGAGCTGGCATGCCGTTACCAAGCATGTGAAGCTGCAATGTGGCCACATCACCAGAATTGACCGTGCCTTCCACATTCCAGGCGCCATAACATTTCCAGCCGGCTTCAAGCGGGCTTAACTTGGGATCATCAATTTTGAGCTGGGCCGCTTCGTTCACTGTCACAACCACATCGGCGGGAAGGACAGGAGCCGGAGCAACAGAAGGCCGGAGATTGAAAGTGGAGCCATATTCGTTTGTCTGACCGGGAAGCACACCGTAAAGCGGCTTGCCATTC
>VSMX01000104.1 GCA_009773975.1 Desulfovibrio sp. | reverse complement strand
GCCCGTAAGCCAGCAAGCTGGCAACGGGCACAGCCCTTCGGGCTGCCTTCCGGTCGCTGGCGTGGCAATCGCTGCGCGGCCGCCCGCATCCATGCGGGCGAAGGAGTGTGTGGTGGCTTCTGAATTCTGGCAATACTTCAGGGATGTTCTGCGCTGGCCGCTCATCCACAAGCCGGGGCCGCTTGCGGCGTTTGTTCGCGGCAAGGCCGGCATCCTTGACGATGCGCGGGACGACATCGTCTATTTCCGCAAGCAATGGTTCCCGGAATTTTGCGAAAACGGCCTTGTGCAGGGCTTTGGCGAGTCCCGCGGGCTTGTCCGCCATCCGAAGGAATCAGCTGCACAATTCAGAAGCCGGGTGGTCAATGCCTACGCCTGGCATCTGCTTGGCGGCAAGGTGGAGGGCCTGCCGAAGATTCTGAAATTTTACGGTTTCGACATCGGCGAAATCGTCAATATGCGAAAATACACGCCAACGCGATGGGCGGAATTCCAGCTGGGATTGAAGACGCCGACAACCCAGGCCGAACAGGCGGCGCTTCTGGCCGACCTTGACGCGATAATCTGGCTAGTCAACGAGTACAAGCCGGCAAGATCCGTCCTGTTCCGCATCTATACCGACACCTACAACCTTGAGCCTCTTATCTGGAGCCGGGACTGCTGGAGCGAGGGCTACTGGTCGCATTTTTCCGGCGTGGAGTATCCTGATTCCGAAAACCCGCAGGGGCCGGGCCAGATAATCGTCTCCTTCGGCATGGTTCACCGCGCCCAGACTGAAATTTACATTGACGGCGAGTTCCTTGCCAATATCTGGCTTTCCCAGACCCACGCCTTCCGCATCCCGTACCTTGACAAGTTCATCTGGAGCGAAAGCGCGTGGAGCGACCTGATCGTCCGCAACCACGGCTTTGTAATCGGCCAGCTTTATTCCACACAGGTGGGCGACCTGATTTACAAATCATCGGAATGGGTTGACGGGCAATGGCCGCAACACCCCTGGGCAAACGGATTTTACTGGGATCGCGCATTGCCGGAATGGCAAATGCCCTGGACGACAATCAGCAAGAGCCAGCTGTTTTATAACGATACATCGGACAAAATTTACTGCGCCGACAGGGATGTCGGCGGCCGCGCAAGCGGGAGCGAAGCGTTTGTCGCGCCAAACGCAAGCGACAGCGCCGTCCCGCGCAGGGATGCGTGGGCGGCGCGTTATGGCGGAGTTTGGGGGGATATCAATTCCAACTGGACAGTGCCGCTTGTGACTATTGCCGGGCCTGCCCCGCGCTGGGGCGAATTTGTCTGGAGCAATGAAGAGCCGGCCATAAAATACCTGCGCATTGACGAGCAGTTCCATGAGCGCCTGCCCTTCGGGCTTGAGGCCCTGAACCCCGCTTTCGGCAATCAAAGTCCGGTCGGCGCGTCTGTCACTAACGTGATGACCCTGCTTTTGCCCTGGGGCGATTTCCCGGTTTGGGGGCGTTTTGAATGGTCGCGGGAATTTCCGGAGCCCGTTAGATCCTTCATGGGCGGCTTGTTCGCCACGCTTGCCGGGGAGCCCATTTGCCAAAGTTCCGCATGGCCAGACGGCGCATGGCCGGATTCGCCGTGGGGAACAGTCCTGGAATATGGCCGCAAGAGGGACGAGCTGGAAATCGTGCCCAGATCGCTTTGCAAGAGCCAGCTTGTTTTTGGCGATTCAGCCAAAGACAGCGCCTTCGGGGACATCAACGCCTGCTATGGCGTTCCGCGGATCCCGATTGCGGGCAAGGCCCCGAAATGGGGGGATTTCGCCTGGAGCGATGATGAGCCCAAAATCAGCTTTGTGGCCATTGAGGAATGTTTTGAGGAAAAACGGCGCGTTCAATGCGAGGACGCCGCATTGGCGGTGGGATTCGCGAGCCAGGCAAGGCATGAAAGCCATGCCTTCGCGCTTCGCAGGGATGAGCAAGTCTGGAGCGAATTTGAATGGTCTGGCGGATCTTGCGCGGCAATGGGCATGGGCTCAAGAACGGCAATCCTTGCGGGCTGCGCCGAATACGCTTCGCAAAGCTGGCGGGATTGCGCGTGGCCTGCTGAATCATGGGGTGAAGTTACTGGCTATGGGCGGCCACAAGAGCCTTTTGGAATTGTAATCAAAGGAGAATCATAATGGCGCTTGCAACACTTACCAAATCCGGCAGGGCGGCCATAGCGGCCGCAATAGCGGCAAGGCCGCTGCATCTTGCCTGGGGCATCGGCCTTGAGGAATGGGACGCGATGACTGACGAGGAGCTTCCTTCCCTTGTGGAGAGGACGGAGCTTTTCAACGAAATCGGGCGCAGGTCATCCTCATGGACAGGCTTTGCCGAGCCGGACGAGAAAGGGGGAATTGTGGTGCCCACCGGCACATTGCCGGACGGCAGCGTGGAAGTTGCCCGCTACCGCCAATGCGAGGAGGCGACACCCTACCTCTTTTTCAGGATAAACTACGATTTCGCGGATGCGTCAAATGCCGTGATCAGGGAGCTTGGCATTTTTATGGACACGGAAACCCTGGCGGATTTGCCGCCCGGCCAGATGTATTTTCTGCCTGCCGAACTGAAGAGTCCCGGGCGTCTTCTGGCGGCCCAGATATTGCGGCCCAGCATCCTGCGCAGTCCGGCAGTCAGGCAGACCATTGAATTTGTATTACCGCTATGACGGCGCGATTTCGGCGCCATACCGCGTCAGGCTCGCTTTTGTCTCGGTCAAGTATGTTTAAATACGCTTCCTTCGCCAAAAGTTCGCCTTCCTTGTCTGGCATCCGAACTGGCGCCGCCATAAAAAAGGAGAAATAAATGCCTAAAATTGACAATTACTACAATCGCTTTGACGAAAGCAAAAACTACGTTGAGCTGCTTTTCCGGGACGGCTACGGGGCCCAGGGCGCGGAGCAGAACGAGCAGCAGGCCATTATCAACGCCAAGATCGCCAAGCTGGCGCGAACCCTGTTCAAGGACGGGGATGTTGTGCAGGGGGCGCAAATTGTGGTGGATTCGGCCAATGGCCATATATCCGCGACTACGGGGGATGTATTTCTCAACGGTTTTATCTGGACTGTTCCAACCGCCGAATTCGACATTCCCGTTACAGGCCTGGTTTCGGTGGGCGTCCGTCTTGAGGAAAGCATCATTTCCGAACTGGAAGACCCTGGCCTGCGCAATCCGGCAAGAGGCCAGAGAAGCGAGGGCGAGCCCGGCGCGTGGCGCAGGAAGGTGGAAGCGTTCTGGGGTTATGACGGAGACGGGAAAGCGGGCACGTTTTATCCGGTTTATACAATTGAGGACGGCCAGCTGGCCGCCAAGGAGGCTCCGCCGAATCTGGAAAGCTTCAACGTGGCCATTGCGAGGTACGACAGGGATTCGACTGGCGATGGCAGTTATGTTTGTTCGGGTTTCCTGGTTTCCGTGGACGAGGTTCTGGCGGAAGGCGCGCAGATATTTTCGGTTGCCGAAGGACGGGCAAGGGTCAATGGCGAGGGCATCGAGCTTATCGCGTCCAGGCGGCTGCGCTATCCGGCCGAACCGGATTTGCGCTATGTGGATACCGAAGTGATTACGGCTGGATCCGAGGAGAGCCAGCGAGTCAACGTGGCTCATGCGCCTGTCCATGATTACGTCAATTTGCGCGTAACCCAGCGAAAGACTGTGGAACTGACCCACGGAAATTACAGCGGCTGTTCGGATGCCCTGCCGGATACGTCCGTGCTGAATATCGTCAACGTGAAGCAGCTGGACACTGTCTATGAAATGGGCGCGGATTTCGTGCGGGCGGGCGATGCGCTTGACTGGTCTCCGACAGGAGCGGAACCGGCCACTGGCTCGACATATTCGGTTACCTATGACTTCCTGAACACCAATGTGGAGCCGATTGACCCGGACTTTGACGGTTTTACCGTAAAAGGCGCGGTGCCCGGCTCGTCCATCATGATCAGCTACAACCAGGCGCTGCCCAGGGTGGACAGGCTTTGCATTGGCCCGGACGGCGGTTTTTCATGGGTAAAGGGCGTGGCGGCCGAATACGGCCCGCGCGAGCCGCAGGTGCCCGGCGGCATTCTCGCATTATGCTCCGTTTACCAGAACTGGCGCGGCGCGCCGGAGGTGGTCAACGATTCCGCCCGCGTGTTCACCTTTTCGCGCATCCTGGCCATTGAGGAGAGGGTCGAATACTGCCTGAACGAGGTGGCCAGAAACCGGCTCGAGATGAATGTGGGAACGCGCGAGGCCGGCAACAGGGTCGGGCTTTTTGTGGACCCGCTGCTGGATGATTCCATGCGCGACCAGGGCATTGTCCAGACTGCCGCCATTGTCGATGGCGCGCTGGTTTTGCCCATTTCGGCCACGGTGCTGGATGTGTCAGCAGACATCGCAACGCCAAAAAGCGTTCCCGCCCTGGTGGAGGCAGGAGTCTCCCAGCTGCTCAAAACTGGCCAGATGAAGGTCAATCCCTACATGGCTTTCGATATCCCGGAAGGCAAGGCCACGATCAGCCCATCCGTTGACCGCTGGACCGAAACCAAAACAACCTGGGCCAGCACGGTTACGAAAACTTTCTACAGTTCCTCAAACCAGACCGTGCGCAAGAATGGCGGAACCACGAGCAATGCCTCCCAGGCTGGCTCAACATCCTCGACCAGTTCGCATACGTCAACCAGCACCAGTTCCTCCACGCAAAATCTGGGCACCAAAACTTCCGCCCTGCAATACCTGCGCTCAATCAATATCAGATTCACGCTGGAAAATTTCGCCCCCGGAGAAATCCTGGATTCCGTCAATTTCGGCGGCGTCATGGTCAGCTTCACTGGCTCAAAGGTGGCCGATGCCAATGGCCGCATCACCGGTTCCTTCACCATCCCGCCAAAAACCCCGGCCGGCGTGAAGCAGATCGAGTTCAAGGGCAAGGCCACCAAGGCCTACGCCACTTTTACAGGGCAGGGCACATTGCAGGTTACGACCCTGCGGCGTGTGCAGAACATCTATCGCCATACCACGACAACCACGACCATCACCACGACGACCTACGTCGCGCCCGTGCGCGTTTACAATCCCGACCCGCTGGCCCAGAGCTTCACCCTGGAAACGGAAGGCCAGCTTGCCGGCGTGGATCTGTGGTTTGCGGCCAGGGGCACGACCAATGCCCAGGTGCAGGTCCGGGAAATGGACAACGGCTTTCCTACAAGCGTGCTGCTTGCCGAAGCCATTGTTCCGCCAGAAAAGCAGATAGTTGGCGGTGGCGGCCATACCCGCGTCATGTTTGACGCGCCCCTGCCTCTGGAAGCCGGAACCGAATACGCAATCGTCATTCTGTGCAACGACGCCACTACATCCCTTTCAATCGCCACGATGGGCAATTTCGATGCCGGCGCGCAGCAGTATGTTACCCAGCAGCCTTATACAGTTGGCCTGATGCTTTCCAGCTCCAATGCCACAACCTGGACGCCGCACCAGGATTCCGACCTGGCTTTCAGGCTGCTGATGGCCAAATATTCCGAAACCGAAACCACAATCGATCTGGGCACAGTGGATCTGCCGGAAGGCACGACCGACATCGTGCTGATGGGCCTGGCCGAACTGCCCAATTCCGGCTGCCGCAGCGAATTTGTGATTGAACTGCCGGACGGCGCAACTTACTACGTGGCTGGCGAGCAGGGCCTGCGTCTGCCAAAGGCCGTTTCCGGAGAGGCCCGCATCCGGGCAAGGCTGTTTGGCAATTCCATTTCAAGCCCTGTCCTCTGGCCGGGAACGCAGATTATCAGCGGCCAGATGGCCTTGACCGCCGATTACTGCACAAGGTCCATTGTTGCCAGGGACGCGGTCAAGGCCGTGCTGGTCTATGACGGCTATGTCCCGTCCGGTTCAAGCGTGAAGGCCCAGATCCAGATCGATTCCGGCGAATGGCAGGATATGCCGCTGGACAAGACCGTCAACCAGGGCGATGGCATTGTCGAATACCGCTACGAGCAGGAACTTTCCGGCGCAAGCCTCGTCAAGGCCAAAATCATCCTTTCCGGCACTCCGCAGGCGCGGCCGGAAGTTTACGACATCCGCTTCATGGCGGTGGAATAGGAGTCGATATGGCAAAACTTGTCCGGGATGAAAAGACTCCAAATCTTGGCCTGCCGCTACCCGATGTCCTGAATGACCAGACTGTTGACTGCCAGCGCATTGCCCAAAGCTTCACACGGCTTGACGAGGCCTACGGGGAAGTACGCCTGAAAACGACAGAGGCCGTTGAAAAGGCCGAAGGGGCTGTTGAGGCAAAAGCTGATGCCGCCCGTGCCCTGGAAGTGTCGGAATCTTCCATAAGCGCGGCCGATACCGCGCTTGCAGCAGCCAGGGAAGCGGCAACACTGTCGGTTGAAGCCAAATCGCAGGCCACCACAGCCAAAACCACGGCCGAAGCGGCAGTGCCCAGGCAGGGCGCGCGCGGGGCATTGGCCGGCTACGAGGTCATCGGCGCTGCCGACAGTCTTGGCGAACCGCCAACAGTTACGATTGAAAGCCCGGATTGCCTCAACCTGGAAACATCCGGCGCATTGACGCTAACCTTTACAGCGGCGGATCCGTCCATGCGGGCGGTGAAAGCCCTGTCACTAACGGCCAGCGAAACCACCACCCTGACCATCGGGGGCGCGGTCTGGCAAAATAACGGCGATGCCCCGGAATGGGGCACGGCCGGCGCGATACTGGTTCTGCTTGCCCATTTTGTGGGCGGCCGCGTTGTTCTTTCCGTGGCAGATAATACGGAGGGCTAAAGGCTGGAATTTGAAAATCGAATAGGGTAAAAGACTTGCCGTGGGGGCCTCCGCAAAGGAGGCAAAACCATGAGACAGTTCCTTAGGGACGTGCTGGTCGCTGTTGCGGCCACCGTGCTTGCGGCTGTGGTGATACGTATGTTGAACCTGTAAAACGCAAGAAGCCCCGGCGGAACTAACCCATTCACCGGGGCCTCTCGCAAGAGTTTCATAAACTCGCGGGGGTTACCCACAACAGGGCGGCAGGTCTTCACAGGGCTTGCCGCCCATCTGTTTTTAGAAATAAGGGCGCGGGCCGAATAAGTCAAGATGGAGAAAGATAATGAAAAAATACCAATACAATGGCAAGGAATATGACAATTTGTGGCTTCTGCGCCGGGATTTCAGGCAGTTCGTTTTCCCGCGCAACCCGGATGACAACGCCCTGGAAAAGCTTGGCATCATCGTGATTGACATCCCCGACCCGCAGCCAGACCCCGAAGAAGCCGCAAGGGCCGAACTGGCCATGAAAATATCGCAAATCGACATGGAAACCAGTTCCGCCATAACCGGCGGCTTCGATTATGAGGTGAATGGCGAGACCTTGCGCTTTTCCTACGATTCCTTCGACCAGCAGAACTTTGCCGACACGGCCAATGCCTGCCTGATGGTCAAATCCGGCCTTCCCGGCCTGCCCCGGTCCGTTACCTGGAACGCCTATCGGGCTGACGGCACCCTTGTGCGGCTGGAACTGACCGCGGACGAGTTTCTGGCCCTTTACGCGGGCGGCGCATTGGCCCACAAGGCTGCCTGCATGGAACATGGCGGCGCGAAAAAAGCGGAATTGCAGGAGGGCTAAACCATGCCCTGCGCATTGCCATACTGGAAGGCCGTGGCCATAGCCCACGACCAGCTTGTCAATGCCTGGCTGCGCGGCTGGCCGGACGAAACCCTGTCCAGCCGGGCTTATCGTTTATCGGCCAGTGGCAAAAAACATTGGCCACGCAAGCTGATTGACACGATCTTTTTCTGGGATCGCGAGGGCGCCAGGCGTCATTGCGAATTGAGCTTTGAAAGCGAATGCAAGCTGAAACAGCTGCCGCCGGAAGCGAGGGGGGAATGATGATCGGGAATAAGGAACTGCTGCTGGCCGGGAATAAATCTTTCGGC
>VSMX01000103.1 GCA_009773975.1 Desulfovibrio sp. | reverse complement strand
CCATTCTTGTGCTCCTTCTGGCAAAACAAGTAATAATGTCCTGCTATTATGTCAAGAATACAATTGCTTCAATTAAATTATCCTGTCAACGACAACCCACGAAAGATTGTCAAGATTGCCGTTGAAAATGGCCGTGCCGTAATCATAGCGCCGGCCGTCCGGCATGACGTAACAGACGGTTACGCCCAGATAACGTGTTCCAAAACCCTTTAAAATACAGGCCCGCGCGAGTTGTTCGCATGCCATCAGGCCAAAAGATGCAGCCGAGGCATCGGGCATTGGACCACGTTTGAAAATAATATAGATATTAGTTTTCTTGTCGCCGGCAATAACGCTGTACTCGGGCATGCCGTAGGTGGATTGCAGGCCGATTGCCCTTACCGCATGATTGATAATCTGCCTTGCCTCGAAAGAATAAGATGCCTGGTTGGCTTCATTGGCATTGTCCAGGGCATTCTCTTTCAGGGATTCCCCGGCCTGCTGCTCGGGTGCCGGTTTATGCTGTTCCTGAATCGTGTTTTGCTGCTGGGGAACGGCTTTTTCCACTGGCTGCCGGGCCACGTTGGGTGTTGCATTGGACGCCTGGTTTTGCGTATTGGCCGGCGGCATTGAAGGCTTCAGATTCTGCGGCGCGCGTTGAACATTTAACGGACGTCTCCGGACAGCCTGTCCGTCTGGTGAATTTGGCTGGCTGATATATGGCAGAGGCGGAACAGGAGGCTGACCTGGACCGGGATTGACCACAAGACCGGTGTTTTGCCAGTTGATATCTTCAATATTGCCATTGAAGACAGCCGTGCCGTAGATATTCATGCCGCCATCGGGCAAAAGGCTGGTAACGGTCAGGGCAAGCTTTTTGATGCCAAGCCCTTTGACCACATACGCCCGGGCAAGATTTTCGCAGGCTGAAAGTCCGTAGGCTATGGCCGCTTCTTCCGGAAGGGGGCCCTGGCGGAACTGAACCATCATATTGGCCTGTCTGTCCGTGGCTTCCAGAGAATATGCGGGATTGCCGAAAATATCCTGAAGGCCAAGTTCTGCAGATGTGGCGTTGAGGATATTTTGGGCCATTACTTCATAGGATTGTTCGGCCGGATTGACATTGATGGCGGAATTGGCTCCGTTGTCGGGCGCAGTTTTCTTTTTATTGTTATAGATGTCCTGCAGATACGGGCATTTGACCTGCGGGCCAGGTTTTGGAGCCGGAACCATTCCGGGCATCTTGCCCTGCAAATATGGGCCACCTCTCTGCGGCGCGCCTGGAGGCGGCGGCACCATGCCGGGAATTTTGCCGTCCAGATACGGGCAGCCGGTTTGCGGCCCGCGCGGCTTGTTCATGCCTGACGCCGGGGGCGCGGGCCTGCTTTCCGGATTGGCAAGGCCCTGGATATAGGGGCACGGGGATTCCTGGCTTTTTTTCGGTTTCGGCCGAATGGCTCCGGGGGTTAGATCGTTGGGATATTGTTGTATTTGCTTCTGTTTGGGGGTTGCCTGCTGTTGCGGGGCCGCCTGGTCTTGCTGTGGTGCCTGGGGAACCTGTGGCTGAATAACAACAACTTCTTCCTCGATTACTTCCTCTTCAACAGGCTGGCTGGCTTTTGGCTGGCCATTGGCAGCCGCTTGCTGTTTTTGCGCCTGGCTGATTACAGGCTTTTCGGACGCCGCTTTGGCCTTTGCTTCCGCGGGAACTTTGGGCGCCGCGGCAGTGTCGAGATTGAATCCGGCGTTTTCCCAGATCAGGGCGGCCAGATTGCCGTTATAGATGGCTGTTCCATAAACCCGCATACGCCCGTCGGGCGATGGCGAGGTAACGGTCAGGCCAAGACGGCGAACAGGAATTTTGGCCACAACGTAGTTCTGGGCAAGACGCGCGCATGCAATCATGCCAAATTCGGCGGCAGCCAGATCGGGCAGGGGCCCGTGCTGGAATTCGACCAGAACGTCGGCCCTGTTTTTGCCGGCGTCCATCACCCAGGCTGGATTGCCGAATGATGCCAGCAATCCGGCGGATTGGGCCGCATCGGCGATTATGTTTTCGGCCCGGGCGGTCATGGCGGCCTGGATATCCGCCTGTTGCGCGGGAGTATGCTGATTCCGGGCCCATGAAGCGGATGCTCCGATCAGGCACAGGACAAGCGCAAGGGCAATTATTTTGGGCATGGGGAACCTCCAATGGCAAAATTGCCTATTGTTGAATGAATGGCATTGTATGGCGAAACAAGGGGAGGTTGTACCAAAACTCTGCCATTCTTTTTTTAATCGCTATTTCAGTAATTCATCATATTTGCCGCCAAATCTGGCATCGGCCCAGGCGCCCATGGCCTTGCCAATCGAATCGTACTCGCCTTTGTGCTGCAGCATCCAGATCCTGAAATCTGGAGGCAGATCGGCATTTTTGCCAATCAGCTTGGCAAGCCTGGCATTTACCTGATTGTGGTAGCGCGCGCCAGCCGCCACCGAAATCGCAATGACCAGAAGTATGAAAAAAAGATACATGAAAAACATCCGCCACTCCGTTTATTTTAATTTTGTTTCCCAGGCCACCGCATCGGCATGGGATTCGGCAAGAATGCTGCCTCGTACGGAAATTCTTATTCTGTTGCCCTGATTGTCAAGCTTTATGGGATCCGGTTCTTCGCGCCTTTCCCGTTTTTGGATATCTTTGCGAACAGGAAGGGCTTTTTCACCCTGGATCGACAAATTTATGGAATCCGGCAGAAATGGGGGCGAAGGCGGGTTTGCCGTCCTGTTTTTGCCTGGAATCAAATCCACTGGCACATCCAGAGCGGCCATTATTTCATCAAAGGATTGTTTGCGTTCAACCGGCATAGGTCAATCCGGGAAATTTGGTCTGCCGGGGGAAAGTTGTACCACCGGCATGAAAACAATCATTTCCATTCCCGAATTCACGGCTTTCCGCTTTCTATTGAGCCAGCCCTTGCGCATCTTTCTTTTCGGGATTTTCTTGTTGAGCATTGGCAGCAGGTTCCACAGCGGATTTTTGATCGGCAGGCGCATTGTTAACATCGGGTTTTTCGGCCTTTGCCTCTGGCGCTGCGGCCGGCGCATCGGGAGCAGGAGTCTGGTTTTCCGCTGGGGCGGCAGTTTCAGCACCTGGCGCAGCTTGCTGAGCGCTTGCTTTTTTCGGTTCGGCAGCGCTTGCAGCTTCCGGAGTTGTCTGCTGGGACTGGTCGGGAACGGCAGCAGGCTGTTCGGCGCTATTGCCAGCTGGTTCAGCTGCTTGATCCTGACTTGACTGGGCAGCTTGCGGAGCGGCAGGAGGGGCTGCGGACTCTGGCGCTTCGGCAGGGGATTTTTCGGGCACAGCCTGTAACGCATCCGGTGCGTCTGGCGCATTGGGGCTCTGCGGCTCTTCCAGCGCCGGCGTTTCGGCTGGCCTCAGGGCTTTCACAAGAGACTGTTCGATTTCTTCAAGATTCTGCAGGCGGCTGAAGCTTTTTGTGCCCAGTTCGGGAGCCATCATCAAAACAGCGGGCTGGGCCAGGGCAATGGAAAGCACAACGCAGAAAATCAGGCCGCCACCCTGGCGATTGCGCCTGAAGTATCTCAGCATTAAAAGACCGCCAAGCGCGCAAATGGCGCCGATTATCCAGGTCGCGTCCGTTGCGGGCAGCAAGGGCGCAAGATCGGTCGGAAGCGTTATGGGCAGCATGCCCAGCATCCAGGGCTGGGTGGAGCCAAAGCCAAGACCGAGGATGAACAGGCCGGCGACAATCAGGCAGATTGCGTTGAGCAGGAAGAAAAAGCGGTTGCCAAAATCCGGAAGGTTGACAAAGGCCTTGCCAAGCAGAACACCAAGCAGACAGGCTGTTGTTATGGCCGAGATATGGGTCGCATCCGGGAAAACAAGAGTCAGCGCCCAGGCGAGCACAAGACTGATCCAGACCATGGCGGAACCGTTTTCATGACGTGAAGCGGAAAGGCTTTTGACCGAGGTTTTCATTACTCTTACCCAGGATACGCAGATGACAAGCAATATCCAGGGGAATAGGCCGGCAACGGCAATCAGTCCCGCCAGCCACCAGCCGGCAGGCAGAGGCCATGGGCTTTGCCAGGCATTGGCAAAAAGGGTATTGAGATAGGTGGCGTCAGTTCCCTTGAGGATAACAAGGCCAAGCCAGACCCCTAGCAGGGCAAGCCGCAGCCCAACGCCGAAAATGGCGTCGGCCCTCGATGACCTGCCCAGATTGGCGCGCCATATAAGGAAGAAAAAGCTGGCGATCAGGGGCAGGGCAAAAGCATAGATTCCACCGCTCAAGCCTGCGAGGCAGGTAAACAGAAAAGCGAGAGGCAAACTTATCCAGGCGCGGTTGGAAAGCCAGCCGCGTGTAAAACAGGCCAGCGCGAATATGATCAGCGCTGCCGTCAATGCGCTTTTGCCCACAAAATGCCCCAGAGGCGCAAAAATGGGCGCGCAAAGCAGAATCAGGCCAGCCGCGAATGCCGCCTTTGCGCCAAAACGGGACGCATGGGCGAGGAACCAGGCCGCAACAAGAGCGAGCATGGCTCCGATTGAAGACACCATCGGCCACAAAAATTCGGCATTTATCGGAATTAGCGCAATCAGGCCCACAAACCAGGTAAAGAGGGGCCATTGGGCAACAAGGCTTCCATTGGCCAGACCGTGTGGTTCAAGCATATTGCCCTGGGCAGCCGAATTCAGGAAGGCCGTCATGCTGGTTGCCTCGGGGGGGCAGTACAGGCCCTGGCCCCTGAGGGCCAGCCAGTAATCCGGCCAAACCATACAGGCCAGAAGGCAGATAAGCGCCAGCGGGCCAATGTGAGCGAGGCCATTGAAAATTTGTCCACAAAAACCGGGCCGCGCAGGAGCGGAAGCCTGGGACTTGCCCCTTGCTTCAACCTTTGGCTCATCTTCTGTAACTTCCACTTCTTCAGCAGCTTCCGGTTTTTTATTGTCCTGTGGCGCGTGTCCTGGTGCTTCCAGATTTTCGCTTACCGGATTTTCCGGTTGCTGCTCCATCTTTGGCGCGCCCTCGGGAACATCTGTATTGGCCTCTGGCTTTGCTTCCTGATCTTTGGCGGGCTGGGGCGCCTCTTGTGGGGGCGCAGGCTTCTCATTGGCGGGAGCAGGCTCTTCTTTGACCGGCGTAGCCTTTGCGCGTCTTCCAAAACGGAAAAAGCCGGATTCTTTGTCAGCCGGTCTGGCCGGCTCTGAAGCAGGATTTTCCTGGCCGGCTGTTTGTCCCTGTTCATTGACGTTGGTTTGAGTAGTTTCCCGATTTACGGAATTGTCATCTCCCAGAGGGATGGCGTCCGTTTTCTTCTCGTTTGAACTCATGGCTGCTCCCTGGCAAGCTTGGAGTTGGGCGAAGGATTCAAGCCTTTGCGGCGAGTCAAACTTGACAATGCGCCGCTTTGCGGCCTGATTGTAAACCGCTATTTGCCATAAAAAATTAAATGCCGGGCCTGGTGCCCTTCAAGCGCAATTTCCACTTTTTGGCCATCAATGTTTTCAACCTCCATGCCGGTCGCCGCATCAATGGCGTGTGATTTTGCGGAAGGCAGCCGAATGGTTGCCTTCCTGTTTTGGGCTGAATAATTTGCGGCAGTCAGCCAATAGCCGCCATCCGGCAATTCACTGACAATGGCAAGCCAGCCATCCTGGCCGCCATGCACGCTTTTGAACTTTCCGGCGGCAAGGCCTGACTTTTTACGGGCCAGCAAAAGATTTTTGTCAGGGGGGCGGGAAGCGCTCCCGCTTGCCGGCGCGTCAAACCATGTCAGCCCCAAATCTGCGGGCGTGAACATGGCCAGCCCGGGAAGACCGATGCGCATGGCCAGGCCCAAATTCCACGCTTCGGCAAAATCCTTGTTTTCCTTGTGATTATCCGATGGGCGGAACTTGAGATGCCTGAAAACGAATTCCGGTATCGAGGGGCTGTCATCATCCTGCTGGACGCCTCGGGCAGTCCTGCGCATGGGGATTTTCAACTTGAGCGCCTTGCGCAAAACCTCCGCAAGCATATTGGCATTACCGCTTGCAAGGGCTTTCCGTGATGCTGCTTCTGTTTCGGCATCCACGCAGAAATCTATGGAACCCGACAAGATTTTTGCGACAATGGAAACAGGCAAAGGGTCATCCTGCATTGCCCAGCCGCCATAGCGGTGAATTTCCCTTGTCAGGGACTCCAATGCCTCGAGACCTGGTTCAAGGCTTGCTTCTTCGCCTGCTTCAAGCCCGAACAGTGGTTCCATGCGGATGCCGGTCAATGTCTGGCCGCGAAGGCCGGTTTGCTGGATAATGGCGGCGGAAAATACGTTTCGCGCTTCACCGGATGGGTCCTGCCAAAGCATGACGGGGCGTGAAGGATTTTTGGCATGGCGATAAAGCCAACGGCGCATTTTGCCATCCGCGCCCATTATCTCGCCTGTGGCCGCCCAGCCGCCGGTACTGGGCCATTTTGCCTTGTCGCGGGCAAACTTTTCCGGCAAAATTCCTGCTGCCGAAAGGCTTTCCACATCTTTGCCATCAAGCGCGCAGCCTTCCCATTCCCCACTGGCAGGCGGCAGGCTGCCCCAATTTTTTTGAGGAACCTGTATCATGGCATAGAGGCCGTTGTGCCTGGGGGAGCATCTGGCCTGAAGCATGAAATCCGGGCCCAGACCTGTTGCTGCCGGAGGCAATTCGCCGCCTGGCTGGATGCCTGCATCTTCCGTAAGGGATACAAGCCTTGAATAATCATTTTCACTGCCTGCTTCCGCGGAAAATGACAGGGATGCGACATCCCAGCCGTCCCGCGCGCCTGCCCTGGAAGACCAGATTGCGCCGCTTTCTCCCAAAGGCGCGAGAAAAAGCCCTTCCAGCCCGTAGCCCTTCATTGCGGAAACAATATTTTTGTTGATTATTTGCCTGAAAACAGGATTGCCGCCGCCAACTTCCAGTGGATTGATCCATAGCCAGTTTGGAGCCGCATTCAGCAATACCTCAACCCGGCCCGCGCCGCCCCGGCTGCCATAAGCCCTGCCGCTGCCGGAAACCTGCGCGGCCAGATCCGGCGCCATGCCAAGCATGGATTGCTGCTCAAGCCAGGCAATGTATGAAGGGTCAGGCCGGGGCAGAACGCCATTCGATGCGGCGGGAGGCATTTTTGAATGCCTGGCCTTGCAGCCGGAAAGGCAAAATGAAAGCAAAAAAATGAAAATGATCAATGCAAGACAATGAAATGATCTGAAACATGATCCGCAGGAAAATCCGGAGGCGTCCAGATGGCTTTTCCCCGGGATTTTCGTCCGGAAAAGCGATCCGGACAATTTTGCGGACATTGTGGTCATTTGTCTTCCGTTTTGCCTGCTTGTTCGCTTTTTGCCTGGTTCCAGAGTTCATCCTTTTCATCAAGGGAAAGAGCGGGGAAATCCAGTTTTTTTTCCCTGGCAATTTCCTCCATGCGCTCAAAACGCTGCAGAAAACGCTCGCAGGCCAGATCAAGCGCCTCGTTGGCCTTGATGCCCTTGCGCCTTGCAATTTCCACAAGGCTGAAAAACATATCGCCTATTTCATGTTTCTCGGCTTTTTCATCTTTTGACAGGCTCGCATCCAGAAATTCCAGCCATTCGGCTTCGACTTGCTGTTCCACTTCCTCGTCAGTTGCCCAGGTAAATCCAACACGGGCGGCTTTTGAATGCAGCCTGTATGCCCGGATCAATGGCGGGAGGCTTTTGGGCAGGCTGGTGAAAATGCCGGGCTTGTCGTTATTTTCTGAATGCTCGGACCTTTTAATTGCTTCCCACGCCGCAAGCTGATCGTCGCGGTTTTCAAACCGGATGTCGCCAAAAACATGCGGGTGGCGGCGAATCATTTTTTGTCGGTTGTTTTCAAGGGTACGGGCCAGGGTGAAGGCGCCGTTTTTTTCATATAAATGGGCGATAAAGAGCACCAGGAATGCAAGGTCTCCCAATTCTCCCATGACTTCGGCCTGGTTGCCGAAACGGATTGCGGCAACAAGCTCGTGACTTTCCTCTATAACATAATCCGCCAGTGTTTCCGGCGTCTGTTCCCGAT
>VSMX01000102.1:270-8099 GCA_009773975.1 Desulfovibrio sp. | reverse complement strand
GAATTATATTTTCGGCTTGTCATGAAATTTGAAAATCAAGCTATTATTCAATATCTTCCAATATCCGGGATTTCAATCTTTCTCCAGATCTTTTTACCAATTACCAACTTAATTGATATCAATATTGCTGGATTGCAAAACAATCAAGATGGAATTCGTATGAAAAAGAGTTTTTTCCTTCTTTATGCTTTTCTTTTTTTGGGTCTTTGCGCATGCAGCAAGCATGTTGAAAATAAATTTCCGGCAACGACAGCACAAGGCCAAATTGAAGATTTAAAAAAATTCCCCCAAAATCTGGAAGTATATGCCAAATTGACAGGGCCCAACAAGAGACTTTTGACTTCTCTTGAACAGGAACAAATGGCAGCGAAATTTATTAATCTTTACTTTGGCCCCAGGCAAATGCGCAAAACAAGCATAAGGAAAAATGAAGTTGTTTCACTTTTCAATCATCCTCGTGGATATAAACATGGCGATATAAAGTGGCAAAAATATGAATGGACAGCCATGAAAGACAATGCAAATCTTTCGGTTTTCCCTTCAATGGCTATTCCAGCCATAACTTTGCGAAATACCGACTTAAGAGAATTACCAACTCATGAATACCGTTTTTCCGAGCCCACTCCCGACCCCAAAGCCAATCCTTTTGATTATTTTCAGTCTTCGCTTTTACCGCCCGGTATGCCAGTCCTGCTGGTTCACGCCACATTGGACAAGCGCTGGTATTATGTGGAATGCCCTGTTGCCGGAGGTTGGGTTGATGCAAAAGATCTTGCGGAAGTTGATCAAAACTTCATGTCCATCTGGCGTTCCGGAAATTATGCTGCTCTCGTAAGAGACAAGATAAAGCTTGCAGGAACGGGATTGAACAATTCTGATTCCACTGCTGGAATTGGCACATTGCTTCCATATCGCTCAATCAATAATGATGGAAGCATGAAAGTTCTTGTTCCGCATAAAAAGCCAGACGGTTTTGCCGGTGAGGCTGAAATAATAATTCCGGCAGGGTCGGCGGTGGTTTGGCCTTTTATCCTGACCCCCAAAAATGTTGCCGATGTCGGAAATGTGATGATGCGGCAACCCTATGGCTGGGGTGGAATGTTCGGAGACAGGGATTGTTCCGCCCTTACCAGAGACCTGTTTACGCCTTTCGGCATTTGGCTTCCCAGAAATTCTTCCGCGCAGGCCAGGCGCGGCCTGGTTATCCCTCTTGCAGGCCTGAGCAAATCTGAAAAACAGGACGCAATTTTAACCAATGGTATTCCATTTTTAAGTCTGGTCGGGATGAAAGGGCATATTTGCCTTTATGTGGGAAAATACGATGGAGAAGCAGCCATTTTTCATAATGTCTGGGGTTTGCGGATTGTGGAAAATGGCAATGACGATGCGCGTCTTGTTGTTGGAAAAGCGGTTGTAACTTCAATTACACCCGGCATGGAAATACGTAATCTGTACAGGCCTGTAACATTTGTTGACCGTTTACGTTCCCTGACAATTTTGAAAAAATGAATGAATTTGAAATCCAGGTTGACAAGGAAAGCGAAGGTATCCGTCTTGATACCTTTCTTAAAAATTCCTTTCCCGATATATCCAGAGCTTCAATCCAGAAAGCAATTCGTGGTGGCTCATGCAAAATTGATGATAAAATTACCATTCAGCCTTCTGCAAAAATCAGAACAGGGCAAAAAATTACACTTGATCTTGAGCCAGTAAATAATGAACTTGAACCGGTTAAAGAAGATGTCGAAATTTTATGGCAGGACAAAACCCTGGCCATTTGCAACAAGCCTGCCGGAATTTCTGTTCATCCATGCCCATCAATTAAGGAAAATACATATATCCAGCAGCTTTTGGCACATTTTCCTCAACTTGCCCTTCAGGGAGGATTGAGACCGGGAATTGTCCATCGCCTTGATAAAAATACCAGCGGTTTGATGCTCCTGGCTCTGGATGAGGCAACAAGATTAAAATTATCCGACGCTTTTTCTAGGAGAAAAATCCATAAGGAATATCTTGCGCTGGTTTACGGTGTGCCTCCAAAAACAGGAGAATGTAATGAACCAATTGGCCGCCATCCTGCAAGTAAAACCAAAATGGCAGTTCTGAAAAAAGGCGGCCGCGAAGCATCTACATCATGGGAGAGGCTATGGCAGTTCGAAAATAATACTTCTCTTCTTGCAGTTAAAATTTATACAGGGCGCACCCACCAAATTCGGGTTCATCTTTCCCATTTGGGCTTTCCCATTATAGGCGATGAAGTTTATGGCAATCGATTTTCAAAACCACTTGCGTCCCGCCAGATGCTGCATGCCTGGAAACTGGATTTTGAACATCCTCATACCCATGAATTTATGAATTTTTCTGTTCCTCCACCCCAAGACTTTATTCAGACCGCATTGAAAGCGCAAAACAAGATGGCAAGAATTGCCATTACCGGCAATCAAGGATGCGGGAAAACAGCTTTTTGTACTTTTTTATCTCAAAAAGGCTTGCCTGTAATTAGCGCGGATAAAATCGTTAAAGACTTGTATGCTCCAGGAGAGCAAGCAGCTGAATGGTTAAAATTTCGTTTTGGCGATAATATGCTGGATGAAAATGGAGGAGTTGACAAAAACCTGCTATTTTTCATTATGGAAAACAATCCTCTTGAACGTCAGGAAATAGAAGATACAATTCATGCCCTTGTCAAGCAGCAAATAGAACTTTTTTTTCAAAAAAATGAAACTAATGGTCAATTGGCAGCAGTAGCTGAAATTCCATTGTTTTTTGAATGTGGATGGAAAAATGCCTTTGGAAAAAATTTGATAAGTGTGGGAATAAATTGTCCTAAAGAATTACGTTGGAAACGGATTGAAAATAACAGGGGCTGGTCAGAGGATAAAATTGTTTCCATTGAAAATTGGCAGTGGAAGGAAAATAAAAAAATGTCGTCCTGTGACTATGTGGTTGATAATACAAAAGACATTGAAAACCTGAATATTGAAGCTGAAAAATTTTTTGAATGGTTGAATAATAATCTTGAATCTTCTCGAAAGAACTTGAGAAATCGTCTTGATGCATTATGGCATAAATAAAAAGAACATTACTGTTGTGAAAAATCAATTCCTGTCTTGCTCTCCAGCCATTTAAGGTAATCCTTGAAATTTCGTTTAAGAATTAATAAGGCATTATTTTCATTGATAGCATATTTATGTGGAGTATTGTTTCCTGTTCCAACCCAATGCTTGATATAACCATGCATATCAAAATGCCTGGCATGAAAACCATGTGAATGCATATCCCTGAACCACGCAACACCAATATCCAGATTAATTGGGCCACATGGCAAATATCCTCCAAAGGGAAAATCATTTCCAAAAGGCAGATGAGAAGACTGAACTTTCTCAAGGTTTACCAGGCAGGCCCATTCATTCACCCTGCATTCCGGCAATGGCCAAGGTCTTTTATCAAAGTATCCTTCAAAACCTTCATCATAAGGTCTGACAAAAATATTTTTTTCTTTTGCCAACTTATATAATTGGCATAACTGCTTATAAGATGGTTTAATTTGGTCATACTTTGCAGGAGAACACGGCCCGCATCCCAAAACTTCTTTTGCCAATTCCGAATTTTTCGCCGGGCAATTCCAGCATTGACCAATTTGGCCAATTGCGAAGGCATCGCCAATTTGATCAAGCATATCGCCAATAATATCTTTTAAAATAACTATATCATTATGCATTACAAAAAGCATTTTACTTTTGCTATTTTCAAATGCATTTTGGTATCTGATTGCCATCCTGTAGTTTTTATCACCAAACCTGGCAATATCCGCTGCTTCGAGATCAATCCAAATGTCCGGTTGGCTTGGAATACAGGGAATTTTATAGGTTTGGGTTATATATTCCATGACAACGTATGGATTAACCTTGTCATAACATGAGCCCACCGGTTCATATTGCAACCATATTTTATCAATATATTTTCTGCAATGTTTTACAAGAGAAAGAAGCGCCAGTGAGGTTTGAAGCGGTTTGGCAAAGATATTAAGCGCGACATCAACTTTAGTTATCGCTGTTTCTGGATTTTTTTCTTTTGTTTCCATAAGATAAAAAATTGAGTACAGGATTGTAAAATCCGGTACTTCCTGTATTTATAAAATTACTTAATCTGCCCTGTATAAAACCAACGCGACAAGCGGCGGCAAATACAACTTTATATCCTGTTCATAGCGATCAGGCAATGGTATGGTAAAATGTTCGAGCGGTGGTTGGGAAATGGACAAATTTCCATGCCCTGAAAAACGTTTTTCATCAGAAGAAAGTATTTCCAGATACTTTCCGGGAGTTACAGCAAACAGAACATCCTGGTGTGCTTGCGTTTCATGAAAGTTGAACACGAAAAGAAATTTCCCGCGCTCAAAGGCCAGCAATCTGGCATCTTCGTGAATATAACGGAACATGGGCTGCTGCATAAAATCATCGAGATGCTTTTGAACCAGGTCATTTAGCTGAGCCTTGTCCCATGCGGCGAGCCCGGAATATTTCAATTCGGGTTGATCAGCAAGATGCCACTGCCGATGGGCGTGTTCTTCCGCATCCAGCCATTCTGGATGGCCGAATTCACCTCCCATAAAATTCAAATAGCCGGCATCAGCCGCTCCCAGTGTTATAAGCCGCATCATCTTGTAAAATGCTATGCCACGGGACGTATTCCAGTCATCCGTCGTCACCGCCATAAAACGATACATTCCATCGCCAAGCAGCCGCCAAATCATGGCATCATCGCCATTTATGCTTTGGTCATGACACTCCACATAACTTATGGTGCGATCATAGGGTCTATGGTTAGTCATTTCATACCACAGACTTCCCATATCTTTTGGATTTTCAATGGCTTTGGCCCAATAATCCGGAATTCCCATGGCAAAGCGATAATCAAATCCCAGGCCGCCCTCTTTTGGCGGACAAGTCAAACCTGGCATTCCCGAAAATTCTTCCGCAATGGTCATGGCGCCATTTACAAGGTCGTGAACCAGGTAATTGGCAAGGCAAAGATATACTTCTCCCCAGATATCTTCCCTGGGCTCGCCTGATTTTCCATAAAAACAGCGTCCAACATGCGAAAAGTCATCATTAACGCCATGGTCAATGTAAAGCATATTACCAACAGCATCAAAACGAAAACCGTCGATTTTAAATTCTTCCATCCAGTATCTGCAATTGGAAAGAAGAAAGCGTCGCGTCATTTCATTGCCATAGTCGAATGATGGCGTGCCCCATTGATTAAACTTGGTGCTGAAAAAATAATTGCTGCCATCATAATTCGCTATGCCCTGCTCAGTATTTGAAGCTGCGTGAGCATGGGTTATATCCAATATCACGGCCAAACCTAGAGCGTGGGCTTCATCCACCAGTTCCCTGAACTGATCTGGATTTCCATAACGTGAGCTGGGAGCAAAAAAGCTTGAAACCTGATAGCCAAATGAACGGTACAAGGGATGCTCGAGAATTCCCATTAATTGAATTGCCGTATAGCCATCGGCCTTTATCCGGGGAAGAACAAAAAGCCTGAAATATTCGTATGTGCCCACACTATCTTTTGTATGCAGCAAGGATGACTGCGCCATGCCAACATGGGCTTCGTATATCCGCGGAAAAGTCTGGGCAGGCGCATATTGATTTTTGAACTGATATGGATGCTCGGGCGCCCATATTCTTGCGCACCATTGTTCCGGCACCTTGGCATCCTGTTCAACCCATTGGGAAAAAGCCGGCACGCGCCTCAAGGCTGTTGAAGATGGAAAATTATCTTCCGCAGCAGAGGAAATTAGTGGCAAAACCCTCAATTCAACGTATTCGCCGTGCGGAAGAGCGCTTTTTGGCAACTCCAGCTCAAAGTAACCATTACCAATATTTTTGAATCTATGGCTGGCATGCCGCTGGAAATTTAGAGAATTGGTAGTCAGCCAGATGGTTTGGGCGTTGGGCATATATTCCCGCCAGCGCCAAAATTCGCCGTCCGCTTTTTTTACAAGATGTGGCCCGAGGGAGGTGTATAAATCCGCATATTCTTTCAAAGAGCCATATTGCTCTTCAATGCGCTTTTTTTCATGCTCAAAGCGTTCGCATCTGCGGATCAGAAATTCATGATATGGCGCAAGCGCCGGATCTTCCAGAGGATTACGAGGAGGAATATAAGACATAAAAACTCCTCATCACAATGTGGTAAAATAGTATGGTTTTATGGAACAAACCGCCTGGAAAAAATATTCCCTTTGCATCAATTTATCAAGGCTTGCTTTCTACAGCGCCTGGCGCATCATTTACGGGATCATCATTTGCCGAGCCAAGAGGAAACAAAACGAATGGAACAGATTCACTCGAAGGCGCAACTGGAGCGTTTTTTGCTCCTTCCCAAAGAAACCATGCGCCAACAATCCAGATTGTGAACAAAAAGGCTCCAACTACCAGACAGCCCCGTTTTTTTTGGGCCAGTTTGGGACTGGAATCGACAATTTCGGCTTCGCCGGACGCAACACCGGAAGGCAATTCATCCACATCCGCGGCAGGGCAATCTTCCGGAGTTCTCTGGACACCCTCGTAAATTGTATTGCGGGGATTCCCAACTCCATCTATCTCGATAGTACCTGGCAGCGGTGGGGGCGTCAGGCCGATTTCTTCTCCTCCAATTGTCCAGGATTGCATGGTTTTGCCCATCCCAAGGGGCATGGTTTGAAAACCCGGCAATTCCAATTGATAATGCAAACTGGAATCAAGCTCATTGACAACATTGGGACCAACATGAAATTCCATTCCATTTTCAAAAGCATTGGAAGATTCGGGCACAAGACTTACTTTTTCATCCCGCCATCCCTCTCCAGAAAGATATTTGCCATCAGACATTCTTTTGATGATAAAAACTGGTTCCGAAATATTTTCACTATCGAAAATTTTGACAAGACCATAACCGGCCCCACGCTCCGGGTCCAGTGAATATTCTGCGCGCATCTTTTTGTCCGTTTTTCAAAAATGGTGAATTATCAATCATGAGATCGCAAACTGTCTTGCAAAAGCAGGAGCCGACAGATGTTCAACTTATGGAAAATAAATTCCCAATTTGTTATCATATTTACATTTTAGCAATTTTATTGTACATTCAAATATCATTTTTAATAACTTTCTCTTTTTCCAGTATATTGGGAATTCTGAAGAAGTCCAATTTTAAATTATACCTGGAAAACAATCAAGGAGCCCTGGTGATGAAAAAAGTTCTTGGCCTTTTTCTGGTTGCATCCATGCTGTTTACAGCTGCAACTGCCTTTGCGGCTGATACAAAACGTTTGACGCTGGCTACTGGCGGGACTTCCGGTGTTTATTTTCCGCTTGGTGGCGCCATTGGACAGGTTTTGAGCAATAAAAGTGACGGGGCTTTTTCCGTGACTGCCCAGGCAACCGGCGCCTCCGGTGAAAATATGCGCCTTATTGAAGGCGGCGACGTTGATATCGCTATTGTACAGAATGATGTGGCAGATGCCGCCTTTAATGGAAATGCGCCTTTCAAGTCCAAGTTGGGAGACGTGCGCGCCATTGCAAGACTTTATCCGGAATATCTTCATGTTGTCGCTGGCAAGGATAGCGGCATCAAATCAATCGAAGACTTCAAAGGCAAAAAAATCTCCGTTGGAGCCCGTGGAAGCGGCAATGAAATAAATTGCAGACAGATTTTTGATTTTTACGGACTGGATTATAAAAATATTGAACCTATTTTCCTCCCATACGGCGAAACAGCCGACCAATTTAAAGACAGAAACCTTGATGGCTTTGTATTCACAATAGGTACTCCAAATC
>VSMX01000102.1:0-260 GCA_009773975.1 Desulfovibrio sp. | reverse complement strand
CCATTCAGGATATTACAACAACACAGGATGTTGTTTTTGTGCCTCTGGAAGGCGCAAAAACTGACGAAGTGGTTGCCAAGTTTCCCTATCTTGTGAAAGATTCAATCCCCGCAAAAACCTATAAGGGGCAGGAAAACGATGTTCCTACCCTTTCCGTCCAGGCCATATTGGTCGCAAACAAGGATATGCCAGACGATGTGGCATACAAGCTGACCAAAACTCTTTTCGAAAATATTGGCGATGTGGCCAAAGCCCATAAC
>VSMX01000101.1 GCA_009773975.1 Desulfovibrio sp. | reverse complement strand
ATCTATGGGTGTGGCAATGTGATCATTCATGCCGCACTTGAGCGCCTCAGCCTTGTCTTCCTCCAGGGCATTGGCTGTCATGGCAATTATGGGAATTGTCTTTATGTCTTCCCTGTCCAGGTTCCTGATTGCCTGCGTGGCCTCGTAACCATTCATGGTCGGCATCTGCACATCCATCAAAATTGCCGAATAGTAATTTTCCGGTGAATTGCGCACCATTTCCACTGCATCGGAGCCATCAGGCGCGCTATCCACTTCAAAGCCGCCTTCCGTAAGGATGTACTCGGCAATTTCGCGGTTAAGATCAAGATCTTCCACCAGCAGAATACGCGCATTCCTGGCAAATTGCGGCGCGCTCCACTCTTCATCAGTCTTTTTGCCCTGCAGGTTGTGGCTGGAAAGCAGGGCGTTCTTCAAATCCGACATGAACAGGGGCTTGGCGCAGAAAGCAGTTACACCCGCATCTTTGGCCTCATCCTCAATATCGGACCATTCGTAGGCTGTCAGGATGATGATTGACGCCTCCGCCCCTACAATCCGCCGAATCTGGCGCGTGGTCTCCACGCCATTCAGGTCGGGCATGTGCCAGTCTATGATATAGGTGTCGAACGGGTCATGCTGATCATAGGCCAGCTGGGCGCGACATGAGGCCTCGTTGCCAAACATTGTCCAGTCGGTCCTGAAGCCAACTTTTTCGAGCATCTTGCATACGCTTTGGCAAACATGGAAATCATCATCGACAACAAGGGCCCGCATTCCCTCCAGTTCGGAAATCTTGCCTGTTTCGTGTTTCTTTTCCTGCAATTTGAGGGTAAACGTAACAGTAAAGGTGCTTCCCACACCCGGGGCGCTTTTCACGCTTATTTCGCCATTCAGGATATCAACGATATTTTTTGTGATAGCCATTCCAAGGCCTGTGCCCTGGATGCCATTCCTGGTCGTGGTGCTTGCCCGGGTGAACGGTTCAAAAATATGGGGCACAAACTCTTCGTCCATGCCCATGCCGTTATCCTCGATCTCGAAAATATAATCAGCGTAGCCGTGCTTGAATGCAGGTTTCTGGGTAAGGCGGAAAGTGATCTTTCCGCCAGCCGGAGTATATTTTACCGCGTTGCTCAAAAGATTGATGAAAACCTGGTTCAATTTTAAAGGATCGGTAATGATGTCTTCATTGGTGACCTCGAAAGTGTCAATGAAGAGCTGCATCTGCTTGGCCTTGGCCTGCGGCTGGATAATGGTGACCAGGTTATGCATCAGTTCCGATATGTTGCAATCCTGCTCCTTGACCTGCATTTTACCGCTTTCTATGCGGCTCATGTCGAGAATATCGTTTATCAGGCTAAGCAGGTGGTTGCTGGAAGAAAGCACTTTCTGCAGGCAATCCCGAACCTGTTCCCTGTTATCGACATGATTGGCGGCTATTGTGGTAAACCCGATAATCGCATTCATGGGCGTGCGTATGTCATGCGACATATTGGAAAGGAATGATGTCTTGGCCTCATTGGCATGCCTGGCCAGCATCAGGGCATCCTGGAGGGCCTTGGTCTGGGCCCTTTGCCTCGCTAGCTGTTCGGTTATGTTTCTTGCCACTGTCATGGCCATGATATCGCCCGAAAATTCGTCCCGTGACAGGTAAATCGACTGCCGCACACATATTTCTCCGCCAGATGGGTCATTGCGCCAATAATCCAGGTCGATTTCAAGAATGCCGTTTTCAAACTTTTCGACCAGGTTTTTGGGATTCATGGTCCGCAGGTATTCATCCCTGGCTTCTGGAAGAACCTTTTCGCTCCATGCCTTAAAAAGCTCGGAAGCCTTGCAGGGGGCTGAAAGGCCAACCATTTCCAGCCTGGAAACTTCCCCTGTGCCAACTTTTTGCCTTACATCCTTTTCTATGGCGTCGCGGGTAACATTGAATTCGAAATCGCAAATGGCATTTGAAGTTATCGCAAGACGATATTGCCTTTCCTTGCGATCCATGTCGGATATTTTTCTTTTGGTCTGCAACTCCCTTTGCTTCATGTCCGAAACATTCTGGCGCAGGAAAAGTATCTTGACAGGCCTGCCATCCTTTTTTTCAAGGCAGGTGGCTATAATGTTTTCCCATTCCGGCTTGCCGTCGCGGATAACATGACATTCGTAGGTAATGACATTTTCCTTTTCAAAAAGCTTCCGCAAATTGTCCGGCTGGAAGAAATTCAGGAAATTTTCTCTTGTTTCAGGATCAATGGAAAGGGATGCCTGCGCTTCCAGGAACTGCTCATAGGTGCCTTCCCGCGCAGGAGCGGAATCGCCCAGATCACCGGAGGCAATAAACCGGTAATGCATGGTTTCCAGGTTGACCACGCAATAGCGGGACGAAAAGAGAATGTTGAGGCCACTGTATAATGTGGAAAGCTCCCTGTTTTCATTTTCGAGCCTTTTCTTTTGCCTGTGGCCGCGCATGACAAGCCACACGGCATAAACGGCAAAGATGGCCAGAAGGCCGATTTCAAGCTCGATTCCGGCCAGATCGGCACGATCAAGCATTGCGGCGGTTACTTTTTGCGGAAAGGCCTGCACAAGCACATAATCGTAGCCGGGCAAATACATCACGCAAAGATTGTCGATCTTGCTTTTTTCCGAACAGGTGAAAACACCGCTGCCGCCGTTTTTGAAAACTTCTGAAGCCCCTTTCAGGACACGCTCATCAACAAAATCCGATTTCTTCAGCGTTTCAAGCACATTGCCCAAAGCGCTTCCGGGCATGGAAGTGGCAATAATCTGGCCATCTGGCTGGGACAGGAAAACATTGCTTGGCACGCCAAAATAGGAAGCTTCAAGCATTGAGCGCAAAAAGGAATCCGAGATATAAGCCCCGTGCAGGACGCCGAAAATCTTGCCTTCGTAATGCACGGGCCCGTAAATTCCAAGAATCGGCTTGTTCAGGCGCCTGGATTTCATGATTGTGGTGATGCCGCTTTTGCCTGCAATGCCTTTAATATAAAATTCCCTGTCCGTTGTTTTTACAATACTGCCTTCGGAAGAATAATTCTGTCCGTTCAAATCCGTAAATCGTATGCCGTCGAAGGAGGAGGTTTTTTCCAGCTGGGCAAGCATGAGGTTGGTAACTTCCGGCTTGTCCAGCGTATGTTCGAGAAAATATGTATAGGTCTTGATCAACTGCTGGGCGCTGGCAAAATGGTCGGCTATCCGTTTGGCAATTTGTCTGGCCGAATCTTCGGCATAAACCCTGTTCTGCTCCTGGATGCGATTACTGTTTTGCATCGTGAAGCGATAAAAAAGGATAATTACCAGGCTGATCAGGATGAGATAAAAAAGGCTCTCGAAAATTTTATTGCGCTTGCTGCCCACGCGGCCTCCTCAGTTGGGGAAAACTGGCTTATGTACAAAGCAAAAAGCAAGTTTTTGCAAATTGTCAAAACTACTGTAACTGACCCTTAAAAAATATTTTCAAGCACTTTACAGATGTCGGCATTGAAATGTTTACATTTCAATTTCGAAGATCGCCAGCCGAAAAGCGTGGTTTTTGGCTGGCTTACGGAGCTTCCCGGCGCAAAATCCTGACGGATTTTGTTTAGAGAACGATGCCGTTCCCTATAAATAAATCATATAAATGATTCCATGCAGCCGGCGCGGGAAAGGCCGTCAATCCGGATAACTGGCAAGCGTGGTTTATGGTCAATGCATTGGCAATTTTGGGTATCAGTCATTGCCCAAAACCGAGCCAGGCGGCTGTCTTTCCACAAAACTTCAGGAACTCGCGCCCTGAAACGCCATTTCTTGTCATCAACCCATAATGGTTTTTTGGCGTTTTGCATTCGTCTCTCAAGTTATGCGCCTGGCCCGGGCATGAGCGATTTTAAAGCTCGTCAACTACAGGATCGGTTTTGCCTTCCATGCGCATCCTGAGGATGCTTACAGGGTGGATTGCCTTTTTGCCGCTGCCATGTTCTATCTGTACGCGGCAGGTGCCGCATTCGGAAGAAGCATACTTGCATGGATTCTTGCGGACAATATCGAACAATTCCGAGCCTACTTCCTGGGCGATATCGTACTTTTCCTTTTTGAAGCCATAACTGCCCGAAATGCCGCAGCATCCCGCATTGGCATTGACAGGTTTTATGCCAGGCAGGCGCTTAAGCAATTCCATGCCCGGCAGACCATTGCCTTGGGCGCGCAGATGGCATGGCGCATGATAGACAATGGGCTGCTCGGTATCATTCCTGATGCCGCCAAGATCGAGTTCTCCTCTCTCCACGCATTCCATCAGGAAATCCTGGGCATCTTCAAGCCGCCCAAGGCCATGTTTTTCAACAAGCTCGGGGTAAAATTCGGGAATATCATCCCTGAAAATCAGCGCGCAGCTTGGGCAGCCTGTTACAACGGTTATGCCCTGTTCGCGCCACTTGGCCAATTCGGCCAGGTTGTTGTTCGCCCGCTTTTTGCCATCCTCCCAAAAACCGTTTGCGATCATCGGCAGGCCGCAACACCCGAATTCATCCGGGCTGATAACCTCATAGCCGGCCTTGTTGAAGGCCCAGACCATATCAAGGCCTGTTTGCGGGTCATAAACATCCACATAACAGCCAGGGAAGAAGACGACCTTTCTGGAATGGCTGCCCTGGTCGATTTTTTTGAAGGCCTGCCTGAAGGTTTTTTTGGCAAAAGCCGGCAATGGCGCGCGTTTGTCAATTCCAAGCTGGTCGAGAACGTAACGGGTAACCGGGTTGAGCATGCCAAAATTCTTGAGCGAGGCCGGTATTATCTGCAGAAGTTTGGCCTGCAATTCTCCATGGGCCAGGACCCAATCCCTGAGGGTTGTTCCCTGTTTTCTGGCCTGTTCGGCCCTTGCCAGCATATTGATGCTGGAAACTGGCACGCCCTGGGGACAGGTGATATCGCAATTTTTGCAGTTGGCGCAATAGGTCAGCGATTCGTCCTCCGCAAGGGCAAGCAGCCTGAAACGCTCGTAGGCTGGCCCAATCATGCGCGGGCCAAGGAACTTTGGAGTAACCCTGGCCACGGGGCAATGCGCCACGCAAGTGGTGCAGGCAATACATTTGTCCGGATTTATGCGTACCTTCATATGGCAGCTCCTGTACCCAAAACTTTTTCGGCGGCCAGACGGCCGGCAAGCCAGCCGCTGGCGTATGCCACCCCAAGCCCGCTCTTTTCCCTGGTCCAGACATATCCGCCAAGCGTGCGCCCCGCGAAATAGACATTTTCCAGACAGGGCTTGCCATTTTCATCCAGGGCCTGCATATTGCCGTCAACTTTTACGCCAAGACGCGTAACAATGTGATCGCCCAAAAGTTCCGGTTTTGTCCAGTCATCAACATTTTCGGGCACTTTTATATCAAGGCCGAAAATTCCTTCCCTTGCCTTGCCCTGTTCCAGGATTGTGCCGCCGGAAAGCGTTCCGCCAGTTGCCACAACAAAGGTTTTGGCAACGTGTTCAATTTCCCTGCCGCTTGCTTCCGCCACAACGGAAACGCACTGGCCATCCTTTACATTGGCCCGAAGCACACGGGAATTTTCAAAGAATTCGACATCCATCTTCCATAGTTCGCGCAAAAACGCGTCTCTCAAGCGGAGCCCCAGAACAGCGGGCGGAACAGCCAGCATTTCGAAAATTGGGCAGCCGATAATATTGCGCATTTCCCTGCGAAGGGTAGAAGCCGCATGGCTGCCGCACAATGGCGGCATCAGCACAAGATCATGATTTTTGCCGCGATTGCCCAGGTTTTGGGACAACCACTTGCGTCCTTCCTCTCTTTCCGCTGCCCGCGCAAGATCCAGGGCATTGAGCGCGCGGCCATGTTCCGCAAAGGGACCGGGAATGACAAGGGGATCAAACTCCTTGTCTTTCCAGGAAGCATAGCGTCTCAACTGGCTGATAATGAGAGCGGGTTTGCAATCCCTGAAACCCTGGACGCTTACGACAAGAATTTTTTGGGCCTTCTCGAATATGTCGCCTTCCAGGTCTGCCGGCACAAGCCAGGTTGGCTTCAATGTGCCCAGAATTGTCGGAACCAGGGAATTTCGTTCCGCGCCATCCGCGTCTTTTGCCGGTGCCATCTCCAGACCCTGGTTTTTGAGACATTCGCAAAGATCAGCAAGCGATTTCCTTATGTTTTCATCGCCAATGATGCTGTAGGGATGGCTTTCAGAAAGGTTTTTCAAGGCCTCAAAAGGCTTTTCAACACGTTTGCCGGCTTCCGAATAACCCAGAAGATCCACATAGCCGCCGCCGATTGCAAGACAGCCCATTCCTTCGCTGATAACGCGAACCTTGCAATTTTTGCGGGCTGCCATATAGGCGGCCATAAGGCCCGCAGGGCCAGACCCGGCTATGACGACGTCAGTTTTCCTGCTCATTCATGGCTCCGTCAAGATTAAGAAGTCCTATATACATGGCCCGCCCCATTTCCATTTCTCTTGCCTGCAGGCCCCACATTACAGGCCGCAAGCCTTTCCAGCGTTCCTGCAGGAAGCGGAACACATTTTCGGTTGGCGGGTATTTCAGTTCAATGCCGTGTTCAGCAAGTGATCCAATGGTGCGCAGGGAACAGAACGCGCCCTGGCAAGTGCCCATGCCAAGACGTGTCCGCAGCCGAACATCTGTAAGGGAATGGGAATCCGGGTCGCTGGCCACGCAGTCCACTTCGACAGTGGATACAAGCTCGCATTCGCAAAGCAGGGGATTGCCGGCATAATCTGTAATATGGGTGCCAGTCGCCCTTGCTTCGTTGTTGCCTGCCAGTTCCGCCTTCTCAAGCACTTTTGGCAGCTCGTCGCCAAGTCTGGCGGCCATCAGGCTGATTGCATGCAGGGGGAAATATTTTTTCGCTTTCTCGAGCATTTCCGGTTTCGGTTCGGGAACCAGCGGTTCCTCCGCTGTCCTGCATGGCTCATCCACGCCCAGATGTTTGCAGACATCATCCGTAACCCTTTCAGCCATCAGGCGATAGGTTGTGAGCTTGCCGCCAAATACGGAAACCATGCCTTCAAGACCGTCCTTTGAATGATCGACCACGCTGAAATTGCGCGTGGCCTTTCGTCCCGATGCCCCGCCCGGGGTATATAGAGGGCGTGTGCCGGCAAAAGCGCGCAAAATGCGGTATTCGCGGGTAAGCGGGAAAAGCGGCTCGCCCAGTGTGAGCAGTTCCGCGACTTCCTCGTAAGTTGGTCTTGTGTCATCCGGCCTGTCCGTGGGCACTGATGTTGTGCCAAGAATGGTGATCGAGCCGTGGGGCACAAAAATATCGCCGTCTCCACTGGCATGGAGCCGGTTGATTACCCTGGAGGTAAACCGGTGGTTAAAACCGATCAGTGTGCCGCGGTCAGGCGTAATCGAGGCATGCAGCCCGGCAAGGGCGGCAACTTCCCCGGCCCATGAGCCGGCTGCGTTGATGAGGTAGCGGCAGCCTATGTCAAAAGTCTCTCCAGTCATGGCATTCTTTACCGAAACACTGCGCACCTTGCCGTTTTTCTGGTTTATGCCCGTTACCTGATGATAAAAAAAGACTTTCGCGCCATAGCGCGTGGCCGACATTTTGTTGTGGGAGCATAGCCTGAAGCCGTCCACACAGGAATCCGGCACCCTGAACACGCGCACAATATCCTTTGCCAGGTTCGGTTCTAGCTCCAGCGCTTCCATGACCGAAATTTCCTTTGCGCTTATGCCGGCATTCTTGCAGCCTTCCAGCCATGGCTCCACATAATTGGGGTCGTCTTCTTTTGTAAGCACAAAAAAACCTTCCGTTTCTTACACGCAGCCCTTGCCGATGCGCCTGAGGATCATGTTTTCCTCAATGCATTCCTTTGCGGAAGTAGGGTCATTGACCGCATAGCGCGCGCCGCTATGCAAAAGGCCGTGAAAACGTGAGCTTGTGCCGTGGGCGAGGCCGCCCTGTTCCAGCAAAATGGCAGGCACCCCCCGCATGGCCAGGTCCCGCAACGTTCCCATGCCTGTTGCGCCGCCGCCAATGACGACAACAGTGGTTTCAAGCATGCCGCCTCCCTTTTTGTCAGTTTTATTTAAATATGATTATCTCACCATACACATCAAAAAAAGATTGCTCCCGCAATTATCAATATTTTTAAAGC
>VSMX01000100.1 GCA_009773975.1 Desulfovibrio sp. | reverse complement strand
TACCGGCACGATTACCGAGCTTCTTGACGCGCAGACGCGCCTGACTGAAGCGGAAAATGCGCACAGCGAGGCCCTTTCCCAGTACCAGACGTGGCGCGCGCGCTTTTTCTATTCCATTGGCCAGGATAATCCCTGGCTGAAATAGCGGACAGAATCAATATATTTTTGCAGAGGAAAAGATAAAATGCCATTATGCAGTGTCGAAGAAGCGTTTGCTGATATCAGGGCCGGCAAGATGGTCATTCTTGTCGATGACGAGGACAGGGAAAACGAGGGCGATCTGACCATGGCGGCCGAGCACGTTACGCCAGAAGCCATCAACTTCATGGCCAAATTCGGGCGCGGCCTGATTTGCCTGCCAATGGCGCCGGAACTGTGCGACAAGCTCGGGCTGCCCCTGATGACACG
The DNA here is from genome assembly GCA_009773975.1 of Desulfovibrio sp. Lineage (GTDB taxonomy): Bacteria > Desulfobacterota > Desulfovibrionia > Desulfovibrionales > Desulfovibrionaceae > Desulfovibrio. The sequence goes on along the minus strand of VSMX01000100.1, from coordinate 7,722 downwards.
CCGCAATCTTTCCCGCTTCGGCACCAACTTCACAATTTCCATCGAAGCGCGGGAAGGCATCGCTACCGGCATTTCGGCTGCGGACCGCGCGCGCACCATCCAGGTTGCGGTTGCGGACAACGCAAGGCCAGAGGACCTGGTCTCTCCCGGCCATGTTTTTCCGTTGCGGGCCAAGGCCGACGGCGTGCTTGCGCGCACCGGCCAGACAGAGGGCGGCGTTGACCTGGCCAGGCTTGCCGGCCTAAAGCCAGCCGCCGTTATCTGCGAGATCATGCGCGATGACGGCAAGATGGCCAGAATGCCCGATCTTGAAAAATTCGCGGAGGAGCATGGACTCAAGATTGTCGCGGTCAGGGACCTGATTCGCCACCGCCTTGAACGTGGCCAGGTTTCCGTCTCCCGCGAGGCCACGGCCCACCTGCCTTCCATGTATGGAGATTTCACCATTCACGCCTACGAAAGCGAAATGGAACCTGGCACCCACCTGGCCCTGGTCAAAGGCGATATTTCCGGGCCGGAGCCAGTGCTTGTGCGCGTGCACAGCCAATGCCTGACAGGCGACGCCCTGGGTTCCCTGCGCTGCGATTGCCGTGGCCAGCTTGGCGCGGCCCTGAGGCAAATCGAAAAAGAAGGGCGCGGCGTATTGCTCTATATGCGCCAGGAAGGACGCGGCATAGGCCTGGCCAACAAGATCCGCGCATACGCCCTGCAGGACAAGGGCTACGACACGGTCGAGGCCAACCGTATGCTGGGCTTTCCCGATGATTTGCGCGATTATGGCACAGGCGCGCAAATTCTCGTCGATCTGGGCATCAGAAAAGTGCGCCTCCTGACCAATAATCCCAAAAAGATAGTCGGCCTGTCAGGCTATGGCATTGAAATTGTCGAGCGCGTGCCGATTGAAATCGAGGCCTGCCCCGAAAACGAAGCCTATTTGCGCACCAAGAAAGAAAAAATGGATCATCTGCTGACTGGCATCCGCTGCCATTGATGTTCAGCAAAAAAAATCGGAATGCAAGCTGCCGGCAAGCGATCAACTTGCCGGCTTTTGTGTTATTGCCTGTCCGACGACAGCATCACCATCAATGTGGCAAGCAGAATAAGCGCGCCGCCCATAACTTCCCGCATGGTGATTATTTCGCCAAGAATGATGATGCTCAAAACAACGGCTGTAATCGGTTCCAGGGCCCCGAAAATGGCTGTGGGCGTGGGGCCGATGCAGGAAATCGCGCGCATGGTGAAAAGCAGGGAAAGCACTGTAGGCAAAAGGGCCAGACAAAGCAGGCAGGTCCAGTGCATGAGGTCGCCCGGCGCGGTGTAAGGTGTGAAAAACATCATCACGACAAAGAGAAAGGCGCCGAAAAACAGTTGCCAGAGCAGGGACTTGATTGTCGGCAAGCTGCGTATGGTTTTGGAGACCTTGATCATCACCAGATAAATCGCATAGGTCAACGATGAGAGGGTGATGTAGACAATGCCCGTAATGCTCACGCTCATCCCTTCTGGGCCAACCATCAGCAAATAAATGCCAATGCCCATCAGTCCCAGGCAGAAGGCTGTGATCAGGCGGAATTTTTCATGAAAAAAGGTGGTCATCAAAATGGCCGTCAGGACAGGGTACATGAAAAGCAGGGTCGAGGCCACGCCCGGGTTCATGTGCAAATAGGCCTCGTAAAGCGCGAGCGAAGAAAAGGCCATGCCAATGCCCAGCGCGGCAACGGGGATAAATTCATGCCTGGCAAGCACAAGGCTTTCCCCGCGCCATAAAAGTATTCCGGCCAAAAATGGCAGCCCGAGCAGATAGCGAAAAAGCAGCACCGAAACAGGATTCATGCCGGCATTGTAAAGCGGCACGGCAAAAGCCGGATTTGTGCCGTAAAAAGCGGCCGAAAGGGCGGCAAAAACAAAGCCCCGGATCTGCGTACTGGTCAACATGCAGCAAACTGCCAAAAAGGTTTTTGTAACTGGCGCCAATGCCTCAGGCACTGCAGTTTTATACAGCAAATGCTCAAGGTCAACAGAAAAATTGGACTCCGAATGTTGCAAATCTCTTCCATTTACATTGTGGACGCAATTTTCGTTGCCAGGCGCCCCATCCGTTCCTTGCCGCTGATTTTGACGGCAAATCCGCGCCGGCCAAAAAGCTAGCCGGCCAGGAGGTGAAAATACCCCTTGGCCCCTTTGTGCGCGACCATGTGTGTCTGGATCCGGAAAGGGGCAGCGCGATTGACAGCGGCAAGTTCGATGCCGAAATCGTGCCTGCCGGCACGCGTTTTCTGGCCGAAAGTCGCTGCGATGGCTGGAACAGGGCCCTGACGGATGAGGAAAGCGCGGCCTTTGACGATCTTTGCGCGCTCATGCTGGCCGGCGCTCTTGGCCTTGGCGGCAAGACGACAAATGGCTATGGCCGCTACAGGGTGGTCGAAAGCGGCTATCAACGACTGGACATGACAAAGCCGCAAGACATGGAAGCCTGGCTCAATCTTTCGCGCGATGGCCTGCCCGGCCAGTCCCTGGCCGCAAAATGCCTGGCCAGGCCCGGGCGCGGCCTCACCGGCTCTCTGGCCATGCCCCTTGTCTGCGACACGCCAATCCTGATTGGCGGCGGCGCGCCCATGTTGCCGGACGGAAGCGTCTCGGAAGCCGACATCATTTTCGCGCTCTCCCCCTGGCTGGATTATGGCAAAAAGTCCGCGGACTGGTGCCCCGTGCTGCCCGGATCCGCGCTCAAGGGCGTTCTGCGCCACGCCATTTACCGCATCTTGCGCGACAGTGGCCTGGATGAGGCAGAAGCCCGCGAGAGGCTGAACGGCCTTTTCGGGCACATAAAGGACGACGAGGGCCAATGCGGCAAACTTGTTATCGAGGATTGCCCGTTGAATACGAAAAAACCGCGCCAGTTTGTGCTGGCTGCTGGCGGAATCGCCGCGCAAATGCGTTTTTGAGCCTTTTTGCGGCAAGCTGGACAGCCAGATGAAAAATGAATTTGCCAGCCTGACAATTTTCGGCCCCAATGCCGAAATACGCATGGAAAAAACCAGCGGACAAGTCGTGGGTTGGCTGCGTTTTTTGCGCGCAGACCCGGCGGGTGAGGAATTTCTCGCGCGGCGCTCATCCGCGCTTTTGCGCGACGGCAGCGGGCGTCATCTGCTTTTTGACGAGTATTTCAAGCCGGATGCCTGCGGTTTTCTGATTCGGCATTGCGGACGCCTTTGCGGCGTGGAGGACAAATAATGCAAAAAGGCACCCTGAAAATCCGCGATGTCAAAAAGGGCAAGGAATACAGGCTGGTTTTTGAAAACGCCAAGGGCAAAACCCTTGACATTGTCATTCAGCCCCCCAACCGCCTCTTCGACCTGAATGCGGTTGTGGACGGCGACCCTGTTGAATTTGAACTGCAAAACAGCATTCCGGTAAAATGCGCGGTGCCCGGCAAGGAGGCCAGGCCCGTTGTAAAGGAAAGGGCGCCCGTGCCCCGCAAAACAGGAGCAACAACAGTGAGCGCGCCCCGCAATACTGCCAGGGCGCGCTGCGATGCAGTGGCGCCCTACAACTTTGTGCCCTTCGATTCCACGGCCGTGATTCCCGCGCCAGCCGGGGAAAGCCGCCATTGGTCGGGGAGCATTGTCTGCAAACTGGAAGCGCTGACCCCATTGCTTGTCTCGGGCAAGCAGGCCAGGGCCAGCCAGGATTCTCCTTCCGAATGTCGTTTCATGCAGGCTGACGGCAAAAAAATTATCCCCGGCACTTCAATCAAGGGCATGCTGCGCTCCCTGCTTGAAATCCTGACCTTTTCCAACATGCTGCCTGTTTGCGACAGGCATCTCTTCTGGCGAATGGTCAACAGGCCGGCCTACAGGGGCATGTTTGCGAAGGACAGGGAGACTTGCCAAATTGTCCCCGCAAAGCATTGACTCCCATCAATTTGCCGGACATACTCTTGCACAGACCTCTGAGTTCCGAGGGGTTACGACTTTCCAAGCCAGTCAATCATGCGGCGGCACAACTTGCACAGACCTCTGAGCTCCGAGGGCTTTGCTGTCCTTTCCAAAAAACATCTCCCGCCCGTCTTGCCCGAAAACATTATCTGTTTTATAATTTCTGACCTTTTCGGCGCGGAATACATCCGGAATTGTGTGCAAAGTCATCCCGCTTTCCGGGCAGAAAATCCGCGCCCAATTATTTACCAGCGGCGAGGTTTGTAATGGGCGGCAATCTGCTTTACGAAAACAACAGTTATCTTCCCCCAAGGCATGGCAAGGACGTGGCGCGGGTGCGCAGCCAGCAGGAATATGAGGAACTCTACAATTTCGCCCTGGCGGATAACGACACTTTTTGGGAAAGACGCGCGCGCAGCCTCCTCCACTGGTCAAGGCCCTGGGAAAAGGTCAACAACAGCGATTTTTCCGTGCCGCGCGTGGAATGGTTCAGGGGCGCGAGGCTCAATGCCGCCTATAACTGTGTTGACCGGCACATCATAACCGACCACCGCAACAAGGCCGCGCTCATCTGGCAGGGCGAAAGGGAAATGGAAGTCCGGGCCTACACCTACCAGATGCTCTACAACGACGTCTGCCGCGTGGCCGCCGCCCTGGACGGACTGGGCATTCGCAAGGGCGACCGCGTGGCCCTTTACCTGCCCATGATTCCCGAACTTGTCATCGCCATGCTGGCCTGCGCCCGCCTTGGCGCGGTGCATACCAATATCTTCACCGGCTATGCGGAAGGCGGCGTGAAGAACAGAATCAACGATTCCGGCGCGCGGATTGTGATTACCGCGGATGTCGTGATGCGAGGCGGCAAGCCAAAACCTCTCAAGGCCAATCTGGACCGCATTCTCGGCCAGTGCCCCAGCGTGCAGAAAGTGATTGTGGTCAACAGAAGCGACGACAGCGTGCAGATGATGCGCGGCCGCGATGTCTGGTGGCAGGATTTTCTCGAGGACTTCACCCTGGACGCCGATTTTCCATGCGTGCCCATGGATGCCAACGATCCGCTCTTTTTGCTGCATACCAGCGGCAGCACGGGCAGGCCCACGGGCGTGCTTCATTCCACGGGCGGCTATCTCACATACGCAGCCCACACCACGCAATGGGTTTTCGACCTGAAAGACAGCGACGTTTACTGGTGCACGGCCGACTGCGGCTGGATAACCGGGCACACCTATCTTGTCTATGGCCCGCTGGCCCTGGGCGCTACCACCATCATGTTCGAGGGCACGCCAACCTGGCCCCGGCCCGACCGCTACTGGCGCATTGTGGAGAAATTCCGGGTCAACATTCTCTATACCGCGCCAACTGTAGTGCGCGGCATGATGCGCGATGGCGAGGAATGGACAAGACGCTATGACCTTTCATCCCTGCGCATTCTGGGATCCGTTGGCGAACCGATGAACCCGGAAGCCTGGGTCTGGTACCACACCCATATCGGCAAGGGGGAACTGCCCATTGTAGATACCTGGTGGCAGACCGAAACCGGCGGGGTCATGATTTCGCCCCTGCCTTACGCCACAAGCCTGCGCCCCGGCTCGGTCACGCGCCCCCTGCCCGGCATTGACGCCGACATTGTGGACAGAAACGGCCAGCCCAAGCCCGTGAACGAAGGCGGCAACCTTGTGGTGCGCAATTCCTGGCCAGGACAGTTTATCGGCGTTTTCCAGAACGAGGAAAAGTTCAAAAGCTATTTCGACCGTTTTCCGGGAATGTATTTTTCGGGCGACGGCGCCAGGAGGGACGAGGACGGCAATTACTGGATACTTGGCCGCATGGATGACAATATCAATGTCTCCGGCCACCGCCTGAGCACGTCCGAAATCGAATCCGTGCTTGCGGCCCACCCGGCTGTGGCCGAGCCAGCCGTCGTGCCCGTGCCGCACGAACTAAAGGGCGAGGCGATTTACGTCTTTGTGGCCCTCAAAAACGGCATTGACTGGACGGAAGCCCTGCGCAGCGAACTGCGCGACTTTGTCCGCAAAAATATCGGCGCCCTGGCCAGCCCGGAAGTCATCCAGTTTGTCGATGACCTGCCCAAGACCCTTTCGGGCAAGACCGTGCGGCGGATTCTGCGCAAAATCGCGGCCGGCGACGACCTGGAATCGCTTGGCGACACGACCACGCTGGCCAGGCCGGAGATCCTCGGGGAAATTTATCTTGCCCGCAACAGGCTGGCTTTGGGACAACCGGAAAAACAGGCTGATTAAAGAATCAGGCGGCGTTTCCCTGAAAAAGCGGCTTGACGCCTGGCCGTCAATCCGCTTTTTCCTTTATCCCGTTCAATCAGGCGTTTTCCTTTTCCACAATATCTTTCGTGTTGACAACGTTGCCGAAGGCAACCATCAGATCGACAACCCGCTCCTTGATGTCCTGTTCGCCAAAGCGCGCCGAGCGCCGGGCGCAGGTTGCATCCCTGACAAAGGTGAAGTCGTGGCCGCGGTGATGGGCGTCAATCATGGTTGAAAGGCAGCACATGCTTGCGCCGTAGCCGCCCACTATTATCTCCTCGTGGCGCCGCTTGTCGATCAGGGACTGGAATTCGGGGCTGGAAAAGCAGGAAAAATTGGACTTGACCAGAGAATATTCGCCAGGCTCGGGTTCAAAGCCCTCTATCGGCGCGGCAAAGGGGCTTTCGTAGCCAAAGCAGTCGTCATTCTGCTCATGCCGCACATGAATTATCGTCCAGCCATGCCGGCGGGCATGGGCCAGCAATTTGCGCAAATTGTCCAGCGATGGCCCAATTGTTTCAAGATAAAACGGGCGCCCTTTGGCGACATATTCCTTTTGCACGTCCACAAGCACAAGCACTGGCATGGATTCCCCCTTGAACAAGGTTTGGATAATTACTGAAAGCGGAATACGTCCCGCTGTCCGGGAAAGGATTGTCGAAATGCCTCGGCCTGCGCCATACAGCGAGCACAACGGCCGCCCCGGTTTTCCTTATCCGGCCCCAGGAAATATCAACCAGGGCGCTATCGCTCCTGTAAACATATTTCTGGCCGCCATCGTGGGGGCCGCGCTCCAGCAGGCCGCAGCCGGGATATTTTTTGACGCGCGCGAGAAATATCTTTCTGGCCAGTTCGCCGGCGCGCTTCAGATTGTCCCTGAAGCCGGCCGTATGGGCGTAAATGGCAATATTCTGGAGCCTGTTCCTGTAAAACAAGCACCGGACAGTGAAAGGATGATCATCATAAAACTTGCGGGATTCGATTACAACGCGCTCCGGCCGCGGGTTTTCCTCTTTCACAAAATGAACGTTGGTGGTTTTCTTTTTCAGGGCCGCCTCGGCTTGCGCCACGTTATCCCCCCAGCCCAGGCCAAAGGGCAGCAAACCGCCGGCCATTGCGGGAGAAAAAGCAAAAACGGCCGCAAGCGCCGCAACCCAAAAAACACTTGCCCTGCGCATTTTCCGCCCCCGAAAAAAGCTTCCGAATTCATTACGCGCTTCTTTTGTACATGATTACGCGAGGTTTTGCTATCGCTATTATCCACAATAAACCATATTCAGCGCGATAATTGCCCGCGATGTTGCATAAAACCCTGTTTTTCGGCTATTCCACCTTGACAATCCACCTGAAAACAAGAGAGTAACAAGAGAATTCAACCGCAAAAACTGTTCTCCGGCCATTGCGGCGGGATAACGACAAAGGGGGAATTATGGCAAGAAACCACGTTTGGGTCTTGCGTCGCAGATGGGCATCGGCATGGTGCTTGGCATCCTCGCCGGCAT
>VSMX01000010.1 GCA_009773975.1 Desulfovibrio sp. | reverse complement strand
TGAAGCCTCCTCTTGCTCGCACTGAGCAGCTCACAATGAGGAGGATTGTCCTTACTTCCGCATAAGTCAAACTCTGTTAGTGCCCCAGCAAAGCTGGGGGTTTCCCAATTCACTAATAAAGAGGTTGGCTCCCATGCTTTGACTTTTACCATCATGTTTTTGGAAATTTTTCCAAAAAATCATTGACTTTTTTCGGATTAAAACATAAGCATGCTTTCACCCATGGTTTACTTTTCTATGCAGTTAGCCTTATTCGGGGCAGGGCCAAGAACCCTGCCTTTTTTATTCCGCAAAAATCCCCTGCATTTGCCATTTTCAACAGCATTACTGGATTTACTCCGAAATCGGGGCTATTGACTTTGATTGCATCATTGTCCAAAATTCGCAGATTAAATTCATTTTGCAAACATATTCAATGAAAAATCCTCAAAGGCGACACAATGCGGGACTATAAAAATACTCTCAACCTTCCCCAGACGGATTTTCCCATGCGCGCCAACCTGGCCCAGCGTGAACCTGCCATGCTTGACAAATGGGAGAAAACAAAGGCCTACGAGGCCATGATTGCCGCTTCTGGCTCACAGGGTTCCTATGTGCTGCATGACGGCCCCCCATACGCCAACGGCAATATCCATATGGGCACGGCCATGAACAAAATCCTCAAGGATGTCATTATCAAGTCCCGCAATATGCAGGGTCAGGCCGCGACCTATGTGCCCGGCTGGGATTGCCACGGTCTGCCAATCGAGCACAAGGTCGAGCAGGATCTGAAGAAAAAGCGCAAGGAATTGCCGCCCCTGACCGTGCGCCGCCTTTGCCGCGAATATGCGCAAAAGTGGATCAACGTTCAGCGCGATGAATTCAAAAGGCTGGGCGTTTTGGGCGAATGGCAAAATCCCTATTTGAGTCTTTTGCCCGAATACGAGGCCGCAATCGCCTCCAATTTGGCCAGCTTTGTGGAAAAAGGCTATGTTGTTCGCTCCAGGAAGCCGATTTACTGGTGCTGTTCCTGCCACACGGCCCTTGCGGAAGCGGAAGTCGAATATGCGGACGAGACTTCTCCATCAATATATGTGGCCTTTCCCCTGCCCGACACGCGGCTTGCCAAGGTATTCCCGGGCGCAGACCCGCAAAAGGCCTACGCCGTAATCTGGACCACGACGCCCTGGACAATTCCGGACAATCTGGCCATCAGCGCGCATCCCGATTTTGACTATGTTCTGGTTGCTGCCAATGGCAAACAGTATTTACTGGCAAAAGACCTGCTTTGCGCCTGCGCCAAAATCCTCGATTGGCAAAATTATGAAATCATTGGCGAGGCCAGGGGCGAAAAGCTGGAAAAACTGGTTGCGCGCCATCCATTTTACGACCGGGATTCAATGCTCATCCTGGGGACCCATGTAACACTGGATGCCGGCACAGGTCTGGTTCATACCGCTCCGGGCCATGGTCGTGAAGACTATGAAGTGGGGCTGAAATACGGACTGGAAGCCTATTCGCCGCTCGATGACGCCGGCCGCTATCTGCCGATTGTCGAATATTTTGCGGGCCTGAATGTTTTTGAGGCCAACCCCGTGGTCATTGAAAAGCTCAGGGAGCGTGGCGCGCTCTTGCAGGAAGGCAAGATAAGCCATTCCTACCCCCACTGCTGGCGCTGCAAGGAGCCCGTGATCTTCCGCGCAACCACGCAGTGGTTTATCAGCATGGAGGCCAACAACCTTCGCGCAAGGATTCTGGATGATATCGACAGCAAGGTGGAATGGATACCGGCCTGGGGACGCGAGCGCATTCATAATATGATCGAGTTTCGGCCGGACTGGTGCATCTCCCGCCAGAGGCAATGGGGTGTGCCGATTATCGCGCTTTTGTGCGAGGATTGTGGCCATGCCTGGAACGATGCCGCCTGGATGCATGAAATCTGCGCCCGTTTCGCAACCTGGCCAACAGGCTGCGACTACTGGTATGAGGCGCCGCCTGAGGAAATTGTGCCACCCGATCTTGTCTGTCCGCAATGTGGCGCGCGCCACTTCAAAAAAGAAACTGATATTCTTGACGTATGGTTTGATTCCGGCTCGAGTTTCGCGGCCGTGCTCGAAGCCAGGGCCAATTTGCGCTTTCCGGCAGACCTGTATTTTGAAGGCTCGGATCAACACCGGGGCTGGTTCCACAGTTCACTGCTGATTTCTGAAGGCCTGCGCAACGCCCCGCCATACAAGGCCGTGCTGACCCACGGGTATGTTGTGGATGGCGAGGGCCGCAAAATGTCCAAATCCATCGGCAATGTCATTGCACCTGCCCAGTTGATCAGCAAGTACGGGGCCGAAATTATTCGGCTCTGGGCGGCCAGCGTCAATTATCAGGAAGATATCCGCATTTCGGATGTCATCCTCTCGCGCCTTGTCGATGCCTACAGACGCATCCGCAATACCTGCCGTTTTCTGCTCGGCAATTTCCAGGATTTCGGCGACGATTCGCTTGTCGATCCCAAAGATATGCTGCCGCTGGATCGCTTTGCCATGTCCAATGCCGCCATCTTGCACAAACGCCTGATGCGGGCCTATATGGACTTTGAATTTCATAAGGTATACCATGGTTTGCACAATTACTGCGTAAACGATTTGTCCGCATTTTATCTTGATATCCTGAAAGACAGGCTTTATTGCGATGAGAAAACCGGACATGGGCGCCGATCCGCGCAAAGCGCTCTCTGGCATATTGTTCGTATGCTCCTTCTGGACATGGCGCCGGTGCTTTCCTTTACGGCGGAAGAAATATTCTCCTGCTTGCCAGCGGCTATCCACGGGCCGGAACAGACGGTTTTTGCCCTGCAGAATTATGACTGCGAAAAATTCATTTTGCCGGATCATGTCCAGAATGACTGGAATCTGCTCCTTGCTGTTCGTTCGGCTGCCACGGCCGCTGCCGAGCCCTTGCGCAAGGCCGGCGCAATTGGCCATTCGCTGGACAGCAAGCTGACCCTTTACATGGCGCAAAATCTTCGGGATAGCCTTGAAAGACTTCATACGGATTTGCGGGCAATCTTCATTGTTTCGCAAATAGAGGTTTTGCCCCTGGAGCAGGCGCCGGAATCAGCCTGGAAAAGCCCCGATCTTGAAGATGTGGCCATAAGCGTTGAAAAAGCCCGCGGCGAAAAATGCGCGCGCTGCTGGATTTACAGCGAGGAACTTGGCAAGGATGCGGAATACCCCGATATCTGCCCGCGCTGCGCGGAAGTTGTCCGCAAAATGGACGCCAAAGCCTAGATGAAAGCCAATATCCTCCTATGGGGCGTCGCGGCCGGGCTTTTCGCTCTTGACCAGATCACCAAATGGCTGGTTATTGCCGAGATTCCTGTAAACAGCAGCATCCAGGTGATTCCGGGGCTTTTTGACCTGGTCAATATCCGCAACAGGGGAGCGGCTTTCGGTTTTCTCAACCGCCACGACATGGACTGGCAATTCTGGCTTTTTCTGGCAGCTACTGCGGTTGCCGTTGGCGCCATTCTGATTTTGGCCAGGGGCGCGCGCCGGCAGCCGCTTATGACAGTTGGCCTGGGCCTCGTGCTGGGGGGCGCTTTTGGCAATCTTCTGGACAGGCTGCGCTGGCGCGCCGTGGTTGATTTTCTTGATTTTTATTGGGCGGAATGGCACTGGCCGGCCTTCAACGTTGCAGATATGGGCATTTGCATCGGCGCCGCGTTGATCTGCCTGGCAACATTTCGCAGGCAGAAATTTTTGGGATGGGCAAGCCAATGACCTTCGCCTGGTGGCACGTTTTAATCTGGCTTTTGCCCATGCTGCCCACTTTCTGGAGCATCTGGCATATCTGGACCCACGCTTTCGCGGATTACCAGACCCGGATGACCTGGCTTGTTTTTGTGGTTTTTGTGCCGGTTATCGGCGGAATATGTTATATCATTTCTGGACGCGGCAAAGCCCTTAAAAGTATCAAGAGGTCGTCATGAAAATCAGATATTCCCTACCGGCCATCATGGCCGGATTTATCCTGGCAACCGGCTGCGCGCCAATGAGCGGCACATCCGATGAACCAACGCTGGAAGAACGCATTGCGCTGCAGGATCGCCAGCTGAGGCAAATTCAGCCGCAGCAGGCCGATACCTGGAACGAGGTTCAGGCCATGCGCCAGGAAATTGCCGAACTGAAGGGCCAGCTTGACGATCTCAAGAATGTGGGGGGCGCCCGCGCCCTGGTCAGCAAGGTGCAGCAGCACGACACGGCCCTGCACAAGGTAAATGATAATATGGCCCTCAACCTGAACCTGGGCGAGCCCTTGCAGCAGAATCAAGGAATGCCCATTACCCAAAACAGCGTCCAGGTTCCGCAAGCCGTTGCGCCTGTTCAGAGCCAGCCCATCGCCACCCACGCGCCGGATAGCTCGGCCTACGGGAATGCCGTCCCGGCTGCGCCAATCGCCAGCGCGCCGCTCGCCGGCCAGCAGACAAACACGGTGCCGTCGCCCGTCAAGCCGGCCACGCCAACGCAAATAATGGCCCCAGCGGAAGGTTCGGCTACCGGCAGCTATGGCTTGCCGCCGGATAACCAGGCCCTGCAGGCCGCGCTCATGCCCAGCCAGTCCGCTGCCCCATCCGAAAGCACCTGGGGCAAGGCTGATCCCGCTGCCCAGAAGCCTGCCGCGCCCATTGCCAAAAAAGACATTTCCCTTGCCCTGTTTGACGCCGGCGTCAATGCCTATAATGCCCGCAAATATAATGAAGCGGCCAGATCCTTTCAGGATTTTGTGAAGAATTACAAGAATCACACCCAGACCGCGGAAGCGCAGTATTACCTGGCGGATTGCGATTTTCAGCGCAACAAGTTCAATGAGGCCATTGTCGCCTATCAAACTGTTATCGAAAAATACCCCAAATCGTCCAGCGCGCCCAAAGCCTACCTCAAGCAGGCAATCTGTTTCGGCAAGATCGGCAACAAGGCCGCGGCCAGAATCAGGATGCAGGACCTTATCAAGAAATATCCCAAGTCTCCGGAAGTGGCCAGAGCCAAGAATTATCTCAAGACCAACAAATGACGGGGCAGTCAGTCATGGCCGAACAAGACAATGGCGTTTACAGGCGGCTTAGCGCGGATATGCGCCGCGGCCTGAAAGATATCTATCAGCAGATTTCCACAGCTTCCAATGACACCGCAATTGATGGCCGCAAGACTGATGCCCTGTTCACGGAAGCGAGCGATCAGCTTGATGAAGTTGTGAAAGCAACGGAATCGGCCGCAATGAGCATCATGGAAATTGTGGAGAGGCATTTTGAGCAGCAGGCCGAAAGCGCGGCCATAATTGCCAGGATAAAGGCCGGAGAGGCCTCGGCTGCTGATATCGACAAGCTGGCCGCCATAAATGACAGCCTGGGCGCTGATCTTAATTCCGTCCTGACCACGCTGAGCTTTCAGGACATCACGGGCCAACGCATAAAAAAAGTTGTGGCTGCCCTGAATGCCATTGAGGACAGCGTGGTGCAACTTTATATTTCTTCCGGGCTCATCATGGAGGGGGCGGAGAGAGATCCGGCCAAGGACAGCGATACCTTGCAGGCGGAGGCTCAGAAAGCCGTTGACGATTTTCGCGAGAACCGCAAGGCCGGGTCTGAACTCAAGGGCCCGGACAAGGATGGCATTTCGCAAAACGCCATTGACGACATGCTTGCCCAGCTGGGCTTGTAAATGCCAGGCGGGGCTTGCGCCCCGCCTTTTTATTTCATCATAAATTCCGCGCCAAGATTGAGGGCCTTGAGGTTCACTGGCTGAATCTTTTCTGGCAAAAACTTGTGAATGGCAGCCTCAATGGCGTCCAGCCCCAAAGGCAGGATGCCAGAAACCGCAAGCGCGCCCAACAGCGCGGTATTGCCGCTCTGGATTGCGCCAGCCTCCCGCCCCAGGTCATGACAGGGCACAAAAAAAGTCTTTGAAGCGACCTTGGCTGTTTCCGCCTTTATGGTCTGCAAATCCGGATAAACGGCATTTCCCAGGGCCACATCCAGCGGCGCAAGCTCGTCAGTGCTCGAAAAAACCACGCCGCCCGGCCTCAGATAGGGCAGGCCTCGCAAGGTTTCGAGCGCTTCAAAACCCAGGATGATATCCGCTTCTCCCAGATCAAGCCTTGGCGATTTATATCCTCCCAACAGCAGGGCCGATTCCACCACACCGCCGCGCTGGGCCATGCCATGCACTTCTCCGCCCACAGCCTCGATGCCGGCTTCCATGGCGGCATGAGCCAGGAGATTGGTGGCGGTAAGCGTGCCCTGGCCCCCTACTCCCGTGAAATAAATTCTTGCCTTCTCCAGCTGGCCGCTCATTTGATCCTCGCGGCGACTTCCCTGCCCATGGCCGAACAGGAAACAAGTGTCTTGCCATCTTCCATGATGTCGCCAGTGCGGAAGCCGGAGGCCAGGGCATCGCGCACGGCGTTTTCCACTGTTTCAGCCTCCGCGGGCATATCGAAGCCAAGCCTGAGCAGCATCGCGCCGGAAAGGATTGTGCCCAGAGGATTGGCCATGTCCTTGCCCGCGATATCGGGCGCCGAACCGTGAATGGGCTCGAAAAGGCCAGGGCCGCTTTCGCCAAGAGAGGCCGAGGGCAGCATCCCGAGCGAACCAGTAATCGCGGCAGCTTCGTCCGAAAGAATATCGCCAAACAGGTTGCCGGTCAGGATAACATCGAACTGCGAGGGATCGCGCACAAGCTGCATGGCGGCATTATCCACATACATGTGTTCAAGGCTGACTTCGGGAAATTCCATCCTGGTCTGGATTGCGATATCGCGCCAGAGCCGTGATGTTTCAAGCACATTGCTTTTTTCCACGGAACAGACGCGCTTTTTCCGGCCCATGGCCGTTTTGAAGGCGACCCGCGCAATACGGCGGATTTCGTCCTCATCATAGATCATTGTATTGAAGCCGACTCTCTTGCCATTGCGTTTTTCCATGCCGCGCGGCGCGCCAAAATAGATGTCGCCTGTAAGTTCGCGGGCAATGACCAGATCCAGCCCGCGCGCCGCTATGTCACTACGCAAAAGGCAGGCTCCGGCAAGTTCGGGAAAAAGCCTGGCCGGCCGCAAGTTGGCAAAAAGGCCCAGAGCCTTGCGAATGCCAAGCAGGCCGCGCTCGGCGCGTTTGGCGGGCTCCAGCCCATCCCATTTCGGGCCGCCCACAGCGCCCAGATAAACGGCATCCGCAGCCTTGCATTTATCGACTGTGGCTTCGGGAAGAGGCTCTCCCGTGGCATCCACAGCCGCGCCGCCCAAAAGGGCTTCCTCAAAAATGAATTCATGGCCGAATTTTTTGGCCACTGCTTCCAGCGCAAGCTTTCCCTGGGCAATTATCTCCGGGCCAATGCCGTCGCCGGGCAGAAGGCAGATTGTCTTTTTCATCCTTTATTTTCCTTTTTCCATGCGTTCTCTGACATAGCCAACCAGGCCGCCGGCCTTGAGAATATTGCGCATCGATTCCGGAAGCGGCTGGAAGCTTGATGTTTTGCCTGTGGTCAGATTGCGAATCTGGCCGGCCTCGATATCTATTTCCAGTTCATCGCCTTCTCCGATATCCTCGATGCCTTCCTCCACTTCCAGCAGGGGCAGCCCCATATTGAAGGCATTGCGGTAAAAAATGCGGGCGAAGCTGGAACCGATAACAACGGGAATGCCCGCGCCAAGAATGGCGAGGGGAGCGTGCTCCCTTGACGAACCGCAGCCAAAATTTTTGCCAGCGACCAGAATATCGCCTTTGGCAACCTTTTTCGACCAGCCGGGCTCAAGGCCTTCCATGCAGTTTTCGCCCAGCTTTTCCGGATCTGCGGTTACCAGGAAGCGCGCCGGAATGATGGCATCCGTATCAATATGATCCCCGACCTTGTGAACCTTGCCCTTGTATTTCATCTCAATGTCCTCAAATCATGTCCGGCGAGGCAACATGGCCGGCAATTGCGCTAGCCGCGGCCACAGCCGGGCTGGCGAGAAAGATTTCGGAATTCAGGCTGCCCATGCGGCCCTTGAAGTTGCGGTTTGTTGTTGAAACGCAGCGTTCGCCTTCTCCCAGAATGCCGGTATGGCCGCCAAGGCATGGACCGCAGGTGGGCGGACCGACAATGCAGCCGGCCTCCATGAATGTGCCCATAAGCCCTTCGTCAACACAGGCTTTCCAGACTGCAGGCGTGGCCGGCAGCACAATGCAGCGCACTTCCGGGTTGACCTTGCGCCCCTTGAGCACTTCCGCAGCCAGGCGCATATCGCTCAGGCGCCCATTTGTGCATGAGCCGATTACAACCTGCTGGATGGGCTCCCTGTCCACTTGTGAAACAGGCTTGACGTTGGATGGAATGTGCGGCACGGCAACCACGGGTTCCATTCCGGTTACCTCAATTTCCATCACCCTGGCATATTCCGCGCCCGGATCCGCGGCCAGGGAAAGATCCGTGGGATGGCCTGTCGCCTTGCAGAATTCGCGGCAAAGCTCATCTATCGGGAAAAGCCCGACCTTGGCGCCAGCCTCGATAGCCATATTGGCCATGGTCAGGCGCCCTTCGGCAGGCAATTGGTCAATCACGGGGCCGGCAAATTCAAGGGCCTGGTAAAGAGCGCCATCCACGCCTATCCTGCCGATCAGCGCAAGCATCAAATCCTTGGCTGTAAGCCATTTGGGCATTTTGCCGCTGTAAACCACCCGGATTGTTGGTGGCACCTTGAGCCAGGTTTCGCCCAGGGCCATGCCGGCCGCTATGTCCGTCGAGCCCATGCCCGTGGCGAATGCGCCAATGCCGCCGTAGGTGCAGGTGTGGCTGTCCGCGCCGATAACCAGATCGCCGGGCGCCACAAGGCCGAGTTCCGGCAGCAGGGCATGTTCCACCCCGCAATTGCCGCCCTCGTAATAATGGGTGATATTCTGGTCCTTTGCAAAACGGCGGCTGATCATCACCTGGTTGGCGGAATCGATGTCTTTTTGCGGCGTGAAGTGGTCCATTACAAGCACGACCTTGTCGCGGTCGAAGACCCTGTCCGCGCCCATGCCCTTGAATGACTTGATGGCCAGGGGGCCTGTGATGTCATTGGCCAGCACAAGGCTTACCCGGCATTGCACTATTTTGCCGGGGCTGACATCTTTTTCATCTGTATGTCTTGCAATCAGTTTCTGCGCCAATGTTTTTGGCATGATTCTCTCCTGAAAGATGATATTTGCTGAGAGCGAAAAAGCGTTATTGATCCGTGCTGTGCACTCGTTTCCCCTCTTTCTCGCGCTTGGCAAGATTATTCAGCGCGTCAACAAATGCCCGCGCGCTGGCCACAAAAATATCTGGATGATTGCCGCGACCCACCGCCGAACTGCCATTTTCGCGCAAACGCACTGTCACTTCTCCAAGCGCGTCCATGCCGCCGGTAACGGCATTAATGGCATACTGCTCAAGTTCCGGCTCTCTCCCCACTATCTGGGATATGACATTGAACAGGGCATCAATCGGCCCCACGCCAAAGCCCGCGCCGCTTTTTTCAATGCCATCCACATCCATGAGCACGGCAGCAGTCGGCGGCACGCCGCCGGCATCGGAACTCGACACCGAAACATGGCGCAGCCTGAGGCTGTCCGGAATACGGTAAATTTCCTGCTGAACCAGGGCCATGAGATCTTCGTCATGGATTTGCTTCTTGCGGTCGGCCAGCTGCTTGACCGCATCAAAAACCTGGTTGAGCTGCTCGTCATCCAGGCTGTAGCCCAGAGCCTCGAACTTGCTGCGCACCGCGTTGCGGCCGGAATGCTTGCCGATGACCAGCGTGGTTTCCTTGCGGCCAACAGACTGCGGAGTCATTATTTCGTATGTTTCGCGATGCTTGAGCATGCCGTCGTGATGGATTCCGGATTCATGGGAAAAGGCATTCGCGCGGGTAATGGCCTTGTTGTTGGGAATGGGCTGGCCGATAATAATCGAAAGCAGGCGGCAGGCCGGATAAATCTGCTCTGTCTTGATGCCTGTCTTGAGTCCGTAATAATCCTTGCGCACTTCAAGTGCCATGGCCACTTCCTCGAGGGAGGCATTGCCCGCCCTTTCGCCTATGCCGTTGAGCGCCACTTCGGCCTGGCGCGCGCCAACGCGCAGGGCGGCCAGGGTATTGGCAACCCCAAGGCCGAGATCGTCATGGCAATGGACGCTGAATATGGCCTTTGAACTGTTGGACACATGATCCATCACATATTTGACCATGCTGGCGAATTCCTCGGGCTGCGCATAACCGACCGTATCCGGCAGATTGATTGTCGTGGCTCCGGCATTGATGGCCAGCTCGACAATTTTGCAGACAAAGTCCGGTTCGGAGCGGGAAAAATCCTCGCAGGAAAATTCCACATTTTTTGTATAGCCGGCGCAGCGTTTCACGCATTCTTCTGCAGTGCGCAGGACTTCCTCCGGCGTTTTGCGCAATTTGTGCGCCATGTGGAGGGGAGATGTGGCGATAAAGGTGTGGATGCGGGGGTTTTTGGCGTTTTTCACCGCTTCCCAGCAGCGGTCGATATCCCGGATCACGCAACGGGCCAGGCCGCAGATCTGCACATCGCCGGAGGCCCTCTGCGCGATTTGCGAGACGGATTCGAAATCCCCGTCGCTGGAAGCGGGAAAACCGGCCTCGATGATATCTACGCCAAGGACTTCCAGCTGCTTTGCAAGACGCAGCTTTTCCTGAAAATTCATGGTCGCGCCGGGAGATTGCTCCCCGTCGCGCAGAGTTGTGTCAAAAATGTAAACGCGGTCAGTCATAAACGCTCCTTTATCGGGCTTGTCCAACGGCCGCCCGGGGAGCGTGGTTCCCGCAAGGCGCGGGCCGTCAGCAAAGCCTCATTCGTTAGGCGTGGACAGGGCGCGCTGTAGCTGGCGGTTACGGCGCGGCAGAATGATGAATGTGTAAAGAAGACCCATGAGAATATAGAGCAGGCAATAAAGAAAGCCCACAAGCCTCGGCAGGGAGACGACACAGGCCAGGAGAAAAAGAAAGGCAATCATGCAGCCAAAGGGATGGGCGCGGAAAAAGTCGTATTCCTTGAAGGAGAAATAACGCACCCGGCTGACCATGAGAACGCCCACGGCAACGGCCAGGACAAGCGCGCACAAGGGCGTGACCGTATTGTAGGCCTCCGGGAAAAGAGAGGCAAAAAAAACAAAACAGACAACGGTGCAGCCGCCGGCCGGGATGGGCAGGCCGATAAAAAAGCGCTTGCTGATCTGCCCGGCGCTTACATTGAAGCGCGCCAGGCGCAAGGCGCCGCAGGCCGCAAAGATAAAGGCAGCGGCCACGCCAACGCGCCCGAAATTGCAAAGCTGCCAATGCCAGAGCAAAATCGCGGGCGAAAGGCCAAAGGCCACAAGATCGGCAAGGGAATCTAACTGCACGCCGAATTCGCTTGCAGTATGCGTAAGCCTGGCCACCTTGCCGTCCAGGCCGTCCATGAGGGCAGCGACAAGTATGGCCATGCAGGCATCCTCAAAACGGCCCTGCCCGGCCCAGACCATGGACAGAAAACCCAGAAACATGCTGAACGTGGTGAGCATGTTGGGCAAAAGATAAAAACCCTTGCGCGGCTGTTTCGCGTTTTCCATATCAAACCTTGCGGGCCAGAACAGTCTGGCCGCCGAAGACATTTTCACCGATTTTTGTGGCGGGAGTATAGCCCTCCGGCAAATAAAGGTCAACACGGCTGCCGAAGCGAATCAGGCCAAAGCGCTCTCCCCTCGCCAGGTTGTCGCCCACCTGGGCGCGGCAGACAATGCGCCTGGCAACCAGGCCTGCTATCTGCACCATGCACCACTTTTCGCCATCCAGTCCGTCAAGCAGGATGGCGCAGCGCTCGTTGTCCGTCGAGGCCTTGTCCAGGGCGGCATTGAAATACTTGCCCGGAAAGTAAAGGATATCGCTGACGGTGCCGCTGACGGGCGAACGGTTGACGTGCACACTGAAAAGATTCATGAACACGCTGATGCAAAGGCGATTTTCATTGCCAAAAGGGTCGGTCTTTGCGCCTATCCGGATAACCTTGCCGTCGGCCGGGCTTACTGCCAGGCCGGGAGCGTGGGGGATTACCCTTTCCGGATCGCGGAAGAACCAGAGCGAGTACAAGAAGCCGATCCAGAAGATCGTGGCCATTGGCCAGCAGCCCATGATGGAGAAGATCAGCGCTGAAAACGCGCAGATTCCTATTGCCGGTACGCCTTCAGGGGCGATTCCTGTGCGTGGCCTGGTCATTTTTTCAGGGTTTCGCCGATAACGTCAATGATCAGTTTGTCGGGCGCGTTCTTGCAGGCGGCCAGGAACTTGTCCAGGGTGGCCTGGTTTTCGAAAATTGAATCCTGCCTGCCGTTTTTGGCTCTCTGCCAGCCATCCAGCCAGATCAGGAAACCGCTGCCATTGTCTTCATCGGCATAGTATTCGCCGCAGGTTGTCTTGTCGGCGCGATAGGGGCCTTCCGTCGCGATGGGCAGGTTTTTCCGGATCTCGTTCCAGTGGGGCAGAACCTTGTCTGTCGGCACGGCCTGGCAAATGTCGGATATCGAGATAAGCATAGGTTCCATGACAGAAGGATCGGCCACGACCTGGCCGCTTTTTTGCGCGGCATAGCCTTCCATCTGCAAGCCTTCGAAAAGAGGCGGCTCGCCGCTTGTGTTGGAGGCCAGCAATTCGGCGCAAATGTATGTTTCGGGATCAATCTTGTCGCTGGCGGCAAATGCCGGGGCGGCCAGGCACAGGGCCAGCAGGGCCGCGAAAAGAGCTTCCTTCATTTATATTCATCCTTTTTGTTGAAAAAAGAGATTCTTTACAAAATGGAGCAGGATGTCAACCAGGGTTGACAGGAATCATTTCATAAAATTTCAGGGTCATATTCCTGACCTCGTTGCCGATGCTTCTGGACTTGACCGGGAATTGCGGCTAATCTGGATTCAAATGGTTTTATCCGTACAATTTCAATCCGGGAGACAAATCATGCAGGTCTGTATAGGAGAACTTCACGGCAAGCCGGTCATGCTCAAGCTGGAAAACGGCGTGCCCTGTCTCAATGATGAGGCCATGCCCATCAAGAATCTGACGGAACAGGAATTGAAGGCCTTTCAGGAAGAAGTTGACGGGCTGCCCAAAAGCGACAATCCGGGCTGCGAAGCGCTGCTCAATGCCTGCCGGGCCTCGTTTATCGCCAATCTTCTGGGCAAGTGCGTAGGGGACGAGTGCGTGGACAAGCTGACCCATGTCCTCGACCATGTGCATTACGAGGTGCAGAAATACCTGGGGGAGGTTGAGGAGGATTAACCCTTTCCGATTTGCTCCATGATGATGTCGCTTGTCCTCGTGGCGATGGCTTCGTCCATGTTTGCCCAGATTGGCAGGCAGAGAATGCGCTCGGCAATGTCTTCCGCCACCGGGCAGGAATCGCCCCTGAAATAGGGCAATTTGGAGAGGCTGGGATAAAAATAGCGGCGGGGATGGATGCCTGTTTTGACCAGCGAGTCCTGGGAACGCCGCATCAGGTCGGCTGTCAAAAAAATGACAGGGTAATAGCCGTAATTCCATTCCAGGCCGGCATGAAGCGCGGGCTTGCGCAAATGCGGATTATTGCCCATTTCAAGAGCGCAGTCGTAAATTTCCACCAGGCGCTTTCTTTTGTCGATCATTTCCCGAACCTGGGGCAGCAGACAGACGCCCATGGCGGCGTGCATCTCGCTCATCTTGCCGTTAATGCCCAGGCAGACGTGATTGTCGCCATGATGCCCGAAGGCCCGCAAAAGGGCCAGCTTTTCGTAATCCGCGGGGTTCGGCGTAACAATGCAGCCGCCCTCCACAGTATGGAAAAGCTTTGTCGAATGGAAGCTGCAGGTCGAGGCATCCCCGTAAGCCAGCAGGCTTTTGCCGTCCAGCCTGCTGCCGAAGGCATGGGCGGCGTCATAAATGATCCTGAGGCCATGCACATCGGCAAGCGCATTCAGGGCCGCGACATCACAGGCATTGCCATACACCTGAACTGGCATGAGGCCCGCAACGCCGGGATGCGCGCGCAGATGTTTTTCCACCTGCGCGGGGTCAATGCAGAGGGTTTGCGGGTCAATATCGGCCAGTATGGGTTCGCAGCCTTCCCAAAGCAGGGACGAGAGCGTGGCGACGTAGGTGAAAGGGGTGGTAATAACCTTTTTGCCATTGAGTCCGAGCAGCCTCAGGGCCAGCTGCAGGGCTATGGTGCCGTTTGAGCAAAGGGCGAGCATGGGCACATCAAGCCATTGCGCAAGATCCTTTTCCAGGCGCTGGACATACTTGCCCTGGTTTGTGAGCCAGTGGGAATCGAAGATATCCCTTACGCATTCCATGTAGGAATCGAGAGGCGGCAGGGCCGACCGGGTAACCTGCACGGGACTGCGGGACAAATCTGCCGATTTTTTCATATGGGTTTGCCTCTGCTCCAAAAAACTGCGCGATAACGGCAAATCAGGTTATCTTATAGGCGTGCCAAGGTCAACGAGGGGGGAGTTGAAGCAGGCGGAACAACTTGCCGCTATTTTTCTGGCGTCAAAGGCCGCCCTTCCCTTCTGCCAAAATTCCAGTAATGATACTGGGCATTGGGGATCCGCCCCCGGGCTATGGCGTGGGCAACATCGGGATTGGCGGCCAGGTAATCGTCTTCGTTTACCAGAAAGTCCTTTTGAAGATATTCCAGATAGCGGCGGCAGTTTTCCTCCGCATTGGAAGCGGCTTTCTCATGCGGATGGGATCGGGAATTACAGAGCGCAACATCGACCACGAAAAACCCATTGGCCTCCCACCAGGCGTGCATCTTCTCGCGCCCTGGAGGCGAAACATACATGTCGAGAATAAAATCCCGGTCTCCTGTTTCGGCCCTGATTATTTCGCACAGATTGCCAAGCAGCCCGGAGCGCAGGATTTTAAAGGTGATGGCCGCGCAGTTGAGGCCATCGCCCGTGCGCCATTCGTTGATGATTTCCCTTATGGCTTCCGGGGCGCCGCGCTGGCCGTTCATTATCTCGTAATAGACAAGGTCGCCGGAAACGCGGAAAAGATCCTGCCGGAACATTGACGTCGAGATCGTGGTCTTGCCGGAATGGGGCGCATCCATAAAGAGGATGGCGACTGGCTGCCTGCGGCGGACATGAAAAACATGGCGGGGAACTGGGTCTCCGGCCTGGGGCACGCTTTGGGCAATGTGCTTGTACGCATATTTCTCAAACATGGATTCAAGCTTTTTTTGCGTGGGAAAAAACCGGCTGTCGATGGAACGTTTTACTTCAACGAACTCGTTTTTTGCGCCTGGCGCGATGCCGATTTCCAGCACAAGCACGCCGCCTGGCTTGAGGCGATCCATGAGCAGATCAAGCATGGCCTGCTGGTCTTGCGCGTAATGAATGGCCGAGAGAAAAATGATTACGTCAAACTTTTCCTCGCCCAAATTGCTCCAGTCCTTGCAAATGAACTCGCAGCGCGGAAAAAGCTCCCTGGCTGTAGCGAGAAAGCCCTCGCTGCTGTCTATTCCTACAACTCTTTTCGCGCCCTGCCAGTCGGCAAAACCGCAAAAGAAACCGGCATTGCAGCCGACATCAAGAAAACTTTTGCCTTCGAGCTTCGGCAAATCAAGGGCAATCAGCTTTGCTGGGCTTACGGAATCGCCCTGCTCCCAGGGAAAGGACTGGTAGGACATTGATGGCTCCGGGGAAAGGTTTTTTGGGCACAGATTACAATATTGTTCATTAACCTTGCCAATGTGGTATTAATGATAATATATCGTAATATAATATTGATAATTATACATCATCATAAAAATGGGGTTTAATCATTCTCTGCAGGGATGATAAAAATTTAATATTGCAAAAACAAGGTATGTGGGCAGTATGCACGTCCCTTCCCTGATATTGTTCATGGGCTCTGAAGCCAGCGGCCTTTATCAATATGCCGGCATCTTCAAAAATATGGGAATTCCATGCGGGATGCCATACGCCTTTTTGCGTTCAACGTTGGCTGCAAAACGTATGCCGTCGCATGAATACCATAGTTATTTTTCGGCCATTCGCAGATTTTTCGGAGATCTGGGCTTGCCGCCAATAGCTGAGGCGCCCCCGGACAGAATTGGCAGGTCCGAATTTGAATATTATTCCAACCTTGTTTGCCGCTGTTTATTATCCCATACTGCAAAAAATCCGTATCTTTGCGCAGACCATTTAACTGCCCTTGTTTTGCCATTTGTTCTGCAAGCTATTGATCCTGGAACAATTCGCCTTAAAAGCTATTTTTTCTTCACAAATCCGGAAAAGGAAGCGGCATCATTACTGGAAAGCCAGGGTCAGCCGGCAAAGCTGAGCGAATTTGTCTGGCGAAATACCCTTGTTGCCGCAATACGAAACTTTGGCAGGAATATCAAATTTATTGATTCCGACGATATGGATATGGCTTCATTCGCCCATCTGAAAAAAGAAATATTGGATTTTTTCGGCATGGGCGATCAGGGAATTGAAACAGGATTTTACCTGCCTGTCGTTGCCAATGCGGTTTATCCGAATGGTTCCGTCCCGTTGTCCTCATTGACCATGAATTTATATGAAGCTTTGAAGGCCAATACAGACAATAAAGATTTTGGCAGGCTGAGAACTCTGGCAGACAAGGCCTTTGAGTTGCAAAGCGAACAAAACGGCTGGCAATATTTTGACTGCCTTGATTGCGGCGAGCTGGATGCCCATGCCCGCTTGTTGCTGAATGAGAATAGCTACGATCAATGCTCCGTGCGTCCTTATGACAACAATATTGCTTCAATCGAAACGCCCCCCAACGAGAATCTGGCCGCATTTCTGGATGATGTCGAACATAAACTTGTCGCGGCCCAGAACGATTATGCCGGCAAACTTTTCCTGCATGCAAGCAGTTTAAGTACTTATTATACGCATAAATTTGATGATGCCCTGTCAGTTGGGCTCCATGAAAAACACGCATCAAAAGCCGGACGCCGCAAAAAAAACCGCCGTCCAGCCTGCCGTAAAAAACTTGGGGCAAAGCGCAAGTGATTATCCGCAAATCTGCCGACAACGCGCGTCTTTTGCGTTTTGGCTGCAGCGGCGATGCCATTGAAATCGCGCCTGAAGCAATCAATACGCTGCTTTATGCATTGCCCACCGATTTGAAAAGGCCTTTTACCTGCGTCCCGCTCAAATATCGCAGGCTTGCCCGCGTTGCCATGCTTGCAAACGCTCGTGTTTATCAAGGTTTTGCTTTCCATAATGCCTGTTATGAAATCACCCCGGGCAATGCAAAGCAAATTCTTTCCCATGCGAAACCGGATTATTTTCTGGCCGAATCCTGCATTTACGACAGCGCAAGAGCGTGGCCGCTGGCCTGTTTCAAACCCGGTTTTGGACAACAACTCGGCAAGCTTGCCACACTGGCGCGCAACGCGCATGTGCCCAGTATTTTATGGTTTACCCTTGATGCTTCTCTGGCCGCGCATTTTTTTGAAGCCGCACATGCTTTCGATTTTGTGGCCTGCGCGGATGAACACTCTCTTGATCTGTTCAGGCACAACGGCATAAACGCCCATTACATGCCTTGGGGATTTTCGCCGGAAATATTCAATCCGCTTGTCAACTCCTCACTTGCTTCAGATTTGCCTCCCATGCTTCTTTTTGACGGCATTTCCCGAATGATGCGTTTTGCATACGTCCGGAAAACTTTGGAAAAATGCCATGACTGCAATCTTTCAATTGTCGATTCGAGCATGCTTGTGCCGCCCTATAATATTGAAAGATTTTCCCACCCCTGGCTCAAGGAGCATATTCACGGATGCGTGTCGCAAACTTTCATTCAGGAACTTTACAAAACATCGACCGCAAGTCTTGTTCTGGGCGATGAACCCGAAAAAATTTCGCCCTTGCAGCAATGCAGGGCTCTGGAAGCGGCAGCATGCGCGTGCCCCGCGCTATATGCC
The DNA here is from genome assembly GCA_009773975.1 of Desulfovibrio sp. Classification (GTDB taxonomy): domain Bacteria; phylum Desulfobacterota; class Desulfovibrionia; order Desulfovibrionales; family Desulfovibrionaceae; genus Desulfovibrio. The sequence goes on along the minus strand of VSMX01000010.1, from coordinate 7,610 downwards.
GGCGCAGACAAGGCTGCTCGGAATTTTCTTCAGGGCTTCTGTTCCTGTTTCTCCGAAATTGACAACGTAGCGGATTTTTACCGCCATCTGGCATCCACTTGTTATGAAAAGGATATTGCCGCGCATCCTGGATGGCGCAATGCGCATTCGCTCCATACATTCGCGCACAGGATGGATGCCATTCACAAATGGATAGGTCTGGATAAAATGGCCGTGGAAAATCCGCTGGCAAGCGTCATTGTCCCCACTATCCGTCCCCCAAATTTCCAGCATGTTTTCAGGCAATACGAAAGGCAAAATTATCCCGCCAAAGAACTGGTATATGTTTTTAATGGCGATACCGATGATTTGCCCCCCATTCCGGCCAACAGGAACGATATCCGTGTTTTGACCGTTCCCAAAGAATATACGACAGGCATGGTCATGAACGCGGGCATGGCCGAAGCCAGCGGCGAATGCGTTTTCAAGTTTGACGACGACGATTTGTACGGGGCAAATTACGTTGCCGACAGGATGATTTATTTTCGGGAATTTGGCATTGATGCTTTGAGCAACGCGCATACGTTCTTCAGGTTCGGCAATCAGGATAAAGCCTACATCAGCAACGTGGCCCATAACGCGGCCAATAATGAAGTTTACAGCCTCGGCAATGCCGCATATTCAATAGTTAAATATACAGGCTGTTCCGTGGCGATGCGCCGCCATTATGCCGGGCTTGTAAATTTTCAGGAACAGGCCTACGCCCACGAGGATGTTTCCGTTATCTTGAAAGGCATTTTTTTGACTCCGATAACTGCGTATGCTCAGGTTCCGGGTTTCAATATGTGCGTAACAAGAGAAGATAAAGGACATACCTGGGTAGCTTCAAAAAACGAAATTATGAATTGGCTGGATGAGCGCGAATTTTCACTTTCTTCGGTCTTCGTATGATGAATAACAACAAGTCTTGTCAATCTGCCATATTTTAATAAATCCTGTTATTTTTTGATGGAATGAATATTGCACTCCAATTTCAGATGATTATTTTTTCCATTCCATAGGCATATTATTGTCGTTATTTCAAACGGTTTAATGGCACAGGCCATCAATATCAAAATGCGCCATGCCAGGAGATTGTAATATTGCCATTAAACCGGATTCCGGGAGCTGACATTGTTCGCAAAAATTCATGGAGCCCGCATTGCCGCCATTCGCGCCGCCGTGCCCACCCAGAAAATATGTATTGAAGACGAGCTTGAGTATTATGGCGGCAGCCTGAAAAAAGCCCAGCGCGCCAAAGCCATGATCGGCATTGACCGCCGCAGGCCCGCGTGGCCCGGTCAGACCGCATCCGATCTTTGTTATGCGGCGGCCAGTTCGCTTCTGGCGGATCATCCCGATGTCAAAGAAAACATTGACGCGCTCATTTTTGTCAGCCAGTCTCCTGATTATCCTCTGCCGGCAACGGCCTGTATTTTGCAGGAAAGGCTCGGCCTGCCCCAGACATGCGCCGCCTTTGACGTAAACCAGGGCTGTGCGGGATTTGTTTACGGTCTTTGGCTGGCCAGCAGCCTTGCAAGTTCCGGCTGTAAAAATGTACTGATACTTGCTGGCGATGCGCCAATTTGGCCAAGAGACGCATCCAACCGCATTATCGCGCCGATATTTGGCGATGGCGGCGGCGCGGCCCTCGTCAGTGCAAGTGATTCAGGGCCGGAAATCACATTCAGCATAGGGGTGGATGGAAGCGGCCATGATGTTTTGATCATGCCCGCCGGCTGTACCAGATTGCCTTTCTCCTGGGAGAATAACGATGACAATCTGGCTCTGATTGAGAAATTTACTGATGCCAGCGGCGCGTCCTGGCGCCTTTATGACATCTACATGAACGGCAAGAAAGTATTTGAATTTACAATGCGCGTTGTGCCGGATCATATAAAGGAATTTTTACAACAAACTTCCACGTCGGTGGATAATATCGATTACTTCATGTTGCACCAGGCAAACAGGCAGATAGTCGGAGAAATCGCCAAAAAGGCCGGCTTGCCGCCTGAAAAAACGCCGAGCGAATCCTTTTCCAAATTCGGCAATCTTTCTTCGACTTCCATTCCGGCAGCAATTTGCGACCTTTTTGGCGAAAAAGGCAGCACAAGGAATGCAACCATGCTGCTTTGCGGTTATGGGGTGGGCCTTTCCTGGGCTTCGTGCCTCTGGCATTCGGAAAATTGTGACGTCAAACCGGTAATTGATGTTCCAAAGCCGGAAAACGCTCCAGCATGGAAAGAAAAAATCAAATATTGGCGCGACAAGATAAGCGGAGAAGCAGAATAATGACTGGCACCGAATTTATTGAAACATTCAAAGAACTTATCCAGACGGATATGGATGTGAATCTGGATACGGCCCTTGTGGATATCGAGGACTGGGATTCCATGGCCATAATGGCGATTATAGCCTGGCTTGACGTTGAACACGGCATCAGTGCGGATTTTGAAAAGCTGACGAACTTGCAAAGCGTGCGGGAAATAGCCCGTCTGCTTCCGGATTTTGAGGAATGAGCATTTTTGTTTCAGACAAGCCTGTTTTGGTAACCGGCGCCAGCTCCGGCATAGGCCGCGCGATCGCCCTTGCGCTTAATCGCCTGGGCGTGCCTGTGATTGCCAATGGACGCGATGAGGAAAAGCTTGCCTCACTAAAGGCCGATGCGCCCAATCCCGCCATGCTGCATTGCGAATCCCTGGATCTGGCGGCTAATATGGAAAGCCTTACCGGATGGGTGCGCGAAATGGTCAAAAAATTCGGGCAGCTTTCCGGGCTTGTGTGCAGCGCGGGCATTACCATGAATTCGCCTTTGGCCTTTTATCCCCTGAAGCGCGTAAACCAAATTTTTGATATTTGTTGCCATGTTCCGCTTATTTTATCCGGCATATTTTGCAATAAAAAAATCAATTCCGGCCCCGGGAGCGCAATAGTCCATATTGCAGCCGCAGCTGCCATTGATCCAAATCCTGGGCAGGGAATTTATGCGGCCGCAAAAGGCGCTCTGGTTGCCGGCGCAAAATGTCTTGCCAGGGAAGCCGCCTCAGGCGGTATCCGGGTAAACTGTATTTCGCCCGGCCTTGTCGAAACGCCGATGATGGAAGCGACATGCAGGCAGCTTGGCCCGGATTTTCTGGAAAGGGAACAGAAGCTCTACCCCCTGGGCACAGGCAAGCCGGAAGACGTGGCCGACCTGGCAATTTTTTTGCTTTCTCCAGCCAGCCGATGGATTACGGGCCAGAATATCCTGATAAGCGGCGGACGCTGATGCAAACTTTATGGATTATCGGCAATTCCGGCGCGGCAAGGGAGTGTTTCTGGCTTTTCAGGGACATGCTTTCCGCGGATGCGGTTCTTGCTTCAAACATGAATTTTGGCGGTTTTCTCGGCTGGCGCGGCCATGAGGGGGATCTGAAGTCCCTCCAGGATCAGTACCGTGGCGAAGCCCTGGAATATCCGATTGCTGGAGATGATGTTTTCGTTATTGCCATAGGCGAGCCGTATTTACGCGAAGATGTCTATCTGACCATGAAGCAACGCGATGCCAAATTTTTTACGCTCATCCATCCCTGGTCGGACGTGACTCCATCCGCCGATTGCGGGGAGGCAAATATTTTTCAGCGTGGAAGCACGGTATTTTGTGATGTAAAAATCGGCAATGCCAATTATCTCAACGGAGCCGCCAACATCTCGCATGATGCCAGTATTGGCGATTACAATTTTTTTGGCCCCTACGCCCTCGTTCTTGGCGGTTGCAAGGTCGGATCCCGGAATGTTGTGGCTGTTCGCTCTACCTTGCTTGCCAATGCCCGGATCGGCAATGACAACATAATTACCCCCGGGAGCATTGTTTACAAGGGCTGCGGCGACAATCGGCGCATGGTTGGCAATCCCGCTTTGCCAATGAAACAAACGACAAAATGAATAATAAGCCCCTTCATATTTTACTGATTAATAATCATACTTTTCCCCACGAACTGCCGGAAACGTTGGCCGGCCTGGCAAATGCCATGCATGGGCGTGGGCACAAGGTTACGATTATCAGCCAGCGGCCTGTCCCGCCAATTTTTCAGCCCCTATACCGGCTTGGCTGTAAAATCCGTGATTTGAGTCTCCCGGACGGACAAACTCCGCCCACGCCACGCGGCACAAAAAAACTTGGCTCAATGTATCCGCTGGCCAATGGGATTGAAATCTGGCCGTACAATTTCACGGATCGCAACTTGAGCATCCAGAAACTGCGCGCCAAAATCAGGGCGGCGAATTTCGACGTCTGCCTGGCCATGCTTGCGGACAAAAGCCATCTTGTCTGGGCTGTCACCATGCTCGGGAGCGGCGTGCCCTATATTTATTCCGAATTCGAAAGCCCTGATTTTATGGAAAACGTTGTCTGGACGCGCGAGGGGCGGCTTTCCGCAATGAGCGGCGCGGACGCGATTCATTTTGCCAAACAGGACTATGTGGCCTCGCTGCCGGATTTCATGAAGGAGCGGGCTGTCGTTATTCCCAAAATCTCCGCCGATAACGCCCAAAACATTTACAACGCCTGGGATGAGCTTCTGCAAAAAACGGCTGCCAAAAAGGGCGCAACCGAAATGGACAGCTTTTACGAAGAGCCCTTTGCCAGCCTTGCGCGCCTTTATGCGATGTCCAGGCGCGAATGGCTTTGGCGCGATTTTGGCAAGCCAGTCCCTGGCAGCCTTGAAGACTGGGTGCAGAAAAACCTCTGGAAAAAGCCAAAAGATTGCCTGAAAAATATAATGGATCGACTTCATGGCTAAATTGAAGATTGCCATAGCCTGCTCGAGCCTGACCCTGGGCAAAGGGGGGAGCGAAAGAGCGGCCGTCAATCTTGCGGAGGCTATGACACTGCGCGGCCATTCTGTCCTTTTGCTTTCCTGCATAGGGCCAGATGGCAATACCACTCCGGCGTATCCAATTGCAAAGGGAGTCCGTCATATTTCGGTCACAAGAACTGGCTGGTATGAAGAAATTTCTTCTATCAGAAAATTCCTGGAGGATGAAGACATAGATGTATTCCTCGCTTTCGGTTCCTCATCCATTTTTCTGTTCTGGGCCAGTATCTGCATGGGCAGCGGTATTCCTTTTATTTGCTCTGAAAGGAGTGATCCCGTAACAGGCATTGAAAACCTGTTCTGGAACAGGGCAGGAAGACTTGCAGTGTTATTTGGTTCCGATTGCATTCATGAACTGCTTTCCTGCTATCAATATTCCGTGCCAGATATTATCAGTAAAAAAGTCGCTGTAATTCCAAATTCAGCTCCTGCATATTCTTTTTCCCAGGATGCAAAACGGGATCATAAAAAATCTATTCTTTATCTGGCACGTTTTTGCGAACTAAAACGTCCATTCCTGTTGTTAAAAGCTTTTTCCTGCATCATGGATAAATATCCAGACTGGAATCTTGTTATATGGGGACACGGAGAATTGGAAGATGCGATGCGGAACTATATTCACGCTGCGGGCATGCAGAATCGCATCAATTTAATGGGAATATGCGACAATCCTGCCTTGGCATACGCAAGCGCGCAGATATATTGCTTGCCTTCCTCACATGAAGGCTTTCCCAATACTGTTTTAGAGGCCATGAGCGCAGGTTTGCCAGTTGTTGGCTTCAAGTCATGTGTGGCCATGGCCAGTATTGTGGATGAATGCAAGTTCGGATTGCTGGCGCAAGAAGACACTCCTGAAAGTCTTGCATCTGCTCTTGAGCGGCTTATGAAAGATGATGAATTGCGCTTGCGGTTTGGTTTGGCGGCTAAAGAAGCTGCCAGCAAATACTCCCATGAAAATATTTTTGATAAGTGGGAACTGCTTTTTAATAATCTAGCCAAATGCAAGGGCAATACGGTCATGGACAAACTTGCGGAAGAAAGCTTTTTGTTCAGGGCCAGGCTTTCACTATCTGCTAGAAAGGAATGGATCTTCCGCGAATTTGGCGCGCCCTTTCCTGGATCTTTTGCCTGGCTAAAATACAAATTTCTAAATCTGCTTCGCAATTTTCAAAAATAGTTCCAATGAAAAATTTACGCATTGCTATAGGCTGTTTCAGCCTTTGCCTTGGCAAAGGGGGGAGTGAAAGGGTTGCCGTCAACCTTGCCGAGGCAATGACGCTTAGGGGCCATCAAGTGCTTCTCCTTTCCCATATCGGTCCAAATGGAGAAAACACCCCGGCCTATCCCATATCTCCCAATGTCCGCCATATCGCCCTGAACTGCAGTGGCTGGCATGGAGAAGTTGCAAAGCTAAAAAAAATTCTCATTTATGAAAAAATTGATGTTCTTTTGTCGCTTGGCGCATCCGCCATGCATTTTTTCTGGGCCTCTGCCTGTATTGGAACCGGCATTCCCATAATATACTCAGAACGCAGCGACCCAGTAGAGAGAATAGAAAAAATCAACTGGAATCGGCAAGGACGCATGGCGGCCCTCTACGGCGCCGATTGCATCCACGAACTCTTGCCTGGATATATGAATACTATTCCCCAGGAATTACGGGAAAAAGCAATAGTAATTCCCAATTGCGCGCCAAGGAATCCAATTCCAGCTCTTATCAAGGATGAAGGGCAAAAAACATTGCTTTACCTGGGACGTCTTTGCGAAGAAAAGCGACCGCAGCTTTTGCTGGATGCGTTTTGCCTTCTTGCCGATAAATATCCTGACTGGAATCTCGAAATCTGGGGTTATGGTCCGCTGGAAGGCAGGATACGCGGGCAGATAAAAAAATCAGAAACTTCAGGGCGCATCTTTTTTCGCGGCCAATGCGATAATCCGGGGCAAGCCTATGCCAATGCCCAGCTTTATTGCCTGCCGTCATCGCATGAAGGTTTTCCAATTTCTGTTCTGGAAGCCATGACTGCCGGCCTGCCCATCGTCGGTTATAAATCATGCAATGCGATTGCAAATATTATTGAGGATGGCAAAACAGGTTTGCTTGCCAATGAAGATTCTCCAGAAAGCCTGGCCCAGGCGCTGGATAAATTGATGGGGAATTGCGGCTTGCGCAAAAGCATTGGCGCCGCCGCAAGGGATGCCGCTTCAGCATATAAACCGGACGGCATTTACGATAAATGGGAAAAGCTGTTTTATGAATTGGCGAATCTCAATTTCGACACTGTTTCTCAAAAACTTGATCGGGAGGAGTTTTTGCATCCCGCCGCCTTATCGCTTGCTGCAAGACAGGAATGGCTTTACCGAGATTTTGAGCAGCCAATGCCCTGGTCATTTGCATGGTTCAAAAATTGTTGCCTCAATCTTGTTAACAAGCTTGCGGGCATCAAACATTTTTTACAAGGATATAAATCATGAAAGCTCTCCGCATTGCAATTGCCTGCGGGGGGCTATGCGCGGGGAAAGGCGGCAGCGAGCGAGCGGCTGTGGATATGGCCCGGGAAATGGCCGCGCGAGGACATAGCCCCCTGCTCCTGGGTTGGGAAGGTCTTTCCAGAGCCGTTTCTCCCGTCTTTGAGATACCAGGCGCTATTCCTTTTCTGGTAGTCAGGCATTCCGGCCAGCATGATTATATTGAATATCTAAAAAATTATCTTATAGGTGAGAAGATAGCCGTCTTTG
>VSMX01000001.1 GCA_009773975.1 Desulfovibrio sp. | reverse complement strand
CCCGTTATGTCAAAAAGATCGTTGCGCAAAATTTGAACTATTTTAATAGACAAAAGCATAATTTTAATCCAGTCTTCCTTCCCCCAATCAACAGGCCGATTGGCAGAGAACCCTAATGGATCTGGGTCTCGACTGTTATAATTTCGCTTTTTCAGTGGTTTTATATTTACAGTCGCGCGGATTCCGGTGTTCTCTTTTTTTTTGCTTTTGTCCCGAGCATCCTGGCCCGCGCCGAATCAAGACCGGTGGCGGGCTGTTTTGTTTGCCCCGCCGGCGAACCTGTTCATGGTTTTTCTGGAAGGAGTAAAAGAAGATGGCGGATATCAGGATAGCAAAACCGGCGGCCGGGATTGGCGAGAATATTCCAAGCGAGCCGGGGGCGCGTTTTGTTTTCGAATTTCCCACGCCCGACGCAACCCTTTTGCGGGACGGCGACAATCTTGTAATCAATTTTCCCGACGGCGCGCAAATAAGCCTGCAGGATTTTTACAGCGAATATGACGAGGAGAATTTGCCGTCCTTTGTGATGGACGACGTGGAAGTTGCCGCGCAGGATTTCTTCACGGCCATGAATGAGCCGGATCTGCTGCCAGCCGCCGGACCGGGGACCGGCGGCGACGCGGCAAACGCCCGTTACCACGCTTACGACAGCATGGCCCTTGCGGAAGGCATCGACCACCTCTGGCAGCTGGACTGGGGAATGAACCGCGCCTTCGACCATGAGGATGAATTCAACAGCTGGGGCAGGCAAGACGATCTTGACGGCCAGAATCCGCCGGCCAACACTCTGGCCCGCGCCGACATCCCGACCGTCGATACGCCCGACCGCGACGCCCCGAGCCACGATCTGCCAGACCTGCGGCCCGAAACGCCCGTTGACAGGCCGGTTTACGAGCCAATCTATCGCCCGGAACCGACCCCGCCGGCGGATTACAACCCGCCGCACGATCCTGTGACTCCGCCCTACACGCCGCCCGTGGACAACAATCCCCCTTACGAGCCTGTCGTGCCGCCAACAACGTCGGTTACGCCGCCAACTACTCCGCCCACGACTCCGCCGGAAAATCCTCCGGTTACGCCGCCGGAAGATACGGAAAATCCTCCGGTTACGCCGCCCACTACTCCACCCACGACTCCGCCGGAAAATCCTCCGGTTACGCCGCCCACGGATCCGGATTCTCCCGAACCGACTGTGAAAGTGGATCCGCAGCCTGAACCAACCCCAGATCCGGAAAATCCTGATCCAGATAATCCGGATCCCAATCCTGATCCAGATAAGCCCGACCCGGATGATTATCCCGACAAGGGCGAGGATTCTCCGTTCATTCCCAATATGAGCGGCGCTACAGTCGTGACCGATGAAGATTCATTCATCGGCAGGCCCGGAGGCTCCAACGTCCACAATTCCCACGGCCACACAAATATTGATGCTGACGGCAAGGTTGTCATCGACCGCACTTTCGATGTCAATCTGAACGGCGAAGGCGGCTCTGTCGAACTGGTTTATGGCGGCACCAGGGTCGTTCTTGATATTGTCGAAGGTGATGATCCATCCTGGAGCTTCAGGGAAGACTACAATACAACCTTTGATGTCAATGGCGTCCATATCAATATTGTTGATGTAACGCCTGGCAAGGACGCCTCCGGCCATGACATCTGGAATGTCCATTTCACATACGAGCTTAAAGAAATCAAGGAACACGACAAAAACGGACATAACCCGGATGGTAGCTCCCGGGACGAAGCCATCTTTGGCGATGCCATCGATATCACGGTAACAGACAATGTTCCCGGCAAGGACGGCAAGCCCGATGTCACTAATGGCAAGCTGACTGTCGAGATACACGACAGTGTGCCGGTGATCAGCGTTGATCAGGATCTGTCTTACGAGAACCATAATTATTTCATCAAGGGTTCCGGCGAGTTCGATTTTGGCGCGGACAATTCACAGAATTTGTTTGACGGCCAAACTCAGGTTGACCTTGTAATCACTACCAGGCCGACCGATCTTGATGGTAATCCGATAGATGGTGGGGAAGGTACGAAGCAAGAGCTTCACGGGCAATGGAATGAGAAAACAAATCAGTACGATTTCTGTGATGCCACAGGTAAGATTGTAGTATCTATGGATCCGTCAACGCAGGACGGTGGCAAGTTCACTTTTGAATATTTTTCACATGACAAGGCCCTCAACCAGAGCACGGAAAACAAGCTCGAATACAATTTCAACTTCAAGGTGACGGACGCTGACGGCGACGTGGCCAACGCAGATGTCAGCGAGAAGATCAATCCGACGACATTTGAGGAAACTCCAAAAGTTGACACCAAACCCGATCCTGAAAATCCTGACGATCCGCTTCCCGGTTCCGAAACGCCTGACACACCGTTTATTCCGGATGGCAAGCCTGGTACTGACGATAATGGTAATCCAACGGATGAAGTTGACAATATTGTTGTTGGCCAGGGTGTGACATTTGGCGGAACAGGCGAAGCCAGTTATAATATGGTATTTTTGTACGATTTGGCAGGTAGCGGGAGTGCAAAGTATATTGATACTCTGCCTGATGACGCCAAATATGATGGTTTGCAAACGCAAGATAATAAGGAGTTATCGTTTGCAGATAACGACGGTAATCATTATTATAAAGGGGAAGGTCCAAATGGACAGAAATATTATGATTATACGGAGTTATACAATAGCATAGACCAGACATTTGACTATGTAAAATCTGTAATGGAGACTATTAAACCGGGACAGGAATATAATGTGCTTCTTGCCGGTTATGATGTCAAAATAGAAGCCAGCGGATGCTTTAATATAACTTGTGATGGTTATGATGATACAGGCAAGCCCATTGCAAAGGTTACATATCAGAATTTTCAATCCACATCTCCAACACTTAATAAGGACTTGAGCCTCGGGAAGCCGACAATGGGTAATTTGGCGGATTTAAAGCCAAATAACTGGACTTCTCCTGAAAATACTACAGACGGAAATGTGGAAACATGGTTTGAAGGTTTACGGGATACTTTTGTCGGAAGTATTGTATATAATATGAATACGGCTTTGAGTGAAAAAGATTCAGGCTATGTGTATGCCACGACAAATACTGATAACGCGCTTGGCTGGGCCAACGGTTGGCTGCATACGCTCAGAGGCGAAAATTCACAAAACAATCCTGTAAATCAGGTATTCTTGCTTGGCGATGGGGGAGCAACCACTTCCAATACGCAGATCACTGGAAAAGATAATTATTTTAATCAATGGAATGGTGCCAATGGCCAAAGTTTTGCCTATGATCTTGGGGCAATAAAAGACTATTGGATCGTAAATGAGCAAGAGACTGGGTGGGGACACTGGGCCAGCGAAGACGGATCGGTAACTGGCAATTGGAGCAGTGTCGGTTGGAAGCAGGGGCAATATGGTTTGGTTGCTCTTGATAATGGAAATGGAGGAACCCAGTATCTTGTAATAAATCCACTCGGTCTGGTTTGCGGTATAAATGAGCTTTTAAAAGATGAACAGGCTGCAAGCCAATTGAAACATTATTTTGGCAGCGAAACCGATCTGCATAATGGCACCCATCTTATGGACTCCGTTCCGGTTGTAATGGATTGGGTTTCAGATCCCGATGCGCCAAATGGCGGCTATTTTGCGCCTTTTATTGCCCAGGGCAGCGGTGGCGATGTTTATAATCATAATGGACCAACCGGCGGTAAAATTGATGACCCCTGCGAAAGCGCTGAAAATGCTGCGAAAGATCTGGCAAACGATATGAAAACCAATGATGGGTTGCCAGTCACCATTACCGTTATCAAATTCGGACATGGGAAAGAAGGAAATTACGGAACTGACGTTGATGAAATGGCCTCCGAAGGTGATCATAACAATGTTGTCATAGATAATTGGGAAGAAAACTATGACAAACAGCAATCACAATTCCAGCAGGCCATAGAGAACAGCATCCAACGTGAAGTGGCGGATTATATCTATGGTGGTACCGGTGATGATCTGATGTTTGGCGACAGCCTTGTGGCCTCGGGTTCAGGTGTTACAAATGAAGACAAACTATATGATCTGGCAGGAGTGGACAAGAAACAGGAAAATGATTCTTTCGCCGACATAGCCGCCAAAATCTGGACTGATGCCGACAAATTTGCCGAAAAAATTGACAATCTCGGAGTTGCCGGCGGCAATGACGCTCTTGTGGGCGGCGCGCACAACGATATGCTTTTCGGCATGGCAGGAAACGATGTGCTGATTGGCGACGGATATGCGCCGGTCAATGATGATAAAACAAGCACCGGGACATTGAACGACCTGGCAAATGCTGTAGGAGCAGAAAAAGCTGATGCCGGCAAGATTGTGGAAGCCCTGGGCAAAATGAACAATACTCAACTGGAAGGTGTAGCCAATAAACTTGAAACAGCTGATTTCGAAGGCCAGGACGACGGCAACGACAAGCTATATGGCGGCAAGGGCGATGACGTCCTGCTCGGCATGGGCGGCAATGACCGGCTGCATGGCGGGGATGGCAACGACTTCCTCTTTGGCGGTTCGGGCAACGATTACCTCGATGGCGGCACGGGTTCGGACGCGCTCTTCGGCGGTTCGGGCAACGATGTGCTGATCTATGACGACGCGGACAAAATCGTTGACGGCGGCACGGGCGTAAACATCCTGGTGGCCACGAAAGATGCACCGAAGCTGGACGAATTGCTGAACGGCAAGTCGGAAGATGGCGAAACCCGGCCAGAAGTCAAGAATATCGACATCATGCTCCGCACGGAAACCGGCAAGCTGGATGCCTCCGCCGGGATGGATGTGGCCGCCGCGCTTGGCGCATACGGCATAATCATTGACAGCGACCAGCAGGTGATTCTGGACAATGATATATGGAAGGCTGATGAAAACGGCGACAGCAAGACTTATACCGGAACAGTAAAAGATTCGGCCGGCAAGGAACAGAAAGTAACAATTGAAGTCGCGAAAGGTTCAGACACCCATGTTGATCTTGCCGTGGTTGGTGATTCAAAAAGCAATGAGCTGCATACAACCGATGACATCCATACTCTTTATGGATTGGACGGCAATGACACACTGCAGGGCGGCCTTGGTAACGACAAGCTCTTCGGCGGCGACGGCAATGACAAGCTCTTCGGCGGGGATGGCAACGATTACCTTGATGGCGGCCAGGGCAAGGACGAAATCTACGGCGGCGAAGGCAACGATATCATCAAGCTCAATCCCGACGACTTCCTGATTGACGGCGGCGGCGATGGTAGTGACATTGACATTATTCTGGCCGAGACAGTAAACGGACAGGATGCGCCAAGTCTTGCCGATCTCCTGGACAATGCCGGTTCGGATGGCAAGCCCAGGGATCCTTCAAAGCCCATGGTCAATGACGTCGAAGTGCTGCTCTCCGGCGGCGTGGCCGGCATAACCAGCCTGGCCGACCTTGCGAAGTATGGCGTTGAGGTAAAGACGGATGAAGTTACCAATGACAGCAAGCTTTCGCTGAGCGACAAGTGGAGCTTCAAAGGCACCAATGAATCCGGTTCTTTTGTTACAGGCAAGTTCGAATACAATAATGGAGACCAGCATTTGACGCTGGAAACCACCCTGTCAGGAGACAGATTAGAGTATGCGCAGTCTGTGGATGCCAATGGCGAAACAGCGGCCACGATGGACCATGTGGATGAAGAGCTTGCGTTTGACGGCGTCAACGCCCTGGGCGGCAAGGATGTCAAGACCGGGGAAACCGGCCGCCAGGATGCGGAAGGCAATGAGCCTGCCGCAACACCCGTCGCAAATCCCGATGCCGGCGTAACTCCGGATGCCGTTACGGACGAAGTTGCCGATGCCCAGGATCAGAACACGGAAATCGTGGACGGCGTAACTTCCGATGAAGCCGACACTGCCGAAGAGGCCGAAAGCAAGGTTGCCGAAACAGAAGGCGAAACCAGTAAAGACGAAGAGGCCGGGGAAGAAAACGAAAAGACCGATGTCTCTTCAGACAAGTCTTCCGAAACAGACAAGACTTCCGAGCCGGAAGATTCCGCCCGAACGGAAAATGACCTGCCCGGGGACAGGACGGACGACAGCCAGAAGACGGCTGACAATGGCCCTGCCGAAAACAAGACTGACGAAAAGAATGACGATTCTGATGTCGAAACCGGTGACAAGACTGACACCGTTGCCGACAAGTCCGATTTTGATACAGATTCGTCCACGACGACAACCAGCGACTTGCAGAAAGAGGTGAAGGCGGAAGAACAGGAATCCCGCGCCGAAGTCAAGCCGGCAAAGGCGCCATCAAAGGCTCCCGAACGTGAGGATGCGGATGACAGGCGCGGCAGCGGGGATGACGATGCTTCCTCCGCAAATAACAGCGCGGCCATAAAGGAAAGCGCAAAGGCTGACGCCGTGAAGCAGAAGACAGACGATGACGGCGATTCCGGCTCGTCCGCAAAGGTCGCGGCAGGCAAGCCCGGCACGTCGTCTTCAGACAATGCCTCGGACAGCAGGTTCGAACATGCGGAAACGATTTCGGAAGCGATCAGCAACACGCCTTCGAGCCTTGGCTCCGAAACGTCAATGGATTTTGACACGGTTGTAACCCAGACCATAATCAGCGAAGGCAACGTTTAATGTGGAACGCAAACCGGTAATGACATAACAGCTCAAACCAGCAAGGGCCGGGGCGGCCAACGCCGCTCCGGCCCTTCCATATCCGCAGACTTTGTTTTTACCAGCAAACCACGGAAGAATCATGCGTTACCTGATATTCTGCCACATTTTCAGCCACCGGATGTACGCGCTGGCCTCATGGCTCAACGCCCGGGCCAATGCCGAAGTCATGATTGTAAGCAGCGCGCCCTGGCAATGTTCCGAACTGCGCGGCGTGCGGCGCGTGCATTTCCGGGCTTCGTCCCGGCGTGAAACTGCCGGCGGAATAATGGGTCAGTGGGAAGACGCAGTCCAGAAAGGCAAACAGGCCCTCTCCACCCTCGAAACAGTCCGCGCCACGGGTTTTGTGCCCGACATAATCCTGAACTCGTCCGTGAGCGGGGCCGGATTATGCCTCAGGCAGGCTTTTCCCGAAGCTTTTCTCGTTCACTATATCGAGCGCGTCCCGAACGCCGCGGATGCGAAATTTAGGGACATCCTCCACGCAGTGCAGACAAGGATGGCCGACATCTCCTTTGCCTGGGAAGGCTTTCCCGGCATCTTGCGGGCGCCGCTGGCCGTCGATACGGACTATTTCCGGCCGGTCGGCGTCAGGCGCGGCAAAAATATCATTTTCGGCTTTGTAAGCCAGCCGCTGGTCTCGCTTCTCAAAAATATTGCGGGCGCGGAGGACCTGTCGGGGGTGACAATTTTGCTGCCGGGCCGCAATGTCCGGAAAAAGCTGGAGGAAGAGGGCGTGGTTCCCGAAAATGTAAATCTTGAAGTCAATCCCACATTCGAGAGACTGCGCGAAATTTTCTCCGCTGCAAGCGTCTATGTGCGTCCCGCAAAAGGTTCCGGCATCCCGGTCGAGCTTCTGCTGGCCATGAGCGCAGGCGTTGCGGTAATGACCGATTGCGCCAATCCTTTTTTCAGGCCCGGCGTGAACTGCCTGCGCATCAGGCGCGGCCAGGGCGTCCTTAAAAGCCTGGAAGATCCCAATCTCGAAAAGATCGGCGCCAGCGCAAGGCGCGATGTAATGCGAAACTTCGGCCTGGAGGCCGCGCTCCCGGCCCACTTTGAAAAAATCATGGCCAGCCGGGATCAGAAATCAAGGTAGTGTTTCTGTTTCGGCAAGCTTTATCAAAATGTCCGGGATTTACGGCCATAATCCAAAATATGCCTTGGCGGGAGGATGGGAAAATGCGCCCGAAAATCCGGTCTGGCGGCTTGCCAGTCATGGAGATAGTAAATATATAATATGATGGCGGCGGGATAATATCATGCTTGCTGCCGCGGGCCGGGGAAGGCCCAAAATGCCCGTAACTCATCTTGCCGCTGGCGGTTTTTCAAGACAGGAGCCCGTATATGGCAAAGCTCAAGGATTTCGCCCTTTATCCCATTGCCTGGAACCTGACCCCGGAGGACGCGGTTACCCTTTATCTGGAATGGGGCAACAACGACTGGAATGCCGAATATCCGCCCGTGCGCTCAAAAAGCGACGTGGCAATATATTTTGTGGTGGACAGCTGGGAAAATCCGCCCGTTTTGCGGCTTGTGCGCCGCAATTCCGAAAACGCGGAGGATCTGTTTTCCATGCCGCTGGAAGGCGACTTGCTGGCCGACTGGCGCAAGGCCAACGGGGACTGGCGGGGAGTGGGCGCGCCCACGCCCAAAATAAGGGAATGGCTGAAAAAAGAGCTGGGGCAGGAAGGATTCAACTCATAACCGGCGCCGGCCCCGCAATATGCTTCATGTCTCACCCTGGTTACTTCTTTGCCGCCGCTTGACAGGCGGATAATTTGCGGGCTATAAGACTAAGCGGCGCCACCTTGGCTCAGTTGGTAGAGCAGCTGATTCGTAATCAGCAGATCGTCAGTTCGAGTCTGACAGGTGGCTCCAGGTATTTCAAGGGGCTGCGATTTCAATCGCAGCCCCTTTTTGTGTCTCCCCATTATTTGGGGCTGGCTATGGTCAGCTTCAATAAGGAGACAGCGCCATGACAACAACTTATGACACTGTGCTCCAGAGAGAAGAATATCTGTCTCCGGAAGAATACTTGAGGCGGCGGGCAAAAGGTGAAATCGATCCGGCAAAAATCCGCTATGCGGCGCATGACCCGAAGACAGGCCAAAGCGGCGGTTTTGGGGTAAAACTTGATAAACCAGCATACAAGACAGACTTGCAATCGCCAACAAGCGGATATCTCCAATGAATGATGAAGAACTTCCTGTTGTTTCACATGAAAATGGCGGGAATATAAACTGCTTTTGCAACAGGATATTCATCAATAGGTCTTTGCGTCTTGCGCCCCTCCCAGGCTAACTGCCCGCGTCTGATACCAGCCTCTTCAGGGTCGGGTGCAGGCCTGTTCGGCCTGAAGACCAGGGTCTCAAACCACAAACGCGCTTGCGGATGAAAAAGCGGGCCGCGCAAGGCGGCCCGGGATCCCTATTGCTGCCCGATTATGTCCAGAAAGATCAGCGGTTCGGCGCCCGTGTTCTTGAGGGCGTGGGAATCGCCTTTTCTGGCTATTGTGATGTCGCCAGCCTTGACCGGGGTTTCCCTGCCCTCCGTATCGGTAAACACGCCTTCTCCTGACACGATGATATAGGTATCCTCGTTCGCCTCATGCTTGTGCATGCCGATTGATGCGCCGGGCTGCAGGCGCATCCAGCCTATTTCCTTGATGGCCCAGTCCTTTGGGGCGTCGTTGCGGGTATGGGAAAACTCCCCGTAAAGCGTGCCTTCCCCGCCGGCCACTTTTTCGCGATCCCATTTTTTCAGCTGATCCCTGGGATAAAGCTGCGGGGCCTTGCCCTCCTCGGCCGCCCAGGCCAGGCCGGCATTGAAAATGGCGCAGAGGGCGATGGCCAGCAAACGCTTGAACATTGGAAAACCTCCATTTGATAAATTGTGAAACATTGCGCAAAGTCTAGCCTTACAAGCCTGTTTTGTCCATTGGATGTGGCGCGTTTCTCTTGCAAGAGCGTCCAATAACGGTTAATTTCCCCTGTTCATAATTTTTTTGCGACGGGGAATGAAATGGAATTTCGGGAAAAGAGCGGCGATGCAACAGGGCGGCGCGAGGACGCGCCCCGCAGAAAACCCTTGAAACTGGATATTGCGGAAGTTGACCAGGAAATATTGCGCCTCCTGATTCGGCGCCACAACATGCTTGCGCGGATGCGGGACAAAAAAGGCCGGCTTGACGCGGCCGAAGAAAAGTTCCTGCGCGAATCCTGGCAGGCTGCCGTGGCAAAGGTCAGCCGGGACGCCACGCTTTCGGGCCATTTTTTCACCATGATGCAGGGGCTTTCCTTCCTGCCGCGGCCTGCGAAAACAGAAGCTGACGAATCGACGCTCAAGGGTTCGGAAAGAAGGCAATCCTTCAACCTCGCCCCGCCGCGCCAGGCCGTCAATATCGACCTGGCCGCGCCTGCCGCAAGCTTTTCGACCTGCGCCTGGCTTTATCTTGCCGCAGCCCACGGCGCGCAAATCCAGCTTGCCAACTGCCTCTTGAACGACGGGGAAGTCGATCTGCTCAAGGCCCTGAACCAGATGGGCGCGTCCCTCAACCGGGAGGACAATTCCATAATCGCCCGCGCGGCCGCGCCGCTGGAAGCGCCGGACAAGGTCATCCACCTTGGCGACAGCTTTTTCAATCTCTGCATTGTCCTGGCCCATTATCTTGGCCGGCCGTCGCGGGTCAAGCTTAGCGGCGATAACGCGCTCAAGCTGGCCGATCTTTCCTTTCTGCATCCTCTTTTGCTGCAATGCGGCGCCAGAATGGCGCATGTGGTGCCCAAAAGCGTCGGCTTGCCCGCGCGCCTGGAGGCATCCGGCATGTTGCCGGCCGGAATCGAGTTTTCGTCCGAATATCCGGCGGAACTTGGCTGCGCGCTGCTGCTGGCCGCGACTGCCTGGCCGCAGCCCTTTGCCCTCAATCTTGCCCCCCATCCGCAAAAAGAAAATATCCTGGCCAGGATCTTGCCAATCCTGAAAGCGGCTGGCGCCGCGTTTGTCCTGGACGGCGCGTCCGTCAATATAGGGCCCTCAAATCTTGTGCTGCCGCAAAAGCCGCAGTTGCCGGTCGAGCCGCTTCTGGGCGCATTTTTGCTGGCCCTGGCCGCGCCTTTGGGCGGTTCTGTCAGGCTTGGAGGAACATGGCCCGACTGGCCGGAAAGCGACAATTTGTGGCAGCTTCTGCAAGCCATTGGCCTGAATGTTGAAAAGAAAGACGGGCATTTGGGGCTAAGCCTGGCAAAACCGGCGCAAATCCTTTCGCCGGCGGAATCTGGAGCGAATTTGACTGCCGGCCTGGACGAGGATTATTTGCCGCTGCCCATTGCCCTTGCCGCCTGCGCCGCGCTGCGCGGCCAAAATGAGGCTTTGCCGCAATCCTGGCCCCTGCATGCCGATACGGGCAATTTCCTGCATTCGCTGGGACTTGGCATTGGCGGGAACGGCGTGCTGGAAGTTGCCGCGCAAAACAGCGAAACGCCTGCTTTCAATGCGCCGCGCCCGGGCTGGGCAGTGGGGCTTGCGCTTGCAGCCATGGGCAGGCGGCAAAACCAGCTTGTCCGGCTGGGCAATCCTGGCATCATGACGGCCCTGTGGCCGGGCTTCTGGTCCATTTACAATGGCCTGCCTGCGCCGGCGCACAGGGCGCGGGAAGAGAAGAGCGAAAAAACAAAAATCCGCCGCCGCATCCTGACCAATGCCGTGGCCGTGCCGCCGGAAATCAGGGAAGAAGACTGGTATTGAATTTGGCTGGCGCCAGTTCAGCAAATCCTGGCCTGGCCGCCGAAGAGCCTGGCCAGTTCGATGAGCAGGCAGTCAAGCGCCTGCGCAACCGGCAGGCGCCCTGTCTTGATTTGCCATTCCGTGTCGCACAAAATTCCAAAAGCCATGGAAAGGCCGGTAAAGCCCAGCTTTTTGGCCAGCGTTTTTTTGGCGGCCGCTTCCGAATAATGAAAATGCGGATCTTCGCCGGCCCGGCATTGCCAGAGTTTGCGCAAATCCCTGGCCAGCATTGCCATTAGCGGAAAAAGCAGGCTTTCCGCATCCCGGCTTCTGGCGGCCTCCCCGAGGGCCTTTGCCAGGTCGCCGGCCTCGATATGCCGGATAACGGCAAAGATATTGCAATCCGGGCCATAGCCGGACAACCGGGCCATTTCATTGTTGACCTTGCCGTCGGCGGCCATCAGCGCAAGGCGCGCAAGCTCGTTTTCAACAGCCGCGGCATTGGGCGGCAGGGTTGTGCAGAGCAGGGCAAAGGCATCGCGGTCGAATGTCAGGCCAAGTTCCTTTGCCCTTTGCTGGATATGGGACGGCAAATTGCGCTCGGTAAGCCCCTCGTTGCGCCAGACCCAGCCTTTTTCCCCTGCAAAGGAAAGGCAGCGCAATTTGGCAATATGGGCGGGGAGTTTGGGCTTGCCCTTGTCGAAAGCCGTTTCCAGGCAAAAGATTGGCCAGGCCAGGCTCTGCCCCCGGCCCAGCACCTTTGAAATCTTTTTCCAGACAGGGGCTGGCCAGTTTTGCGCCTGGCGCGCCACAATCACCTGCGGATTGCCAAAAAGGCCCTCAAGGGCCAGGCTTTCCCAGAATTTTGGCGGCGGCTCCTCATCGCCCCAATAGACATGACGCTCAAAATCGCCATACGGGGCCAGCATTTTTTCCATCTGGCCCCGCAGCAGCATCATGTCCGGGCAAATCAGGAAACTGAAGCCCGGCCTTTCGGACATCAGTTGGCAACCACGTTGACCAGCTTGCCAGGCACGACAATTACCTTGCGCACGGTCTTGCCGCCGGTATGCTTCTGGACAGCCGGGTCAGCCAGGGCCAGAGCCTCGAGATCGGCCTTGGATGCGCTTGCCGGCGCCTCAATTGTGCCGCGCAGCTTGCCGTTGACCTGGAGGGCAATGACCACTGTATCCCTTTTCAGGGCGTCTTCCTTCCATTCCGGCATGGGGTGCCTGTCCAGGCGCTCCGAATGGCCCGCCTGCTCCCATAATTCCGCCGCTATATGCGGGGCAATGGGCGAAAGCAGAACCAGCACGGTTGCCAGGGCGGAGGAAAAGACGCGCTTGTCGCCTTCGCTTTTGTCCAGCTTGCCGCGGGCCAGGTAAAGACTGTTCACCAGTTCCATGATTGCCGCTATGGCCGTGTTGATCTGGAACTTTTCCATGTCCTGGGCAACCTTGCGGGCTGTTTCGTGTTCCTTGCGCCGCAAATCGCGCGCTTCCTGGCTGGCTGCGTCCCCGTCTGCGGACTGGCAGGAGTCGACTGGCACAAGCCTGTCCCGCTCTTCCATGAACAGGCGCCAGACGCGGGCCAGAAAGTGGGCGGCGCCCTCGATGCCCTGTTCGGTCCATTCAAAATCCCTTTCGGGCGGCGCGGCAAAGAGGCAGAAAAGGCGCACGGTGTCCGCGCCGTATTTTTCGATCATTTCGCCAGGATCGACGACATTGCCCTTCGACTTGGACATCTTGGCGCCATCCTTGAGAACCATGCCCTGGGTCAGCAGGCGCCTGAAAGGCTCGGACAGGTTTTCGGGATAGATGCCGAGATCGCGCAGGGCCATGGTGAAGAAGCGCGAATAGAGCAGGTGAAGGATGGCGTGTTCCACGCCGCCTATGTACTGGTCAACAGGCATCCAGTAGTCAAGCTCTTTCATGTCAAAGGGCGCATCGGCCACTCTCGGGGAAGTGTAGCGCGAAAAATACCAGGATGATTCCACAAAGGTATCCATGGTGTCGGTTTCGCGTTTTGCCGGGCGCCCGCATTTGGGGCAGGCGCAATTGACGAAGGATTCCGTTGTGGGCAGGGGGGAACGTCCATCGGGCAGGAGCTTGACATCCAGCGGCAGTTCGACTGGCAAGTTTTCCTCTTTTTCGGGCACGATGCCGCAATGTTCGCAATAGACAACGGGAATGGGCGCGCCCCAGTAGCGCTGGCGGCTGATGTTCCAGTCGCGCAGGCGAAATTGCACCGTGCCCTTGCCCTTGCGCATTTTCTCCAGCTTTTCCACAATGGCTTTTTTGCCAGTCTCGTTGTCCATGCCGTCGAAGGGGCCGGAATTGACCATTGTGCCCGGGCCCGTCCAGGCCGCCTGCATGGTTGCGGGCGTCAGTCCGGCATCCGCAGGCTGGATGATTATTTTGATGGGCAAATCGTACTTGCGGGCAAATTCAAAATCGCGCTGGTCGCCGGCCGGCACGCCCATAACCGCGCCTGTGCCGTATTCGGCAAGCACAAAATTGCCCAGCCAGATGGGCACGCGCTTGCCGGTAAGGGGATGCGCGGCGTATGCTCCTGTGAAGACGCCTTCTTTTTCGAGATTTTCGCTCTGGCGGTCTATCCTGTCCATATTGCGGATGCGCTCGACAAAGCCCCGGATTTCATCGGCCCGCTCATTGCCTGCGAGCAGTTTTTCCACAAGCGGATGCTCCGGCGCCAGGGTCAGGAAGGTTACGCCATAAACGGTATCTGGCCTGGTGGTGAAGACTTCGATATCGGCAATGCCGTCGTAATTCCTTTCGAGGTCAAAAACTATGGATGCGCCTTCCGACCTGCCGATCCAGTTGCGCTGCATGGCCAGGACCCGTTCGGGCCAGCCGCCCTCGAGCTTTTCCAGATCCCGCAGGAGTTCCTCGGCATAATCTGTAATGCGCAAAAACCACTGGGCCAGTTCCTTTTGCTCGACAATGCTGTCGCAACGCCAGCATTTGCCGTCCTCCACCTGTTCGTTGGCCAGGACTGTATGGCAGGACGGGCACCAGTTTTGCGGGGCCTTTTTACGGTAAATCAGGCCTTTTTCGAGCATGCGCAGAAAAAACGCCTGCTCCCAGCGATAGTATTCCGGCCGGCAGGTGGCGATTTCGCGGGACCAGTCATAGGAAAAACCCATGCGTTTGAGCTGGGCGCGCATTTCGGCGATATTGTCGTATGTCCATTTGGCGGGGTGCAGGTTATGCTTGATGGCCGCGTTTTCGGCCGGCAGGCCAAAGGCGTCCCAGCCCATTGGGTGGATTACGTTATAGCCCTGCATGCGGCGGATGCGGGCCGCGGCATCGCCTATTGAGTAATTGCGGACATGCCCCATGTGGATTTTGCCGGAAGGGTAGGGCAGCATTTCCAGAAGGTAGAACTTCTTTCCGCCATCCTTGCAGGCGCATTTCCAGGCGTCTTCGTCCTGCCAGATTTTTTGCCATTTTTTTTCTATAACTTCAGGCTGATAGCGTTCCTGTGCCATGAATCCTTTCCGATTTTTTTGTTGATGTCGCGGCGCGCAGGACGCCGCTGTCCCGGGAAGATGTTTTCGCTTCCGTTTTTCAAACGGAAGCGAAAAAGATCATTCGCCAAAAAACGTGGTTTTTGGCTCGTTCACGCCGCTTTACGCGGCGCGCCGGATTGCAGGTCCGGCGTAAGAGGCTGTCTTCACGGAAGTGAGGACAGTCTCTGGTTTTTTGCCACGGCATCAAGAATGCCGTTGATGAGCTGCTTGGCGCCGGACGCGCCAAACTGGTCCGCCAGTTCCAGCGCCTCGTTGATGATGGTCCTGGGGGGCGAATCCCGCAGCCAGACGAGTTCATGGACGGCAATCCGCAAAAGCGTCAGCTCGATCTTGCCCATCTTTTCCGTGCGCCAATGATGGGAAAAGCGATTGATCTGCCCGTCAATCTCCCCTTGCCTGCGCCAAACGCCATGCGTCAAATCCCATGCAAAGCCTTCCGGCTCGTCATCCAGGCTGGATTCGTCCATGCGCAAATTGTGGGGCGAAAGCACAAAGGATCGCCGCAGGGCCGCTTCATCTTCCGCCGGGGCAAAAAAGAGGCTGTAAAGCACCTGGAAAGCCAGCTCGCGTGCCTGCCGCCTGCTCTGATTCCTGGCCATGTCCTAAATCTGTTCCATCACGCGAACGGTTTCCAGCATGGCGGCGGCAGCTTCAACACCCTTGTTGCCGGCCTTGGAGCCAGCGCGCTCGATGGCCTGCTCGATGGTGTCGCAGGTCAGAATGCCAAAACCAAGCGGAACGCTGTTTTCCAGCATCACATGGGCGCAGCCCTTGGCCGCTTCGGCGCAAACATAGTCAAAATGCGGGGTGGCGCCGCGAATTACGGCGCCAAGGGCCACAATGCCGTCATATTTGCCGCTTTTGGCAAGCTTTTGGCAAATTAGCGGCACCTCGAATGCGCCGGGAACGCGGATAACCGTAATGCCTTCGGCCTCAAGGCCATGGCGCGAAAGATAATCCAGCGCGCCGCCAAGCAGCCTGTCCACTATGAAATCATTGAACCTGGCCGCCACGACGGCAATCCTGAGATTGGAGGCATTCAGCTTGCCTTCTATTGTTTTTGGCTGAATCATGTCCGTATTCTCCAAAAAAGCGGTAATGTAACGCAATCCGGAAAGCCGGCTACAAAAATCCGTTCCGGGCAAGAAAATCCATGTCCAGGGCAGCCTTTTTGTCCTGTCCGGCCTTTTTGTCCCGTCCGGTCAGGGGCGCAAGCATGCGGCGCACATATTTGCCTATCATGTCGGTTTCCATGTTCAGGAGAGATCCCTTGCGCCACTGGCCAAGATTTGTGCGGGCCCGGGTATCGGGAATGGCATTGACGCTCAAAAAGCCATCTCCGGCCTCGTTGACAGTCAGGCTTATACCGTCCAGGGCAACAGAACCCTTGGGGATGACCTCGCTGGAATACTGCCCGGGAAAGTTCACGGCTATGCGCAGGGACTGGCCCGCGGGCGCGATCTCCGCGACCGTGGCCAGACAATCGACATGGCCGCTGACCAGGTGCCCGCCCAGCCTGTCCCCAAGGGCCAGGGCCCGTTCAAGATTGACCCGCGCGCCCTGGCGCAGAAATTCGAGATTTGAGCGGGAAAGCGTTTCGCCAGAAGCGTAGGCGCAAAACTGGCCGTCCGAGCTTTTTTCAACGGAAAGGCAGACGCCGTTCACGGCTATTGATTCCCCAGGCACAATATCGGGCATAACAAAAAGCGGCCTGATGGCCAGCCGGCTGTCCTGGCCCAGACGATTGAGGGCCGTGATTTCCCCAAGGCCCTGGATTATTCCGGTAAACATGGGTTCAGGCTTTGTCCAGCGGGCGCATGAGCAGATGGGCATCGCCCGAGCAGAGGCCAACCGAGCAGATCCGCATGTGCAGGGCCTCGTCCAGGCTTAATGGCGCGGCCCCGCGAAAAAGCGGCCTGGCCTCCTCATCGCCAAGAACAAGCGGGGCGTAATGCAGATGAAATTCATCGACAAAGCCGGCTTGCAGCATGGCCAGGGCAAGCTTGCCGCCGCCTTCGCAAAGAACGTACGGGCAGCCGAGTTCCCTGCGCATTGTCGCGAACATGCCGGCAAAGTCCGGGCCGCCGCCCGCATCGGGCCCAAGGGCAAAGACCCTCACGCCCATTTGGCGCAGGGCTTCCGCCGTTGTCGAGGCCGTGGCCGCGGGGGAGGCGAAAAAGACGGTTTGCTGCGGCCTCTCCCTTAAAAGATGAAAATCCGCGTCCGGTCTGGGCAGGCGGGAAGTCAGGATGCAGGCCAGGGGCTGGTCGGCCGCATCATCGCCGCGCGCGGTGAGCATGGGATTATCGGCCCGGAATGTGCCGCCGCCGATAAATATCGCGCCGTGGCACTTGCCGATGCCGGCCCTGATTTCCTGCACGCGCACCCGGGAATCATTGTTGCTTATCCAGCGGGATTTGCCATTGCGCGTGGCAATGCGGCCATCGAGGGTGGAGGCCAGCTTGAGCAAAATGTAGGGGCGGTTCGTGGTTTGCCAGACAATAAAATCGGCAGCCAGGTCCCGGCATGCCTCTTCGTCAACTGGCCCCACAACTTCCACGCCACGCTCCATGAGCCAGGCCGCGCCGCCGGCAGCCTGTGGATTTGGGTCTGGCAAACCGTAAACAAGGCGCCCGATTCCGGCGTCCAGCAAGGCTTCGACGCATGGCGGCGTCTTGCCCTTGTGCCGGCAGGGCTCCAGGGTTACGACCATGGTGGCCCCTTTGGGGTCCACGCCTTTTCCGGCCGCGTCCCGCAGGCAGTCCACTTCCGCATGGGGCTGGCCAAAGCCCTTGTGCCAGCCCTCAGCCACGATTTTGTCATCGCGCAGCAATACCGCGCCGACCATGGGATTGGGGCAGGTCCTGAATTGTCCGCGCCTGGCCAGTTCTATGGCCTTGCGCATATATGGCACATACTCCAGCATTATTGTCCTTTCCTTGCCGTCCTCTCTTTGTCGCCAACAAGCGCGCCGCAAATTTCTTGTGGCACGCGTTCGGTTTAAAATCAAGGAATTTTGCTGGAGAAGGACAGGGGATGTCCGGGAGCGGGAAGAAAACGGTTTGCCATGGATCCACGGCAGGTTCCGATATCCGGCGTCTGCGCAGAATGATTATCCAGTGCCATGATGAAACCTGCGCCGTGCATCCCTCAGCATGGATCCGCCCTGGCGGCCCAATTCCATGAGGCGGGCCTGGGCAAGGACCGCGGGCAGTTCGGCCAGTCTTTTTACATAATGATCCCCTATGCTCACATTGCGGAACACAATGTCGTCCGACCAGACGGATAATGTTTCTTCCCGGTTATTATCCATCAATTAATTCCCAGTTTTTCGAGTATGGACAATTGGGGGCCGGCGAAGTCGTCGGCCCGGATATTGAGTTCGGCCAGGTTTTCTTCTGGCGATTCGAGGGGAACGCCATCCTTGATGATTTTCTGGTTGACTGCGGCGAGCTGGTCCCAGGCGAATTGCGCCCAGTCCTTTGGCAGCCTGAAGCCCAGTCGCCTGGCCAGCAGGAAAAGCTGCTTGAAACGGTCTGTCTGGATGCCGCCGCCAGTGAGCGGGCTGGCCAGGAAGCCGATATCGGACGAGGATCGGGCCCAGTTTTCAATCAGGCCGTCAAGGCGTTTGCAATGATCGAAAATATTGCGGTTGATGTCGTTGACCGGCGCAAGCGCGTTCTTGCCGCAGAGAATGGTAATCGCTTCCAGAAGCTGCGGAAAGCTGATGTTGGCCTCATGCATGGTATGGGCGAATTCCGAAAGCTTGTGCGCCTTGTGGTCGGCAAAGGCGTTGAGGATGGGTGTATAGATGCCGGGGTCCAGATTGGCCTCGGCTCTTGAGCCCCTGGCCTTCAGCTCAATGGCGTCCCTTTGGGCCAGCATGATGAATTTAAGTGAGAGAATTGTCTCGCGAAGCTCGAAGGCCGGCAGGGCCATTTTGCCCTTGATCCAGTAATCGCGCCTAAATTGCGTATTGCGGATGAAATCGCGCGTTGTTTCCCGCAGGGGAATGTCGTCAATGCCGTCAAGCAGAGCCTGCTGCTCGCTGCTCAGGTTCAGGATGTTCACATTGTCCAGGTAACTGGCCTGGCACACATAATCGAGCATGGCGGGAGCCAGCCATTCGGCCATTTTGGCAAAGCTCATCACATCCCAGCTTTTATTGAAATATTCATGGGCAAGATAGGCCCGGTTCTGGTTTTTGAGATTATCGAGGCGCTTCTGGAGGCCGGGTTGCGATTTCATGTAAAGCGCGTCAAGATCAACAAGCCTGGACGCGTATTCCAGCGCTTCCCCAATGCCGTTTTCCAGGCTTTTGCCGCAGCGCGCCCCGTATAATTCCAGCAGTTCGCGAACCGGCACCATTGGAGCCCAGCCGGGATGGCAATTATAGCTGATATAGAGGATTCCGCCCACGGCCAGCCTGTTTTTGAGAAGTTCGACAATGGCTTTCCTGTTGGCGTCATTTATCCAGCTCCAGATGCCGTGAATGCCGATAAAGTCGAACATGGGCAGGTCATCGCGCAGGCAGAATTCCGCGAATGGCTCGTCGCACAGATGGATATTGGCGCCGGATGCCCGGGCCAGGTGCCTGGCAAACGCCGCCTGGGAGGGATTGAAGTCCGTGCCCCACCATTCTGTTTCGGAGGCGGCCGCGTGAATGTTTATGGATATGCCCTGGCCAAAACCCAGCTCGCATGCTGTTTTAAATTGGGGAACGGCAAAGCCGTGGCGCAAAATGGGCAGCAAGGCCCGCGCAGGGTTGAGTTCCGGATAATATCCAAAGGTATAGGGGAATGCGGTCACATAACCTTCTGTAAAATTTTCCATGTTGAACCTCATTTCGGACGGATGCGATTTCCGGCTTTCGCTTTTGCAGACCAGCATGCTCGTGGCCATGTTTGCGATATCGCTTTTCAAGCCCCGGAAAAAGGGAGCCTGGCAAGGTGTGGCCAGGCTGCGCCAGGAATTACGCGATGCCGCGGGAAGGGTAATTCCCCCCGGCGCGGAAAGCCTTGTTAAATTCTGTCCAGGTAAAGCCGCAGGCCGGCATAGCCTACCGTATGTTCGGTATCGCCGGAAGCCCTTGCCGATGTGTCGTGGGCAACGAGGTCAACGTCAAGCTTGCCCAAAGCCTGGCCGGCATAGAGCGCAAGGGCGAGGGGGCCAGCTCCGCACATGCTTATTTCCTCCCTGGCAACCGTTTCCAGCAAGGTATCGGGGTCGGCCGCCAGGGCGGATTCCAGCGCCATATTGTCTTTTTCCAGAGTGCGCTTTTCGCTTTCATAGTGGTTCATGTCCGAACTGACGACCACTCCTGCATCCGCGTTTTCCGGCAGGGCCAGCACCCTTGCGAGAGCCTTGCCCGCATGCTGGAGGAATTGCGGATTTTGCGTTCCAACCGTTACAGGCACAATGCCCCGCAGCTTCGCGCCTTCCGCTGCCTGCAGAAAGGGCAGGATAACCTCGATCGAATGCTCGAGAAGGTGCGAATTGGTATCGGCTGTAAAGCCCCCGCCGCTCCGGATGAGCTGTGCTGCCAGGTTCTCGTCCACAGCCACCGTGCCGCACGGGTCAAGCCATGCTCCCGACGGCCACACGCCAAGCACCTGGCCGCGGCCGGTATGGTTGGGGCAGAGCACAACCAGCCTTGGGGCAAGTTCGGTTCCGGCCAGGGTTTTGCCAATTATATTGCCGCAAAATATATAGCCCGCATGCGGCAGCATCACCGCCCAGGGCTTTCTTGAATCTTTTTCCGCCGGGGCGCAGGCGGCAAGGTATTCGCTGGTTTCCCTGGCCAGATCATCCGGCCTGCCGGGATAAAAACGTCCATGCGCGACAGGTTGGCGCAATAACACGGCACGCCTCCATATTTATGTGGTTTATTGATTATTTCAAAATGCTATAACAATTTTTTGCCGCCTATCCAGTGATGCTTGACGCGGCCGTGCATATTGCTGCCGATAAATGGCGTATTGCAGCTTTTGGAGCGGAGATTGCCCGGTTTCACCATCCACTCCTCTTCCGGGTCGAACAGGAAGAAATCGGCGGGATCGCCAGGATTGAATTCATTGCGGGGCAGCGAGAATATCTCCCCCGGGCGGCGCGACCATAACCGGTGCAGATCGGATTCCGCCAGCGCGCCATCCAGCACAAGGCCCCAGGTAAGGGAAAGGGCCAGATCCAGCCCCGTAAAGCCGCAGGGAATTTTGTCGAGAGTGTCGTCTTTTTCATGGGCCGCATGCGGGGCATGATCTGTTACCAGGATGTCGATCAGGCCATCCTTGACCGCCTTGCGCAGGGCGTCGCGGTCGGCCGCGCCGCGCAGCGGGGGGCTGACCCTGGCCTGGTTGTTGTAGTCGGCCAGGGCAGCGTCGGTAAGCAAAAGATAATGCGGGCAGGTTTCGGCTGTGACCTTTACGCCGCGGCTTTTGCCCCATTCGATGACCCGCAGGGTTTCGACGGCCGAAACATGGGCAATGTGGACGGGCAGGTTGAGGTATTCGGCCAGCATCACATCCCGCGCCGCCTGCAGGGCCTCTCCCGTGCCGGGCTGGCCCTTCAGGCCCAGCATGCCCGACATGCCGCCTTCGTGCATTATCCAGCCCCTGGCCAGATCGGGATCTTCGCAGTGATCAATGAAAATCATGCCCAGATCGGCCGCGTACTCCATGATGCGGCGCACTAGCTCCGCATTGGCGAGCGGCCGGCCATCGTTGGACACGGCCACGCAGCCCGCTTCCCTCAATTCCGCAAGAGGCGCCATGTCCTTGCCCTCCAGAGCGACGCTTGCCGCCGCCACAGGGTAGAGGCGCGGGCCGTCGGGCCAGGCTTTTTTGGCCTTTTCGAGCATCAGGGCGGTTACAGCCGCCCCGTCATTGACCGGTTTGGTATTGGCCATGCACATTACGGCCCCAAAACCGCCATGCAGGGCAGCGGAAAGGCCGGAGGCAATGTCTTCCTTGTATTCCTGGCCAGGTTCGCGCATGTGGGTATGGGCGTCGGTAAAGCTGGGCAGCAGCATCAGGCCGTTGGCATTGAAAACCTCGCAGTTTTCGGGCCGGCTGCAATGGCCAGCCGGGGTCATGGCCGCTATTTTCGCGCCGTCAACCAGCAAATCCACGGGCGCGCCAAGGTGGAGCGCGTTTTCAATCCTCAGCATTGCAACCTCCATGCATGCCCAGAAGATAAAGGACAGCCATGCGCACGGCAACGCCCGCCGCCACCTGGCGCAGCACAAGGCAATTCGGGTCGTCCGCCACGGCATCGGCAATTTCAAGCCCGCGGTTCATCGGCCCGGGATGCAGAACCCTGGCGCCTGGCAGCGCAAGCCGCAGGTGTTTGTGATCCAGGCAGTAACGGCGGGCATACTCCGAAAGATCCGGCAGAAGCCCGGCCTGCTGGCGTTCAAGCTGCAGCCGCAGGCACATTACGGCATCCACATCCCTGCAGGCCCGATCCAGGTCGTTTTCAATCTCGCAGGGCCAGTGCCCGACGCCAGCCGGCAGGAGCGTGCGCGGCGCGCAAAGCCGCACATTTACGCCCATGAGCCGCAAGAGATGCACGTTGGAGCGGGCAACGCGCGAATGGGCAATATCGCCCAAAATCAGCAGCGTCTTGCCGGCAAAGTCTCCGTTCCAGGCTTCCCGCAGGGCATAGCAGTCCAGCAGGGCCTGGGTTGGATGGGCATGCCAGCCATCGCCGGCGTTGACAACGCCGCAGCTCAGACGTTCGGCCAGAAACTGGGCCGCGCCGCTGCTCTGGTGGCGGATGACAATAATATCGGGATGCATGGCCTCAAGGGTCAGGCCCGTGTCCTTGAGGGTTTCGCCCTTGTTGATGCTCGAGCCGGAAGTGGAAAGGGCAAAGGTATCGGCCGAAAGGCGCTTGCCGGCCACATCAAAGGATGTTTTCGTGCGCGTGCTGTTTTCGGCAAAAAACAGCACCACTGTCTTGCCCTTGAGGGTCGGAGCCTTTTTCACCGGCCGCCTGTTGATTTCATCAAAGCTTTTGGCGATATCCAGGATGCAGATCACATCCTCGCGGCTCAACTGCGTTACATCCAGCAGATCCTTGTGGACCCAGTTGTAGTTGTTGTCCTGCATCTGTTGCTCTCCATGCGCCAGCCAAAAAAAACCCCGTTATAAAACGGGGTATTGCCCGCATGGGGCGGACTGGATTTTTCGGCATGTGTCTGGTTTTTCACTTCGCATAAATCAAGCATAAATTTCGCAAGCCTCATTGTAAAGCAAAAAGCCGGTTGACGATGCCTGTTCAGTCGATTAATTTTTCGGCAATCCAATATTGACGGTCAGACAATATTTGCACACGGAGGAAAGTGATGCTGATTTCTTTGCTGATCTTTTTATGTTGCGGCGCCATAGTCGGGGTTTTGGCCGGGCTGCTCGGCGTGGGCGGCGGCACGGTCATCGTGCCCATGCTCCTGGCCGTTTTTCCATACGACGGAGTCCCGGCGCAGTACTGCCAACAGCTGGCCCTCGGCACATCCCTGGCCAGCATCATGTTCACTTCCGTTGCCAGCGCCCGCGCCCATCACAAACGCGGCGCGGTGAACTGGGATATCTTCATGCGCATAACTCCCGGAATCCTGGTTGGCACCTTTGCGGGCGGCCTGATCGCCACCCATCTGCCCACAATGTTCCTCAAGATTTTCTTTATCTGCTTTCTGATCGCGATTTCCTGCCAGATGTTCGCCAACTACCGGCCCCCGGCCAGCCGCCACATGCCCGGCGCGCTTGGCACGGCCTCGGCTGGCGGCGTTATCGGCATGGTTTCCAGCTTTGTCGGCATTGGCGGCGGCTCGCTTTCCGTGCCCTTCATGAGCTTTTGCGGCATTGATATCCACAAGGCCGTCGGCACTTCGGCCGCAATCGGCTTTCCCATTGCCGTGGCCGGCGCCCTTGGCTACATTGTCGGCGGCTGGGGGCGGCCAGATCTGCCGCCAATGACCCTGGGCTTTGTGCACCTTTGGGCGCTTCTGGGCATTGCGGGCGCGAGCTGGATCACCGCGCCCCTTGGCGTCAGGCTTTCCCACGCCCTGCCAACAAAAAAGCTCAAGCGCGTCTTCGCCGTCTTCCTGCTGTTTGTGGCCCTGAAAATGGCCTGGGACCTGATCTGATATGCTGCAAAAATACAATCGCAAGCTGGCCAATTCCATACCCTGGAATTTGCTTTTGCTTACAGTTGGCGCAACGCTGATGACAATCTGCGTGCAATGCGTCGCCGCTCCCCATGATTTCCTGGCCGGCGGCATAATGGGCCTTTCCCTGCTGCTGACCTATATCTGGCACGGAATGCCGCCTCTTGTGCTCTATGCCGCGCTCTGCGTTCCAGTCTATATTGCGGGCTGGTTTCTGGTCGGGCGCCGTTTTCTGCTCTATACAATTTACGGCACCTTCATCACCGTCGCGATGAGCTATTTCATCAACTTTGAAATTCCCATCGAAAACGAAATCTACGCGGCCATAGTCGGCGGAGTGCTGCATGGCGCGGGCTGCGGCATGATGCTCCGCACCCTGGGCAGTTCCGGCGGCACGGATATCATCGCCATCCTGCTCAAGCAGCGCTGGAACATTCCAATCGGCCAGTTCAACTTCCTCTTCAACGCGGCCCTCTTCCTCTGCGGCGCCTTCCGCCTCTCCCTCGACATGATCGTGGCCTCCATGATCATGGTCTTCATTTCCTCCCATACCCTGGAATACGTCCTGGGCATGTTCAACCGCCGCAAGCTTGTGCTCATCATCTCCGACCGCGGCGAGGAAATCGGCGAGGCCATCCTGGCCAGCGAGAAATTCGGCGTAACCCTGCTGCGCGGCAAGGGCGCGTATTCCGGCACCGACCGCGAAATCCTGCTTACCGTAACCAATAACGTGGCCCTCAGGCGCCTTGAAACCCTGGTCTGCTCCATCGATCCAAACGCCCTTTTTGTCGTCGAAAACACCTTCTATGTCAGCGGCGGCCAGTTCGCGCGGCAGAATTACTGAACTGGCAGCCAGGTTATTGTTGGGGGAGGAGCATTTTGCAAAAAGCTTCTCCCCCTCCCCAAACCACCCCTTCCTCAAAAAACTTTACGGAAATATCAATTACGCGAACGCCCTGATGATTCAGGATGCTGAATGCGCCTGCATGACGGATCGGGAAGATTCCAGACAAATCGCGGCCTTGACAAAAAGCCGAAAATTGGGCTTTTTTGACGGCCCCGCAAAAAAGAGGGGAAATGTGACTGATGATGCTGCCGGTGATTGCTGACGGCAGTATTTGCCAAATAATATTGCTACAGGAGTAAGTTTATGCCGGGAGCCTGGTTTCCGGGCCTTGTAAGGCTATACGACATATTGCACCATATATGGGAAAATCCCCGCACCGAGCGCGGCATCGGCCTTGGCCTGCTCTGGATTTATCTTTTTACCCTGGTTTTTGCGGAAGGATACAGGCTGGGCATTTTCCCGGACTGGGCGCCGAAATTCAGCCCAATCCATTTTTTCGCCATTGAGCTTGCTTTTACGCTCATCCTCGGCATCGAGGTAATCAGCCTGATCTTTGTGCTGCCCACCTCGCTTTCAAGCTCGATGGGCAAGCAGTTCGAAATCCTGACCCTTATCTTGCTGCGCAATGCCTTCAAGGTGCTGTCGTTCTTGCCGGAGCCAGTTTATATAGGCATGGACAATATCATGCAGCTTGTCGAAATAGCGGCCTCCGGCACAGCCGCGCTTATTGTCTTTCTCTGCCTCGGGGTTTACCGGCGCTACAACCGGCGCTGGCATGCCAAAATGACAACCGAGGCCATAGCGCGCTATGTGTCGTCCAAAAAGCTTGTGGCCATGTTTTTGCTGGCCACCTTCATTGGCATTGGCGTCTATGACATCTGGCTGACCTTTACAGGGCACGAGGTGCATTTTTTCGAGACAATCTATACTGTGCTGATTTTTGCGGATATAGCCATGGTGCTGATTGCCCAACGCTATATGCCCTGCTATTACGCGGTTTTCCGCAATTCCGGCTTCGTGGCGGGCACATTGCTGATGCGCCTCTCCCTCTCCGCCCCGCCCCTGCTTTGCAGCGCCACAGCGGTCTTTGCCGCCTTCTTCGTGCTCGGGCTCAACTTTGGCGCCAACTACTTCGCCCCCCAGGCGGAGGATTGAGGATGATATTTGCATTGCCGGGCAAAAGCTGTCATTTGACAACATTCCCCTGCAAAGCTAATTTGGCGGCAAAACAAAAAGGGCGGGGGCTGGCCGTTTCCGTTCTTTTACCCGCCAAGGCAGCTTGCCCGCTGTGGGTTGGCCGGCCATTCCCCACCGGCGGGTTTTTAATAGCCAAATTATTATATGGACAAGGATAGCAAGGAAGCCCTGCAAGTCGCCAAGGAGCTTACCGCCAAGTTTATCGAGACGCGCACCGTCTCGCCAGGCAATTTCGCGGAAATTTTTCCCGTCGTTTTCCGGGTTGTGGCCGCGACAATTCGCGAGAATCAGGACAATCTGCCATCCGAAAGGCGGTACGTGGATTGAGCGGGCCATATTCCGAAAAAAAGTCAGGCGGCGCGCCGCACCCAAAAGGCACTGGCCGCGTCAGCCACCAGGCTGAAAAATCCCCGGCGGGGGCGGAAAAACCCGCCAATATCGTAGAAGCCGGGGATCCTGCCGCGAATTTGGGGCATGACGAAGCCGTGCGGGGCATGTTTGGGCGCATTGTCCGCTTTTACGATTTCCTCAATCATTTTCTCAGCTTCGGCATTGACCGCAAATGGCGCAAGGTTTTGGCCGCAAGCATAAAAAGCGGCCCAAATGGCAGGATTCTTGACCTGGCGGCGGGCACGCTGGATGTGGCTCTGGCCATTGCCAGGGCACAGCCCCAGGTCATGATTCCGGCCATGGATTTTTGCCAGCCCATGCTTGAGCAAGGCGCGAAAAAGCTTTCCGGCAATCTGGCCTCGCGCATCATTCCCGTGACGGCGGACGCCAAGCGCCTGCCCCTGCCCGATAACTGCGTGGACAGCGTTACCATGGCCTTTGGCATACGCAATATCAGCCCAAGAGCGGAAGCTTTTGCGGAGATGCTGCGCGTTCTCGCGCCGGGCGGACGGGCCTGTATTCTGGAATTCGGTTCCGGGCGGGAAAAAATAATGGGAGGCCTTTACAATTTCTATCTCAACAATATTCTTCCCGTCGTGGGGCGCGCTTTTGCCAGGGACAAGACAGCATACGCCTATCTTGCGCAAACAATAGACAATTTTCCCCCGGCCGGGGACCTTGCCGCAGAAATGCGCGCCGCGGGCTTTGCCAATGTAGCCTGGCGCCGCCTTACCTGCGGCATTGTTTGCCTGCATGTGGGCGAAAAGCCGGAAAAAAGCCTTGCAGGCGCATGAATTGGCGGCAAAGCCCCTCGGGGCTTTGCATCTTGCGCCCGCATCACATGCCCTGCGCGGGGGGCGGCCTTGTCCGGCCTCTCAGCCGCAAGGGAGCTTGCGCGCGAATTGAGGGTCATGGGCGGAGTCCCGCGCATCCCGAACTCTTTCAGCTGACAAAAAATGCGATCAGCGCCGCCAGGACAAGGCCTGTGCTGCCCGCTATTCTCAGGGTGGAATCCGGTTCCTCGAGCAGCTGGGAGATTATTTTGCGCATCAAAGAGGGAAAAAGGGCCCAGCAAAAGCTTTCCAGCGCGATGGCGAGCGCCAGGGCGCGAAAAAACAGTTCAAGATTTTCCTGCATGCCTCTGGTTGACGCAAAAGAGCTTTTTTGTAAAGCAAAAGAAAAACAAAAAATTTAAATGGCTGCAAAATCATGGTTAAATTTGAAGACCTTCTGGAAAGGAAACGCCCGATAGCCGTCGTCGGTCTCGGTTATGTCGGGCTGCCGCTGGCCGTGGCCCTTTCCGCGCACATGGACGTGACCGGTTTTGATGTGAACCCGAAACGCATTGCAGAGCTTGTTCGCGGCGAGGATCACACCAGGGAAACCCTGCCGGAAGAACTTGCCGGCGCGAAAATCGACTATACCGATGATCCTGCCAGGCTTGCGCAGGCGGCTGTAATCATTATCGCCGTGCCCACGCCCATAGACGCCCACCGCACGCCCGACCTCACGCCTGTTATTTCGGCGAGCCGCCTCGTGGGCGCCAATATGTCCAAAGGCTGCGTGGTTGTCTATGAATCGACGGTCTATCCCGGCCTGACGGAAGAAATTTGCGTGCCCATTCTTGAAAGGGAATCCTGCCTGAAATTCGGCAGCGATTTCACCGTGGGCTATTCGCCGGAAAGAATCAATCCCGGCGACAGGGTGCATACCCTGAAAACCGTGGTCAAGATTGTTTCCGGCTCGGATGCTGCCACCCTGGATCTTCTGGCCGGTATTTATGGTTCGATTGTCCAGGCCGGCGTGCACCGCGCGCCCGCAATCCGCGTGGCGGAAGCGGCCAAGGTCATAGAAAACACCCAGCGGGACCTGAATATCGCCCTGATGAACGAACTGGCCATCATCTTCGAGAAAATGGGCATAGACACGCTGGACGTTCTGGAGGCGGCCGGCAGCAAATGGAACTTCCTGCATTTCAGGCCCGGTCTTGTGGGCGGCCATTGCATCGGGGTCGATCCCTACTACCTTACGTTCAAGGCCGAGGAACTTGGCTTTCACCCCCAGGTCATTCTTGCCGGGCGGCAGGTGAATGACAATATGGGCAAATATGTGGCCGAATGCGCGGTAAAGCGGCTCATCCGCCAGGACAGCCGCGTAAATGGCGCGCGCGTGGGCATTCTCGGCTTTACTTTCAAGGAAAATGTGCCGGATTTGCGCAATAGCCGCGTTGTTGACGTGATTCGCGAGCTTGAGGACTACGGCTGCGAAGTGCTGGTGCACGACGCGGAAGCCGACGCCGCGGAAGCGGAAGCCGAATACGGCCAGAAGCTTTTGCCGCTGGATGCCCTGCGCGATCTGGACGCCCTTGTGCTGGCCGTCGGGCACAAGGCATATTCCGCGCTTGATCCTGAAAAAATCAGGGGCTTTTTCGCGGATCCGGCAAAAGGCGTCGTCGTTGACGTCAAGGGTTTTTTCGACAGGGATGCCATGCGCGATGCGGGCATATCCTATTGGAGGCTGTAAGGCTTGGCTCTTTTGATTCTTGCGCCTACGCCGGAAGAGCTCCTGGCCCTGGCGCCGGGAATTTTACCTGGCGATATTCGGGAGATGCGCCCCTATCCCGCCAATCTCAAGGGCAGGGACGTTCTGTTTTACGCGACTGGAATAGGGCCGGCGAATGCCGCCATGGCCACCGGTTACTGCTTTGGCCTTACCAGTTCCAGCGAGGTTTTTGGCCATCCCTGGAAGGTCGAGCTTTGTCTTTTGGCCGGCCTGGCAGGCGCGTTTGATCTTGAAAAACGCCCCCTGCGCAAATTATATCTGGTCAGGGAGGAAATCTGGCCGGAATACGGCCTCAACGACGGCGCAAACGTGGTGGCCAGGGCCTTTCATTACCCGCAATGGAAAAGATCCGAAAACGAGGCCGTTTACGATCGCGTCGAACTGGCTGACCTCTCGTCCCTGAATTCCGATTCCAGATGGCTGCAGAAAATGGAAGAGGAATTTCCGCCCTGCAAATCCCTGAGCGTGGCCGGGGTTACGGCCAGCTTTGCAAGGGCCAGGCAGCTGGAAAGCCTTTATCATGCCGACCTTGAAAACATGGAAGGCTTTTCCGTGGCCTTTGCCTGCTTGCGCGCCGGAGCGCCCTGCGTGGAAATACGTTCGGTATCCAATAAAATCGGGCCGCGTTCCAGAGATGAAAAGGATTTTTCCGGCGCCCTGAAAAGCCTTGGGATAATTTTGCCGCAATTGAACCTGATCTGAAAAAACATGGCAGCATTAATTCTAAAGACACGCCTGGCCGCGGAACTCGCGCCCATCAACAAGGCCCTGGACGATGCCTGCGAGGCTCTGCCGGCTCCTGTCCTGCCAATAGTCAGGCATATCCTCAATGCCGGCGGCAAGCGCCTGCGCCCGTTTCTGACAATCTGCACGGCGCGTCTTCTGGGCCATGACAGGGACGACATTTACGGCCTGGCCGTCACCATGGAAATGCTGCACGCAGCCACGCTGCTGCATGACGATGTGCTGGACAATGCCGTCAGCCGGCGCGGCCAGCCCGCGGCCCACACTGTTTTCAATGCCGCTTCCGTCATTCTGGCAGGGGATGCTCTGCTGGCCCGCGCCAATGCCATCGTGGCCCAATTCGGCAATCCGGCTCTCTCGCAATGCTTTTCAGAAGCCACAAGCCGCACCGCCGCGGGGGAAATCCTGGAAATTTCCTGTATGCGCCGGGTTGACCTTTCAGAAGCTGAATACCTGCAAATCGCCCATGGCAAGACGGCCTGCCTGCTTGGCGAATCCTGCCGCCTTGGCGCCTTGCGGGCCAATGCCTCTCCCGGCGAGGTTCGGGCCGCCTACGATTTTGGCCTGAATCTCGGCCTGGCTTTCCAGATTGTTGACGATGCCCTGGACTTCGCGCCAGGGGAGCAGACAGGCAAGCCCACGGGAGGCGACGCCAGGGAAGGCAAATTGACGCCCCCCCTGCGCCTTTATCGCCAAAGCCTTGGCCATGCCGAAAGGGAAGCTTTTGACCGCGCCTTTGCAAACGGAACCATTGACGAGCAAATGGCAGGGGAAATTGCCAAAAGCATAAGGGAAAAGGGCTTTGACCATGCCGCCAGGCAAATCGCGGGCGAATACCTGCAAAAAGCCCGCGACGCGGCCGGCCGCCTGCCCGACCGCCCGGAAAGAAAGATCCTCCTGCTGATGGCGGATTATGTGGGGGCAAGGGAAAAATAGCGGTTTTCATCATGCCGGGGTTTGGGGGCGAGGTTTTTAATTCTTTTTTTGCCCCTGCGGGAGAAAATATGCGCAATCTGGAAATACGGACAACAAGGCATGAGGAGATGGTTGACCTGACGGCCGCTATTCGGGAAGCCCATCCTCCAATGGCTGCCGGCCGTCTGGCGGAATGCGGGGGACTCTGCCTGCGCGAGGCAGGAAACGTCATTGGGCAAACAATGGCGTGGAAAGATACCTCTCGCCCGTGTCGCAGGCAAAGGTAATGATATTCATGCCGGCCATCTCCGGGCGCCCGGCCACGGAAAGCGCGGCGAAGACATTGGCCCCGCTGGATATGCCGCAGCACACGCCCTCGTGCTTCATGACCTTGCGGGCCATGTCGATGGCATCATCGCCTTTTACCGTCAGGATCTCGTCCAGGATCTCGGTATTGAGCACTTTGGGCACAAATCCCGCGCCAATGCCCTGGATTTTGTGCGGCCCCGGCCTGCCGCCCGAAAGGACGGGCGATTCTGCAGGCTCCACGGCAATGACCCTGAAATCCCGGATGACTTCCTTGAGGTAAAGCCCGGCCCCGGTGATGGACGAGCCGGAACCAACCCCGGCCACAAGCACGTTCATGTTGCCGGAACTGTCGTGATTGATCTCGCGCCCCGTGGTATAATAATGGGCTTCAACGGCATTCGGGCTGGAAAACTGGTCAAAAAGCCAGGCCCCTTCCTTTTCGGCCATTTCGGCCGCTCGCCCAACCGCTCCCGCCATTCCCTCCTCTGCCGGGGTCAGCACAAGGCGCGCCCCATAGCCGGCAAGCAGCGCCCGTCTTTCCATGCTCATGGATTCGGGCATGGTCAAAAAGCATTCAAGCCCCCAGGCCGCGCAGACAAGGGCGCAGCCAATGCCCAGATTGCCGCTTGTCGCGGCCACCATCCTGTCCCTGAGCTCCCCGCGTTTTACGGCCCTCTCCAGGCAATGAAAGGCAACGCGATCCTTGATGGAGCCGCCGGGATTCTGGTTCTCGAGCTTGAGCCAGACAGTGCCGGGCAGATCCTTTGAAAGCTTGAGTTTCAAAATCGGAGTTTTGCCTATGGATTGCAGGACGGATGATTGCATTGGAAAACCTCGGTTTGCGGCTGTGTTTCCATCAGATGCGGCATTTGCCTTTTAATCTGCGCGCGCATAAAATGGCGCGGGCGGCCGGCCGAATATCGGGGCGCCGCCTTTTCGGTAACACCTTAAAGCAAGATCTGGAAAAAGGGAATATCATGAAAAAGTTGCAGATTATTTCTCTGGCTGCCGTCCTTCTTTGCCTGCTTGCCGGCGGCGCGGCTTTTGGCAAGGCCAGCACGGCGGAATTGTACACCCATGCCCTGATGACAGGCGACGCGGACGCCCTGGAAAAGCTCCTCGCGCCAAACTTCTGGTACATTGGCTCAAACGGCCATATCCGCGACAAGGAACACTTTATCCAGGAAGTAAGGGACAAGAAATTCGTGGTCGAGCATATGGCCCTGCGCAACGTTCGCGAAACAAGCCTTGGCGAAACCACAATCCTGACCGGAAACGGCATTTTCGATGGCAAATTTGAAAGAAAGACCCCCCAGGGCCTTATGCGCTATACCCTGGTGCTGGCCAACAACCGCGGCACCGAACAGGTCGCGCTTTTCCAGGCCACGCCCGTTCTGCCCACAAGCGAATGCATGGACGGCAACTGCAAACTCAAGTAGCAAACTTTCTGGTGCCTGCCTGTCCGGCATCCTGTTCATATACTGAAAACCACGCCACGCACTTCGGAGTCCCTATGCCTGTTTCTTTTTCCCCCACCCGCTGCCATGTCAACCTCGCCGCCATCAAGCGCAATTTTCAGCGTTTGGGCGCGCCAGGCGCCCTCATGCCGGTCATCAAGTCAGATGCATACGGCCACGGGCTTTTACCAGTCGCGGGTATTCTCGATGAGGCGGGCGCGCGCAGCTTTGCCATTGGCGGCGCGAGCGAGGGCGAGGAGCTGCGCAACGCCGGTTTTGGCCAGCGGCTTCTGCTTCTGACAGGCTGCCGCACGCCAGATGACTGGGAAACGGCCGCGCTTTACGGGCTTTTGCCCCTGGTCAATGATTTCAAAAACCTGGAAATGGGCGCGGCCTGTCCCCATAATCTTGAAATAGCCATCAAGTGCGACAGCGGTATGGGGCGTCTCGGTTTTGGAAAGGACGACATTCCGGCCATTGCCGAGAAAATCCGCAATTCGTCAAATTTGAAGCCTGTAATGGCTGTCTCGCATTTTGCAAGTTCCGATATGCCGGAAGACGCGGAATATGCGGCTGGCCAGATGGCGGCGTTTGAGGATTTCGCAAGGGCCCTCGCGCAGATATTTCCCGCCATCGGGCGCTCGCTTGGCAATTCGGCGGCGGCCCTTGGGCTGCCGGATGCGGCTTATGATGTGCTGCGCCCCGGGCTGGCGATTTATGGCGGCAACCCGTTTTTTGGCACTTCCCGCGAAAACGCGGGCGCGGGCCTGGAATGGGCCATGTCGATTTCCACCCCGATCCTGCAGGTAAAACGTCTGGCAAAGGGCCAGAGCGTCTCATACGGGCGTATTTTCAGGGCGCTGCGGGACATGGATGTGGCTGTGGTTTCCTGCGGCTACAGCCAGGGCCTGGCGCGTGGCCTTTCCGGCCGCTGCGACATGCTGGTGCGCGGCCGGCGTGTGCCGCAGATTGGCCGCATTTGCATGAGCATGTGCATGCTTGATGTCAGCTCCATGCCGGATGCCGCCCCCGGCGAGCTTGCCTGGCCGCTGGGCGGGCCTGCCGCTGCGGAAACTTCCCCGGTCGATGCCTGGGAACTGGCCATGAAGCTGGATACTGTTCCCTACGAGCTTCTTTGCCTTATGGGCTCGCTTAACCTGCGTGAATACGAGAACAATTGAAAATCCTGTCATAAAGGGTTCCCCGGCATGTCATTGAGAGAACGTATCCGCAAAGTGTTCCGCCATGGGGATGCTTCTGTTGAAGAAGTGCTTGTGGCGGCAGGCCGTCTGGGCTGTCCTGTAAATCTCAGCTATGTGGACAGGAATCGC
Source organism: Desulfovibrio sp. (assembly GCA_009773975.1). Lineage (GTDB taxonomy): Bacteria > Desulfobacterota > Desulfovibrionia > Desulfovibrionales > Desulfovibrionaceae > Desulfovibrio. The sequence goes on along the minus strand of VSMX01000001.1, from coordinate 2,002 downwards.
GTTTTGCGCAACCTGAACTGCCATGTAAGCTCAATCCGCAAAAACAGGGTGATGCTCAAGCTGGATGATTCGCAGGCGGCTTCTGTCTTCAATCAGGAAAAGTGCTATATCTATCTTAAGCTGCCGCCGGCCGCCATGGAAAAGCTGCATTTTGTCAGGGATCCAAAACAGAACGGCTTTTTATGCAAAAGCAGCATTGCCGAGTGTTTTCCGGATGAGGAGGACGTGACGCGCAAGGTGGCGATTGCCATGCCGCGCTCCTATATCAGGCGCGAACTGAGAAGCCACGAGCGCTATCGCGTTTTTTCGGGCATGCTTGCGGATGCCGCGCTCTGGATCATGGATGGAGTCCAGGGCGGCCAGTTTGTCGCCAGGGACCCGGATTTCACCTGCAACCCGGGGATGCCCTCATCCCTGCGGATAGTTAATATTTCGGCCGGGGGCGCCCGGGTGATCATTGAAAAAACCGATTACCTCGAGGAACTGGCCAATGTTGATCAAAAAACCTTTCTTCTGCGCCTGGGGCTGAATATTGTTCCGGGCGAGGTGCTGGACACCTATATTATCTGCGGCTGCGTCGGCTCGAATTACAGCATCGAACAGCGCAGGTTTACCTTGCGCCTGAGTTTTCTGCTCAGCAGGAACAGCCAGGACAGCCAAATACGCCAGAACGCGGCCCTCAATGAAATAAGCCAGTGGCTCAACAACTTTTACAGGGAAAAAGCGTAATCCCCGGGGCATTATTTTTCCAGATACGCAAGCGCGTCAGAAGCGGTGGTAGTCGGCCTCCCTTGTGGCCTGAGGCCCCTGGGGGCATGGAGCGCCGGGGGCGCACTGGCCTGTGCCGTCGTCAATCGGCAAGGTTGGATCGCGGTTTATTGGCGCATCCTGTTTTGGAATGTCCAGGATGCTGGTTTTGCGCTCGCGGGCGTTTATCCTGGTTTTCAGGCCGGCAGGCAGGCCCCGTTCCTCAAAAAACGGCACGCCCCGTGAATTTGAGGCGAAAATGTGGGCCTTGTTGCGCAAAAGATGCAGCCGCAGAATTAGCAGGCTTGGCGAGAACTGGCCAATTAATGCCGGGATTTCATATTCCGCCGACTGGGCCAGGGCTTCGGCCATGCTCATGCCTTCGCCAAGCAGTTCTTTCATCCTGGCTATGCGGTAAATGTCGCTGTCGTTGTCGGCAACAGGGTAGAAGGCCACGCCCAGCCTGCCGGAAAGCGCGTTGATGCCTTCCACGCAATGGGGGCAGGCGGGTGAAAAGAACATTCTTGTCTTGGCGTCGCCGCCTTCATCCAGGATTGGCCAGACATCAAGCTGCGACCTGGCCACGGCGCCCAGGTTGACCACAAACAGCGCAAGCCAGACCCAGAGCAGAACGGAATGGCGTTTTCCGGCAACGCCTTTCTGGTGGCTGCGTTCCCTCGCGCCGCGCCTGAAAAGCAAATAAGCGCCGGCAAAAAAGGCCGCGGCCGCAAGGCAGCTCACGCAGGGCGCGGTCAGGGCCATGAGCAGCAAAAAGCCGCAATCGGCAAGCACCATCAGGGCCGCCAGCCAGGCGCCGGGCCGGGCCAGGCCAAAAAGCGCGGCCAGCGCAAGGACGCCAAAGGCGCCGGCCCCTATCCACCACAGGGAAATCCCGAAAAATGAAAAATCCTCGTAAAGCGTGCAGCCTGTGGTCGCACAAAAATTCACGTCATTGCCCAGGGCAACCCAGATGCAAAACGCAGCCGCCAGAAGAGTCAGAAAAAAAGGCGCGCCAAGTATGCCTCGAACCTGCTTCATAATCACAACCAGCCTGGAACCATTGATTAGTGGGGGCTTTCGCGCATTTTCAAGCCCGGACAAAAAATTTTTTATCCTGTTTTTGTTTTTTCGTAAAGTTGCCATCCCTTTCTTGCAATACGGGGCAGGACAGGATAAATAAAGGCCATGGCAAGCCGTTTCCTGTTTCTTGCTCCCGGACGCTCCAACGCGGCAATATTCCCGGTGCGCAAGGAAC